>JBJKSW010000001.1:0-9692 GCA_046703525.1 Thermoplasmataceae archaeon
CCTCTGTTCCGTCAAATGCAATTAGAGCCTTCACAATTACATATACTTTCAACTGAATAAAAAAGTTTCGTACAAACCTGTATATTTCCATGCCACTTTAATTCCCTTGCAAGCCCACTGCCATGAGACAGAGAAAATAAACACAAATGTATTTCAGTATTTGCCTGTTAATACATGCAAATGACCAGATACTGCGCCAACTGCGGATACCAGAACAGGGAACAAAATTCCCTGTGTGCTGTTTGCGGCATGCAGCTGGAGACGTTCGGTGAGTCCCCCAGTTCAGGGCTCCAGGAACAGAAGAATTTTCGGGTTCCTGCAGTCAAGGGGCTCAAAAAAATAAGGATGTGGGCCATAATATCGATTGCAACCTTTGGAATCACTCTGGCGCTTGAAATCGTATACTTCAGGATCCTGGGCCTCTTCCGCGTTCGGCCATCTGGGAACCGCAGGAGCTAGTACCACCGTACTGACTTCCGCACAGGTTCAGAGCCTGATTAACAGCATTATGATCATCGTTGGAGTTGCTGTGGTGTTCTCGGTTTCCAGCCTGATGCTTATGTATGTTGGATTCAGCGATCTGACAGCCCTTGGCCGCAGGCTCAATACTTTATTCAGTTGGCATAATCATCCTGCTTCTCTCCCTTCTCTTGCTCCTCACCGAGCTCAAGCCGTTTCTTCCGATTAGGACCACGACACCACAGATTGACTCGACAATTGCCGGAGCAATTGTTGGTTCCTTACTACTCATTCTGCTCGGAGGCATAATCGTGCTTATAGGCGCTATTTTCCTTGCGATTGGCCTTTACCGGTCTGGAGAAATGTTCGACAATATCATGGTAAGGGTTGGCGGCTTACTCCACATCATCATAAACGTAGTGGGCGCATTACTCATGATAATCGGCATAACCCATGTGCTTGACAGAATCAGGCGGACTGCATCTTCAGGCGCAGAGGAGAATCTGCAGAAATAATTTGTGATCCTCTCACTGGTTCCTTCCAAACCAGGATTTCTTTTTTGAAGTTTCTTCCATAAGCTGCGATATCAGTTCCTTCTGCTTTGCTGTCAGCTTTTTTGGAACTTCCACATCGATCCTTACATGAAGGTCCCCCGAACCCCCATGATTCATATGAGGCATCCCAGCTCCCTTCATTTTCAGCCGCTCCCCAGGCTGGGTTCCTGGCGGAACATGAAGAACAAATTTCTCTTTGAACAGCCCTACTTCAACTTCTGTTCCAAGTGCAGCTTCAGGAAATGTTACTTCCTTTTCAATGTACAGGTCGTCAGAGTTTCTTCTCAGTCCGGCCTGGTCAGGTATGCTCAGGAGTATGAAGAGGTCGCCAACCTTACCCTTGTAGGACTGCCCTCTTCCCCTGTATCTTATCTTCAGGTTGTTCGGAGCGCCTTTCGGTATCTTTACCTGCAGGCTTTCAGTAACGGAAAGGGATCCGTTGCCCTTGCAGATATTGCAGGCTTTTTTCGGGATTTTTCCAAGCCCGCCGCAAGTTCTGCATACAGTCACTGAAACCATTTTGAAAAAGCCCTGGCCCTGAACTATACGCTGCTGGCCGGATCCGCTGCAGGTATTGCATATATCGAGCTTTCCGCCCTCTGCACCGGTTCCGCCGCATTTTTCACACGGTTTGTTGCGCCTGAATTTTATTTCCTTGGCATTTCCATAATAGGCGTCTTCCAGGGAAACGTTAACCCGGAGTGCCATATCCAGATCCGGACCTGCATCCCTGAAACCGGAAAAGAAGTCTGATGAAAAGCCGGATCCTCCACCACCGAAAATCCGGTTAAAAATATCTTCAAAATCCGAGAAATGGGTGAAATCCTGCCAGTTGAAGTCCTGCCTTCCGGGTCCAAATTCCACGCTTCCGGTCTGGTCATACATCGACCGTTTCTGGGAGTCTGAGAGAACTTCGTAGGCTTCACTTATTTCCTTGAACTTCTCTTCAGTGGCCTTTTTCTCTGTTTCATTTGCGTTTGGATTGGCATCAGGATGATACTGCCGTGCCAGTTTTCTGAAAGCAGTCTTTATCTGATCGGTTGTGGCTTCCTTGCCGACTCCCAGGATCTGATAGTAATCCTTAGCCATCTTTATTCAATATCCTTACTCCGTGTTTTCCTCATCAGATGTTTCTTCATCCGATGCTTCCTCAGGGGAAACTTCAGAATCCCCAGGCCCGTCCTCGGAGCCCTCCACTGTGGGTCCCTCTCCTGCAGGCTCTGCTTCCTCCGATTGTGAAGCTTCGCCTTCCGGCGGTACCTCAGCGCCTTCTGCCTGCTCAGATCCTGCGGCTCCGGCCGCCTCATAGATCTTTGAGCCAGCTTCCTGCACTTTCTTGCTCAGGTTTTCAACTGCAGCCTTTATCTTCTCAGGATCGTTTGATTCTATTGCCGTTCTTGTGTTTTTGATCTCTTCCCTGATTCCGTCCTTGATCGCAGAATCGAGTTTATCTCCTGCTTCATTGATTGTCTTTTCGGTTGTGTAGATGAGGCTTTCCGCGAGATTGATCTGTTCAACAAGATCACGCTTCTTCTTGTCCTCCTCTGCAAACTGTTCCGCCTGCTGCTTCATTTTCTCAATCTCGTCCTTGGAGAGCTTGTTTGAAGCTGTTATAGATATCCCCTGCTTCTTGCCTGTTCCTTTGTCAGTTGCAGAAACATTGATTATTCCGTTGGCGTCAATATCGAAGGACACCTCAATTTGGGGTATCCCCCTTGGCGCAGGCGGTATGCCTATCAGATTGAACATTCCGAGCGATATATTGTCGTTCGCCATGGGCCTCTCCCCCTGCACTATATGTATGGTAACTGCTGTCTGCATGTCAGCAGCGGTAGTGAAAATTTGCGACTTCCTGGTTGGAATCGTCGTGTTTGCAGGTATTACCGGAGCCACTATTCCGCCCTGCGTTTCAACTCCAAGAGTGAGGGGTGTAACATCGAGAAGCACTATGTCTTTGAGTTCGCCTGCCAGTACAGCACCCTGAAGGGCCGCGCCGATGGAAACGCACTCCATAGGGTCGACTCCGCCCTCAACTTTCTTTCCGAAGTAATCTTCCACATATTTTCTCACGTACGGTATCCTAGTTGGACCCCCGACAAGTATTATTTTGGTGAGATCGTCTTTGCTCAGCTTTGCCGCGCTGATGGCTGAATCGAGGGGTGAATGTGCCCTTTCCACAATTGGCGAGATGAGTTCTTCGAACTTGCTCCTGTTAAGCGTATACTGGAGATGCTTTGGACCGGAAGAGGTCTGTGTAATGTACGGGATATTCACTTCTGTGGTCATTGCACTGGAGAGTTCTATCTTGGCTTTCTCTGCCGCGTCCCTCAGCCTGATGTAGGCGTTCTTGTCTCCCTTGAGATCTACGCCCTCCTTCTTCTTGAAGTCCTCAATGAGGAAGTTCACTAGCGCTTCATCCATGTCGGTTCCACCGAGCTGGGTATCCCCAGAAGTGGACATAACCTGGAAAACTCCATCGCCAAAATCCATGACTGTTACGTCAAGCGTTCCTCCACCGAGATCGAAGACAAGTATCTTCTGTGATTCATTCAGCTTATCTATCCCGTAAGATAGTGATGCAGCTGTCGGCTCATTAATAATTCTCTTCACGTCAAGGCCAGCTATTGAACCGGCATCCTTTGTTGCCTGACGCTGGTTGTCATTGAAGTATGCTGGAACTGTAATGACTGCCTCGTTGACCGGCTCTCCCAGGAATGCTTCTGCATCATTCTTTATTTTCTGCAGGATAAATGCTGAGATCTGCTGTGGTGTATACTCTTTCCCACGCACCTTATACTTGAAATCGGTACCCATCTTTCTCTTTGCTGCGAAAATAGTGCCATCCGGATTAACGAGTGCCTGCCTCCTGGCAGGCTCTCCAACAAGGAGGTCACCCTCCTTTGTGAATGCAACGTAACTTGGAAATGCCTTCCCGCCGATCGAGACTCCCTCAGAACTCGGGATTACTGTGGGTCTTCCCGAAATGACCACAGCTGCCGCAGAATTACTTGTCCCCAAATCTATTCCTATTATCTTTGCCATTTTATTTCCTCCTTCCAACCAGAACCTTTGCTGTTCTCAGTACCTCATCCTTTAACATGTATCCTTTTTGCACTTCTTCCACTACCAGGTCATCATTCTCTGATTCAACCAGCCCAATGGCTTCATGCAAGTATGGATCAAATCTTCTGCCGACAGATTCGATTTCCTTGAACCCATAGGTAGACAATATTTTAACCATTTGGTTTTTCAGCGAGTTAACGCCATCGAGTGTATTTCCAGATCTGGAAGCAGATTCCAGGGAATCGATGAACGGTAACAGATTCTTCATTATTTCCCTGCTTGCATTTCTGGAAATGATGGATATTTCACGCTCCTTGGCCTTCGCGAAGTTTTCCATCTCTGCGATCTGCCTGACGTAAAGATCTTTGTAATTCCTAACGCTTTCCTGCAGCTCCCGGACGGCGTTCTTCAACACCTGCTCATTTCTTCTGTATCTCCTGGCCACCGGATCCCTGTTCACGGTCTTGCCGGAAACCGAATTACCAAGCATGTTCTCTATTCTGGAAGATCGCATCGCATTCCCTAAGTTTGTTCTTCTACATAAATATTTCTTAATAGCCAGCGCGTAATATTGTCTGGAAATCCCATAGTTCATTGGAAAATATCATATTCGTCTCATTGAGATGAAATATCTGGTAAGCGATCGGTGCTGTCTGAATGCTGTGGATGATACGATCCTGAACAGGCCTTCTGAATGGCGGAGAAGATCCGGATCTGAAAGGACAAGTGAAGCATACCTGTGGGGCTTAAGGAAACTGTGGAACCTGGGGAAAATATTCTCGTACATTTCGTCCATGCTGTAGTTTGACAGCTCGGAACTTCGCCCATATGGAAGATCTGTTACGATACCATCCACCGGCTCGCCCATGTTCAGACCCATGAAGTCACTGTGCACGATTTCTGCATGTGCTGAAAAATATTTCATGTTCAGCCTGCAACCTTTGACCATATTGAGCGATGCGTCCGACCCGATGACACGCCTGCCGAGAAGATGGGCTTCCAGGAGTATGCCGCCCGTTCCACAAAATGGATCTAGCACGGTATCGCCCCTTCTTGTTCTTGAAAGATTCAGAAGAAATCTCGCGAATTTCGGATGTATTGTCACAGGAGAGAAGAATGGCCTCAAGGGAGCCCTTCGACTGTTGATCCCCTTCAAGTCCTTCTTATATCGGACTATTCCCAGGTACCATCCGTTTGCAAAGACTGCCCTGGTAACGAAATCTGGATTCCTGAAATCTATGTTCCTGTTTCCGCGCAATACAGCACCAATTTCAGATTCGCTAAATTCAGGTTTCCCGGATGAACTATTAATGCGGACATGAAATGACCCTTCCGGGAGTGCCACGCCTTCGAGGTCTCCAGGCTTCCTGAAGTCGCTTATGATCTCAGATGCGAAATTTAGAAATGCCAACTCTCCAATCGTATTCAAGTGCGCATCAGCAATGACAATGTTATCTTTCCTTGTTTCGACGTTGAACGTGCCGTCTGCGTCGTGGGCTGCCTTCAATACTTCAGTTACTGCCTCGTTCGACTCGTTACTGAACTCAAGAACATATCTTGTCAAATTTTTTCTCTAAGCTTAAGTCAGGCTTTTTCTTCCAGCTTCTTGAGCTCTTTGGCAAAGTCTGACTGCAGGTCCTCAAATGTCTTGCTCAGCCTCTTTATGGATCTCTTCACGGCGGCCTGGGGCTTTCCTGATTTCACCTTGACAAAAATTTCCGGATCGTCAATCACAGGGTGTTTTATGTAATACCTGGATTCCTCAACCATATCGTCCTTAAGCAGCTCTTCAACGAGAGGTCTCAGGAGGGTGTTGTCATAATTAAGCATTTCAAGCATTAACGTATTCTTATCCTTTGTAACGACACGGAGGGTTGAGTCCATTGTTCTGGTAAATTGCACCAATGTATAAATGCTTATGTTGCTGTCATCTCTCTGGCAGTATTGGGGAAGCCATTATTCCTGCATGAGGGACCAATTTCATGGACGACTGTAATTAACGATGCACAATGGATGGAAGTGCATTCGATTGGTCCTAAAGCTGACTTACTACTAATTAGATTTCACGCATTTAGTGGCAATAAACGCTAATTATAATATAATCCGGTGAAATATGGAATCTGACAACAATGAAAGCAAACCTACTGATACTGCGAATGTCGGGAGGTATATGGTCATGATTACTTCACTTCGAAAAATAGGTAGTATAAGCTTTTGTAAATTGTCGTTTGATTTTTCAGGTAGGTGTTATAATGGTTGCTGCTAGAAGGGTTCTTATCACTGGAAGCGGAAATGCCGCAATAAGCCTTGCAAACAAGCTCAGAATACTCAATAATCCCAGGGAGCTGGATATAACTGTGGTCGGCAATGAGGTCCGTCATTTTTGCAGAGCGGATGGCACGCTCGTTGCACTCGGAATGAAGAACTACAGGAAGAGCGTTAAGGACATAGAATTCCTGCTGAATAACGATATTGAATTTGTGAGGGACGAAGTGACTGGCGTTTTCCCGGAGCACAGGATGATAACCACACGTTCAGGAAAGAAATTTGATTATGATATCCTTGTCATAGCCACCGGCTCTTCGTTCAGAACAGAGCTTCTTCCGGGGTACGACGGCGAGGCGAAGCATTTCTATGACCTCCAGCATGCACTGGAGCTTTCCAAAGCGCTGGAGGATTTCACTGGAGGCAAAATAGTTGTGGGGCTTTCTGAACCGCCAGTTCAGTGTCCTATGGCAATTCATGAGTTTGTTCTTCTGCTGCAGGAACAGCTTAAGGATGCTGGAAAGCTTGAAGGCTCTGAAATCCATTTCGTATACCCGCAGGGAGGGGTATTCCCTGATAGTGGGATTTCATCAATGTTCACCGGGATGTTTTCGGAACGCGGAATAACTGTACATTCAGATTTTACCGTAAAGGAGATCAGCCAGAAAAACAAGGAGGTTGTCTCTGAATCCGGGGAAAAGATAAACTACAACCTTCTGGTGCTTTCACCCCCAACACGCGGACAGAATTATCTGGCTGAATCCGGCCTTACTGACGAGCTTGGGTATGTCAAGGTGAACAAGAATACCCTGCAGGCTGAAAACGTGGATGATGTATTTGCAATAGGAGATTCCACTAGCCCTGAAGTTCCAAGATCGGAATATTCTGTTCTGCTTCAGGTGAGATACCTTGCGAAGCGCCTTACTGCACAGATAAATCACATGGCTTTTTCGGGGGATTATGATGGGGGATCGGCTTGCACCGCGCTGGTTAATTCCTGTGAAGGGATTACAATATCATTCAACTATGATCGGGCACCAAAAGTACCAGTGCCTTCGCAGGGAGACTACAGGTTCAAGCTGTACTATTCAGACACTTACTTCTCCACGATATTGAGAGGAATGATGTGAGGTTGATAGAAATGGATGAAAAACCTAATGATAATGAAATTGAAGCGCCAGATGAAATAGAGGAAGCTCTCAAATTCGCCCTGGAAAACAGGGGTATGTTCCTCCAGCTGCTCGAAGTGATGAAAAAACTTCAGTCAAGCGGCCTTCTAGATGAACTCCAGACCCTGTTCTCAGGTTTTGTGCCGTCAGATCACACAATTGTTACATCCTATCTGAGTTCGGAAGAGGGGCTGCTCGCGATTTCAAAACTCCTTAACATAATGCCGGCAGTGGGACATACGATATCTTCGGAAAAGACTTCTGACCTGATCAAGCTTGTACTGTTCAACAGCGAGAAACTCACTGAATCCATGATAGACGGAGCCAAGAATCCCCAGAACTTTGGATTGCTGAAACTCATGTCTCTGCTCAAAGATCCTGAATTCACCGCTGGCCTTACAGCCATGATAAACCTGATTGGGACGCTTGGACAGATAATCAGCAAGGCGAACGAGTAAGGTTATCCAATTGCGGGATAACACTACAGATTTTTCAATCCGTTCCCTGTCATTACGAGGAGGTTTTTTCCCTCGTAGTTCTTTTTTCTGAAAGCAGCGTAAACGGTAGCTGAGCTGTATTCAGTCAGAATACCCTTCAATGCAAGGTCATTCTTTGCAGAGATTATTTCTTCTTCATTCACTGTTACACACTTGCCCACTTTTTTTAGCCTTGTCACCACATGCGACATGAGAGCGGAATTTTTTGTCACGAGCGCGTCGGCGATTGATTTTTTCCCTTCGTCTACCCACCTGATATTTCCAAGGGCAGAACAGATCGGAGCAATGACCTGGGGCTGAACGCAGACGATTTCCGGAATGTGGTCTATCTCGTCGGAATCAAGCAGATGGCTGAATCCGGAATGCATACCCAGAAACAGCGTTCCCGCAGAAACAGGAATGAATATCCTGTCAGGAACATCACCGTCGTATTGCCTGAAAATCTCGTATGACAGTGTGCGTATTCCATCCCGGAATTCAGGCACAAGAACGTGGCTCATATGGAACCCCTCATGTTTCATGGCCTGCTCCGCCACATTTTCCCTTCCCCCCTCAACCTTGATTATCTCGGCGCCATAGGCCTTGATCTGCTTAATCTTTGATTCATTTGCCTGCCCAGGCACAAATATGTTAACATCAAAACCTGCTGCACGGCCGTATGCTGCTATGGAACAGCCAGCGTTTCCTGAAGAGTCCTCATTTATTGCCGTGATACCCATGTTCTTCAGCGTATCTGAAAGTGCGGACAGCGCAGCTCTCGATCCTCTATCCTTGTAAGAATATGTCGGCATGAAATAATCAAGTTTGAATGATACCTGATCAGTTGTTAAGATGGGAGTCTGAACTTCACCAAGTGAAATCCACTTTTTGATGTACTTGAAATTCTTCTTCATGGAGTCGTTGTATTTGCCTTCAGGAATGATCTCTATTGGAGAGCCGCATTCTGTGCAGAATTTTTCCAGTCCGTCCCTGCTCTTTCCGCAGGACATGCATTTGGCTGCCACTCACAAACGAAATAGAAACTGTTTTTAAATATTTGCAGGCAAGGGCAATTAAAAGGAACTTTCTGAATTCATGGCTTCTTGGTGCCCGGCGAAGTGAAAAATAGTAGGGAGCATTCAGGATTGCATTGAAGAAACGTTCACTTGATGACCTAAACGGGGAGATAATAAAATGTTCAGCTTGCGATCGCCTTGCCAGGTTCAGGGTTGAGGTTGCATCTAGAACCAACAGGTACAGTGGCGAAAATTACTGGTCAAAACCGGTCCCAGGATTTGGTGACATTGATGGCAGGCTGCTCATAGTCGGACTTGCTCCAGCCGCCACCGGCGCCAACAGGACCGGCAGGATATTTACAGGTGATAGGAGTTCAGATTTTCTGGTATCTGCACTTTTTGAGGCCGGCATAACCAACATGCCAAGTTCCACAGGGATAAATGACGGACTTAGATATCAGAATGCATTCATTACTGCGGTACTCAAGTGTGTACCTCCTATGGACAAACCAACAAACGAAGAACTGAAAAACTGTTCCGTGTACTTTCACAACGAAATAATGAGGATGGAGAACCTCAGGGCCATTCTGGTTCTTGGGAGAATTGCATATAATTCAGTTCTTAAGTATTTCAAGTCCGAGAATATGGATACAAAGGATCTGACTTTCAAAAATTGTGCCAGCTATGACG
>JBJKSW010000002.1:0-28277 GCA_046703525.1 Thermoplasmataceae archaeon
CAACTGGCAATAGGGGCCACTGTGGTCTCTCTTCTCATATCGATTCCGCTCGGAACCTACATTGGTGCGAGGCCCAACTCAGTGGCGGACTCCAGTGGAAGGATTTTCTCTCTGGTAGGATATGCAATGCCGGTCTTTTTCCTTGGTGTGGTGCTTCAGATGCTGTTTGCGCAAGGTGGCATTGTTTTTGGAAATAATACAGGTTTTCCTGTTGGCGGTGCCTACCCCTCAATTGCTCATTATCCCGGCTTCGTCAATAAGGAGTTGGGGATTACCGAACCAACACACATTACAATACTGGATGCCTTGCTGAATGGTAACTTCTATTTTGCAGCCCGGTCGTTCATGTTCATAGTTCTCCCCGTCGCGACAATATCATACGGAATACTCGCAGGTATACTCAGGTTCATGAGATCCGGAATGGTAGATTCACTGAACCAGGATTACGTCAAGACTGCAAGAGCCAAAGGGCTTCCGGAATCCATGGTGATAAAACATCATGTCAGAAGGAATGCAATGATACCGGCAGTGACGGTTATGGGGCTCCTGTTTGCATCTCTACTGGGCGGAGTCGTGGTAGTGGAACAGGTTTTCAACTATCCGGGGATAGGTCTCCTGACACTCCATTCAGTTACGCAAGGGGCATTTTATGGAGTTCTTGGAACGACATTGTTCTTTGGGATCATTCTGATTCTTGCTAATCTGATAGTCGATCTGGTTTATGCTCTTCTTGACCCAAGGATAAGATATTAAAAGGTGTGAAAAATGGATGCTGTAGTTAACCCCGTTCCCGATGCTGAAGTGGTAAGACGTCACCCCCGATTGGAAGACTGGACAGCCACTCTGAAGATTCTTCTCAAGAACAAGGTGGCAATGGTCGGAATGGTCATAACCGCCATATACTTCTTTATAGCCCTGTTGGACTGGGTATTCCCCCAGTACCTGATGATTCCGAATGGTAATCCGCTGAACCTTTCCGATGCACTTGCCACTTTCCACAAAACGGCAGGTGTAGTTTACAATGGGATAGCATTTCAGGTTGGAATACCATTTAGTCCACCACCTTATGGAACACCTGGTGCAAAACAGTTCATAATCCCTCCGACACTGAACGGACCTACAAATACGCCTGGATGGTGGTGGTGGCTGGGAGGCACAGTTTATAACCTTCCGATATTCCCTTTGATGCTCGCGGCCCTCAAGTGGGACCTCTATTACACGCTCATCATAGTTATCATTGGTGCTGCAATCGGAACCATAATAGGGACACTCTCAGGTTACTTTGGGGGCCTGCTTGATGAATTCCTGATGAGGACTGTTGACATTTTCTTCAGTCTTCCTTTCCTCGTTCTCGCAATTGCGATCATATATACCCTTGGAAGGAACATCATGTTTGTTGTTCTCGCGTTGGTCATAGTATGGTGGCCAACTTATGCAAGGTTGACAAGAGGTCTTGCACTCAGTGTCAAGTCAAACAAATTTATAGAAGCAGCAACAGCATCCGGGTCATCCAATGTGCGGAATACGTTCAATCATGTGTTGCCAAACGTGCTCGCCCCAGTGTTTGTGCAGATTTCTCTAGACCTCGGGACTATCATACAGATATTCGCTACACTTGATTTTCTGGGCATTCCGTTCTCCAAGAGCATTTACCTGCCGGAAATAGGCAGCATGATGAACTGGGGAGATAGCCCGGCACTCCTGTTCGGCCCTGTGATGAACTGGTGGCCGATATTGATCCCGGGGATTTTTCTGGTTATATTCACGGTAGCTGTCAATCTCTTTGGAGATGGGCTCAGAGATGTTCTTGATCCAAAATTGAGGAGATAATTATGGTTGAGAGTCAAAGTCAGGTTAAAGATGTGACCAAAGAAGAAGAAGTACCCAATGTGCTGGTTAAGAACCTCAGAACTTACTTCTTCACGTCAAGGGGCATAGTCAAGGCGATTGACAACCTCTCTTTCAAGATTAGGCCAGGCGAGACTTATGGTCTCGTGGGAGAGAGCGGCAGCGGTAAAAGTGTCACTGCGACGTCAATTATTGATCTGATACCCGATCCGCCGGGAAGGGTTCTGCATGGCGAAGTCTACATCGAGGATTTCAACGTCTACAGTGATCTTGAAAGGCTTGCCAGAATAGAAGTCAAATCTGAGACGAACGTAAAAATAAGAAGGAGAAAAGGGGCAATAAGAAGGCACAACAGGATTATATCCAGGATAAGGGGAAAGAGAATTTCAATGATTTTCCAGGAACCTTTTCTTTCTCTAAATCCGGTTCTGTCAATCGGAGACCAGCTAACTGAGCCGATTCTTCTCCATAATGCGTATGAACTGACGGAATCCATTGTCAGGAGAGAAACAATTTCACTGAAAGATGTTACTGATTTCGCAGAAGAGATTCTACAGCAGCCCGATTACCAGGAGAAGGGTAACATTCTTAACAGGTTTGTCGAGAGGTACGCTCTTTATGAAGTGAAGAAACAGATAAAGGAGACATCGGACAACCTGCAGGACCAGGATCAGCTTTCTGACGAACTCCTGAAGATCTGCACTAAGGCCAAGAAGAATGTTCCCGTTGACAAATTCACAGTATTGAGGGATTATTACAAGATTCAGGATGCACTTGACTCGAAGCTTCTGGACCTCATAACCTATGAAGCGGAGAGAAATGACAGGAAAGTATACGAGACTGAAGAGGTAATAAAGAATCTCAGGGGTCAACTGAGGTCCGACTTCCTCACACTTTACATAAAGAGCATATTCTTCAAGAGAAACAGGAACAAGGAAATGAATGATCTTGCAAGGAGAAAGGCACTCGAAATGCTGGACCTCGTGAATATAGCGTCTCCTGAGGTTATTCTTAATTCATATCCGCATGAGCTTAGCGGAGGCATGCTCCAGAGGGTGATGATAGCCATGGCACTTTCATCGGCACCAACCGTTCTGATAGCGGATGAGCCTACCACTGCCCTCGATGTTACAACGCAGGCCCAGATTCTGAATCTGATCAAAGAAGTGATCAACAAGAAGAAGGGGCAGTCTGTGCTTTTCATAACGCACGATCTGGCTGTAATCGCAGAAATGTGCGACAGGGTTGGAGTCATGTACGGGGGCAACCTGGTTGAAGAAGCCCCCCTGAACGGCCTTTTCAAGGATGCAAAGCACCCTTATACAACAGGATTAATGAATTCAATTCCAAGGCACGACAGGAGGGTGGAGAAAGCTGCCAGGCTTGAATCCATTCCTGGAACTGTGCCGGATCTGATCAATCCGCCGACAGGATGCAGGTTCCATCCCAGATGCAAATTCCGGATGGGCGTCTGTTCTGAAAAGAAACCAAAACTCGTTGAAATAGAACCGGACCACAAGGTGGCCTGTTTCCTCTACTCGGAAGAGGTTGAAGAGGACATAAATGACATTATGGGAGAAGAGGAGGTAGAATATGATAACTAGTGGAGAAAACGTGCTTCTTTATGTTTCACACCTGCAGAAGTTCTTCAAACTCTCATCGTTGTGGGGCGGCCCGAAGAACGATGTCAGGGCCCTGGACGATGTGACTTTTGCACTTCAGGAGGGAGAGACTCTCGGAATAGTGGGAGAAACAGGATGTGGCAAAACAACACTTGGAAGAACAATTCTTGGCCTTATACCTGCTACCAGCGGAGACGTTTACTTCAACCTTCCCAAGGAAGTCATGACAAGGGTAATGGAGCTTGAGAGGCATTTTGAATCCATAAATCATGAGGAACCTGACCTCGAAAAGATGAGTGAAGACGAGAAAAAAGACTTCGAAGAGTTGATTTCACTCAAAAAGGAATACTCGCTGACCAAGAAGAAATCGAGGCAACTCAGGCAGCACAGAAAATTCATGCAGCCTGTTTTCCAGGACCCCATGAGTTCGCTTGACCCGAGAAAGCTCGTAAAAGACGTGATCGCTGAACCAATGAAGCTTCTGACCGATTTCAATTCTTCCGAGATCTCAGACAGGCTTGAGCAGATAATTGCGG
Source organism: Thermoplasmataceae archaeon (assembly GCA_046703525.1). Taxonomy (GTDB): domain Archaea; phylum Thermoplasmatota; class Thermoplasmata; order Thermoplasmatales; family Thermoplasmataceae; genus WAQW01. Next base: position 4,007 of record JBJKSW010000002.1, read on the forward strand.
ACATTGGCCTCAGCCTCGACCATCTCTACAGATATCCCCATGAATTTAGCGGTGGACAGAGGCAGAGAATTGGAATTGCCAGGGCAATTTCCATAGAGCCGAAGCTTCTGATGCTTGATGAGCCCACATCCGCTCTGGATGTATCCGTGCAGGCCCAGATTCTGAACATTCTCAAGGATCTGCAGTTCAGGATGGGTCTTTCATACCTTTTTATCAGCCATCACCTGAATGTTATCAGGATGATGTCCGACAGGGTCGCAGTTATGTACCTTGGCAAGATGGTCGAACTCGCTTCTACGGACAATATCTTTGAAGATATGCTTCACCCATACACCAGGGCACTGCTTTCTGCAATTCCAACTGTTGACTTTGAAACAAAGAAGACAAGAATAATCCTAAAAGGGGAAATACCGAGCCCTGCGAACCCGCCGAAGGGTTGCCACTTCCATCCCAGGTGTCCTGTCGCCATGAAGAACTGTGGTTGGTCACCCAGAGACCTAGCAGAGCCACTCAGGGTCATGCTCGATCCTGTCAGGAATCCGGAACTCTCTGGCATCACGCAATCAGTTCAGGAGATAGTCACAAACGAACTGGAAAATACGGTGGATCTGGTGTTTGGAGAAGGTAACACTGTACTGCCGGAAACTGTCAAGCTCATAAACGACCTTATTGAAAAGGAATCATACCTCGAAGGAGGAATAGCCTTCAAAGCAGTAGAATCAGCCGAACGTGGAGAAGACGGCCTGAGAATAGTAGTGAAAATGATACCTCCGGACACACCCTCCCTGAAAGAAGTCAGGAGAGGGCATTTTGTCTCCTGCCTGATATACAACTACAATTACTTCGACGAGGAGAAACCATCGGAAGAGGAACATGGACAGGAAGTTTATACAGATTAGGGATACTTCGATAGAAGACAGGATACCACTTGACCCGTATGACAAAGGTGAGGTAACCAGGAAACAGCTTTACACATACCTCTTCAGTGATTTCATGAGGGGTTCATTAATAGTGGGCTTCCTTTTCATTGACGCTCTTGTTCTTACGCAGATATGGTTTGTGATTCCACACTTTGTGAAGGCTGAGCAGCTCACTGAACTCTTCTTTGGTGGTGTCAACATAGTTGTCATTTACTACATAATAGGCCAGCTGTTCATCGAATTCCTTGCAATAATGTACCAGGCAAGAATTTACAGGAAGGTATGGACGAAGATCAAGACCACTGCGTTGATGAACTGAAAAAGATGTCTTGAGCTCACGCTGTGAGATCCAAAGAAACGTTATATATTGAGTTAATCTATGGGAATGCCCACAGCAAAAGAGTGATTCGATGGAAGAACAGGAGCTGCTAATACCAGAGGAAGAGTATCAGAAATCAGGTGTCCATATTGGAACGCAGATGAAGTCCAGGGACATGCTGAAGTACATTTACAAAATAAGAAATGACGGCCTGTACCTGCTGGACATCAGGCAGACCAATGCCATGCTAGTTACGGCTGGCAAGATGCTGTCAAGATACAGAAGTGAAGACATACTTGTTGTTGCACAGAGGCAGTATGCATTCAGGCCGGTTAGCAAGTTTGCAGAAATTGTCGGATGCAAGGCGATCGCAGGAAGGTTCATTCCCGGGACCCTTACAAATCCGGAACTTGGGAACTACACGGAGGCAAAGGTCGTTCTGATCACGGATCCGCTCGCTGATACACAGGTCATGAAAGAGGCCATAAAAGTGGGCATACCCATAGTGGCACTCTGCGATGCCAATAACAAGACTGACTACGTAGACCTTGTCATTCCAACAAACAACAAAGGCAGGCGTTCACTGGCAGTTATCTACTGGCTCTTCGCAAGGGAAATACTGAAGAACAGGGGCACAATCGCTGCCTATTCAGATTTCAAGCCCACAGTCGAGGATTTCGAAGCCCAGATCTGATCGCTGTAGAGGCTGTTGAAGTCCTTCAGCCTTCTGGCCAGAACATAATGGAGGCCATCGGCCTCTTCAAACGCCATTATTGCTTTTTTTCTTACGGCGGTGGATACTCTCACTATCCTGCTGATGTCAGACCAGGGAATGTCTGGCACAATTATGTTTATCAGATATTCGGCGTGCTCGCTCTCTCTTCCCACATAGGCACGAAAATCAGCGCCATACTTGAATCCTGATTTGAGTATCAGGCCTTTGTCTGTCAGGTCTGAGTATACCAGATATCTTGTACAGTCAGGCTTAGAACTGGATTCCTGTCCTGTTTTTCTATTCTCTATGTCTGAAAACAGTTTCAGTGATCCTCTGCTGTATCCAGGCCAGCGGCCTTCTTCTCCAAGTCCGGAAACACTCCGTTCTTCTTGTTCTATTGAATTTCCCTTCAATTCAGCAGATGAGGTTGCGAAAATTGTTATGTCTCCGTCCATGTCCACAACTGCCGACAATTTCTCTTCAGTCCCGGAGAGTAGGGGCACTGAACTCCTGTTGCTGTCTGTGTAAACAGACACTGTAACCGGAGAATCAGAAGGCCTTTTCCTGATGTATATCTGTGTTCCCTCCACCCTGGCATAGAAACCAGCCTTCTTTATGGCAAAATAAGCAGTGAAAATGCCGCTGAAATTTCCTGATTCGTCAAAGTGTCTGATTATTTCTTCAACAGAACGTTTGGTCTCGGGCGCAATCTTTCCAAGCGACATAAGGAAAACGCATTCATAGGGATCAAGGACCAGTGTGCTGTTTCTGACCTTTCCAAGCTTGTATCTGTTCATAAGTGAGGAATAACTCTTTCCTGTTGGCCTGAAGGCAAAAGGCGGACAGACGACATCACTCTTCATTTCTTCTTCTTTATCCTGGAAGAGAGTTCGGCCGAAAGTGCCTTCAGAAAGTCATCAACACCCTCTCCTGTCTTTGAACTCGTCTTGAAATATTTTGTACTGTATTTCCTGGAGATACCTTCAAGTTCATTGTCCCACAGTTTTGCCTCATATTTCCTGTCGAGCTTTGTTGCTGCTATCAGCTTAAGGGGGCTCTTTTCAAATGTCGTGATGTATCTCAGGACATCATCAGCAAGCAGGAAGCTTTCCTCATCAGTTATGTCGATTGCCACAACAATTGCATTTGAGCCCAGCAGCAGTTTTTCAGAATTTGTGGTTGGGTCTATTTCCTGGAGCAGTATGTCAGCTTTGAGTTTCTTTCCTCCATAGTCGAAGGAGATGACCTTTCTGGCAAGCGACTTGAACTGTCCGCTATAATCAGGTGTATCATACACAATGCGGGCTATAAGTGAGCTCTTTCCGACACCGGATGCTCCGATTATGCTGACCTTCCAGGTAATTCTTGCGGGATCCACTTGCTGGTTCATCTGACAATTTATAAAATACTTTTTCTCTTGACGCTTCTGGCGCACACTTTATAAAGTTTTCCCGGATAACAGATAGATTATCATGAAGCTGAACTACTCGGATTCACTGTCTCAGATGAGACCTTCTGAAATTAGGGAACTGTTAAAATATGCAACATCTCCGGACATTATTTCTTTTGGAGGTGGAATGCCCAACCCTGAGACTTTCCCCATGGGGGAACTCAAGACAATCATCGACGACCTGATCGACACATCAGGCAGATTTGTATTCCAGTATGGAAACACGGGCGGGCTGTTTTCCCTCAGGACAGAGATCGCAAAACTCCTGAAGGAGACTGAGAACATAACAGTAAGTGAGGAGGAGATAAATGTTACCTCAGGCTCACAGCAGGGCCTTTACGAAGTTTCCAAAATTCTATGCAACCAGAATGACACTGTTATCACAGAGCTTCCAACTTACATAGGTGCCGTCAGCGCATTTTCTGCCAACAAGATCTACATGGACGGAATACCCATGGACGATGAGGGGCTTGACACAGAGAAACTGGAGGATGAGCTGGTAAAGCTCAGGGGCCAGGGAAAGAAGCCAAAATTCATTTACGTAATACCCACTTTCCAGAACCCCACTGGCAGGACAATGTCTCTTGAGAGGAGAAAGCACCTGATCGACATTTCACACGATTATGACATACCCATCGTTGAGGACAACCCGTACGGACAGCTCCGTTATGCCGGTGAGCACATACCATCGGTGAAGAGCCTTGACAGGGATGGCTCAGTCATCTACCTGGGAACATTTTCCAAGGTTATGACCCCGGGGCTCAGAATAGGCTACACGGTGGGGCAGAGCGAATTCATAGGAAAAGTGAACCTTCTTAAGCAGGCCCTTGACCTGTCAACGAATACACTGTCCGAGTATGTGGCTCGTGAGTACCTTGCAAGGGGAATCATGAAAAAGCAGATTCCAAAAACAATCGCTCTCTACGGCAGAAAAAGGAAGGTTATGCTTGAGGCTCTTGAGAAGGAATTCCCTTCAGGAACAACGTGGACAAAACCTGATGGTGGAATGTTCATATGGGCTGCCGTTGACGAGAGGATAGATACAACAGAAATGGCAAGAGACGCAATCAACCACGGTGTAATGTATGTCAGTGGAGGATCATTCTACCCTTACAGGGAGAAGAAGAATGAGATGAGGCTGAACTTCACGTATTCTTCGGATGACGAGATCAGGGAAGGAATCAGGAGGCTCTCATCCGTGATAGAAGACAAAATGGCCACCATGGAACTCCAGTCCCAGGAAAACTAGGGCCAGGATTCATGGTCATAACGGTTGTCGGCGGGACATTCACTGTGCTTCACAAAGGGCACAGGGCCCTTCTGGAACGTGCGGTCCAAGGGAGCGACTTGCTGATTGTTGGCCTGACAACCGATGAATTTTCTTCTTCCACAAAGAAGTACAGGACGGTTCCATACGAGACCAGAAAAAAAAACCTTGAACTCTTTCTTGAAGGGCTTGGACAGAAATTTGAAATCAGGCCGCTTGAAAAAAGAGAGGGGACTGCAGTTTCTGACCCGTCATTCCAGAGGCTTGTAGTTTCTGCAGAAACATACGTATCCGCTCTTGCCATAAATGAAGGCAGAAAGAAGAATGGACTGACGCCGCTTGCAATTGACACTGTGCCGTACATCCTGGCAGACGATATGTTTCCAGTCAGCTCTTCAAGAATCCTTTCAGGCGAGATAGACGATGATGGCAAAAGGCTCATTCCACTGAGAGTGGCAGTTGCAACTGACAACCAGCTAAAGAAAGACGCCGTTGCTTCGTTTTTTAAAGAAATTGCCGGAAATGTGGAAATAATAAGCGGAACGGCGTACAGAACAGACAAACAGCCATTTGGAGAGGACATCCCCGAAATGGCCGCCAGAAGGTCTGATGTGGACATGGGCTCAGATTACACAGTTGGAATAGAGGCAGGCCTTGAATACGAAAGGAAACTGGGCTCTTATCTTGATGTCCACGTATGCATAGTGAAGGACAGATACGGTAACAGAACAATAGGGAAGAGCAGTTCATTCCAGGTCCCGGCAAGTCTGGCAGATCTTGTAAAAAAAGGCCATGACCTTTCTGAAGCCTTCAGCATTGAACATGGCACAGAAGACATAGGCAGTAAATCGGGTGTGGTTGGTTATTACTCCTCGGATAGGGTAACAAGAAGGGACCTGATAATTGAATCTCTGAGAAATGCGTTTATACCGCGCATCTCACCGACCGACTATGATCTGAAGTTCAGGCAATGATTTCTGTAGTCCCTGTTACATAATAGTTAAGTAGGCGGCATTAATGATAAGCTGTTTACGATGGTTACCAAAGAAGAAATCCTGGAGGAGCTCAAGGTCGTATCTGATCCGGAAATCGGGATGGATATTGTCAACCTGGGTCTTGTTTATGACATTCAGATAGAAGGGGACAGAGTGTACATCAAAATGACCATGACAGCTCCTACCTGCCCGGTAACACCATGGATATTGGCTGAAGCGCAGAAAGTCGTGGAGAACATTCCAGGAGTTGAGGCGGCAGATGTTGAACTTGTATGGGAACCTCCATGGAACCCAAACATGATGTCGGACGAGGCAAGAGAACAGCTCAACATGTGAGCCTGTCAAACCCACATGCTACAATTCAGGATCTGATATGCGGGGCTTTTTTGCTCTCCTTTTAGTATGTTTTATATAGTGTGTGACTATTTAAAGCTCAAAGTTGATTCTCATGAGCGAGCGCGAAAAGATAACAATTGAAAACATTGTAGCTTCCACTTCCCTTGCTGAGCACCTTGACCTCAGCAGAATAGCACTGGCACTGGACGGCTCAGAATATGAGCCTGAACAGTTTCCCGGACTAATATACAGGCTGCACGACCCAAAAACCGCCGTTCTGATATTCAGAAGCGGAAAGGTCAACTGTACGGGCGCCAAAAACCTTGAAAACGTCAAGCTGACTATTGACATTATAATAAGCAAGCTTAAGAAGGCAGGCATTGAAGTTTACGACAAACCTGACATAGTTGTCCAGAACATAGTTGCGGTGTACGACCTCGAAGCCGACCTGAATCTTACAGATATCGCCATGTCACTTGGACTTGAGAATGTCGAGTATGAACCGGAACAGTTCCCGGGCCTCGTCTACAGGGTGGAGGAGCCCAAGGTTGTTCTGCTTCTATTTGGTTCAGGCAAGGTTGTCTGCACTGGAGCCAAGGAAGAGAGCGAAATAGAGCAGGCGGTTATCAAAGTCAAGAAAGAACTGCAGAAAGTGGGCCTGATTTAGACTTCAGGCCAGTGTTTTTCCTTTCATGAATTCCCTCAGGAAAACGGTTGCATAGATACCTCTGCCAAGTTCAAATGAAACTGTGTTTTCCGGTAGTATCCTGAAGTTTACAGGCATAGCCGAAACGGTCCTGAATGAACCCTTGGAAGAAAGTGACCTGTTTCCCTTTATCCTGAAATCTTCCAGCCTGATGCCGTCTGATTCAAGTTTCTCTCTGATCATGCTGTCCATAAGGCTGTCCGTTAGCCTTGTTTCATAGCCCGGTAGACTGATTACGGGTCTGACCTTTCCTTCTCTTGAGAGTCGGTTGAGTTTTTCCAGGTTGAACCTGTCACACAGAAAAGGCTCCGTCTCCAGGGGGTTAAAATGGGAATCCACAGGCACTACCTGATCTCCTATGAGCACTTCCCTCAAGTCGGAAGTCTTTTCGATCCTACCGGACAATACAGAATTGAATATGTATGACTGGTACGCATGAACGAAGAGAATTGAAAGATTCCTTGGAAAGGCGCGCAGAGCACCTGCGTATCCATGATCCAGTATGTGCTTAAGAAGAGCTCTCTCGAACGTCATAGGGGTTGGAAAACCAGACAGGGCTGCTGCGGCATTTCCCGTTCTGGAAAATTCAAGCCTGTACTCTTCAGTGTCGATCTGGGGGTCACAGATGTATTCCTTTATTGCGTCCTCATACTGCCCTTTGACAAGGTATTTGCCTACAATGTGCGTTATAGGCCTCGAAGAGCCGAACCGCTGCAGGCCGTAGAAATTGGGAAACCCTCCGTTTTCAATAATTTCCATGTGTATTTCAGAGATCTTGCTGCTCAGATCAACTTCTGACCGGAGCTTAATCTCAAAACGGTTACCGATCAGGTTTCCCAGGCGGATTAACCTGTCTGAACGGTGTGTTTCAACCACTTCCGCGTCTTTTATAACTGGTAATGTGTCTGACTTGATGTCAAAGCAGAAGTCCTGTACAGTTACTGCAAATTTGTCCTTTGTCCCGGCGTAAGTGATACTGTTCTGGTATACTCCCATTTCCCTTGCCATCCTCATTACAAACTTGTTTGTATCCCAGTTCCTGAGTCTAATTCTTGCAATGAGGTATCTCCCCTTTTCTGCAGGAGTTGAATTATCCGGCAGTTCAGTCACGGCAAAGTCTTCCGGCATTTCCTTGAAGCCAGCGTCAAAGCCGGGAGTCCTAGAAGAATATCCAATGATTCCTGCAACCACTTCTGCATTAGATACGCCCACAGTCATATGGCCGACCTCATCCTGTAAACGGAATGCAATTGGAAAGGACAAAAGCGGGCAAGAAAATCAGTTGTCAAAGACCCTGACAGTTCTGTACATGTTATCCCGTTCAACAGCGACCATCCCAATCTGGCCAATGGCCTGCAGGATAGTTTCTTTCCTGAGGTTACCAACGTCCTTTCCTGTAGCTGGAATTACCTTCTCGTTGTATATGGTTCCTCCCCAGTCATTTGCTCCAAACATTATGGCCATCTGCCCCATCTGGACTCCGTTTGTGAGCCAGGAAGTCTGTATCACAGGAAGATGACGGTTCAGGACAATTCTTGAGATGGCTATATTTCTCAGGACGTCCTGGGCACTGCTTCTCGCTGTAACTTTACCCTCTTTTTCCAGTTCAGTCTTTCCAGGCTCGAAATTCCACGGCGTGAATGAAAGGAAGCCGCCGTATTTGTCCTGAAGCTTCACAATAGAAAGCAAGTGGTTGGCCTTGTGTATGCTTTCCTCTACGTGCCCGAACATCATTGTGGCCGAGGTCCTTATTCCAAGAGAATGAGCAGTTTCCATTATTCTCAGCCACTCTTCTCCACTTCCTCTCGGCCTCCCCAGTTGTTTTCTCACATCGTCGTCAAATATCTCTGCACCTGCGCCGGGTATAGTCTCAAGGCCGCTTTCCCTCAGTTTTCCAAGCAGGTCTGCTACGCTGAGTTTTGCTTTCCTGGAAATAAAAGAAATTTCAGAGGTGGATAAGCCATGAATCCCGATTTCAGGGAACTTCTCCCTTATGGATTCGAACAGACCGGTATAATATTCAAGATCAAGTGAAGGATTCACGCCACCCTGGATAAGCAGCTGCCTTATTCCATATTTCGTGTAGTGGCTGTTTATGTCAGAAAGGACCTGTTCCTTTGACAGAGTGTAAGAGTCTTCCTCTTTTCCTGTTCTGTAGAATGCGCAGAATTTGCATCTCACATTGCATATGTTGGTATAATTGAGTATCATGTTTGAAACAAATGAAACCCTGTTGCCGGAAATTTCTCTCGCCAGTGAACCGGCAATCTTTCCCACATCATTTATGTCTGCCTGATCATAAAGGTATATGATCTCGTCGACAGAGTGTTTCTCTCCAGCCCTTGCTTTCTCATATATTTCGCTGATCATGGAATCCGAGACTAACACCTCACTTCATTGCAGGATTGATTAATAACCTTTTTAATAATTTGAGTTGAAACTGTCTGTGATGCGGTGTGCAGCAAACCGGTTTTCACTGACTTGCTGGAAAGCCGTTAAAGAGTCGCCTTAGTCACAATATCAGACGGAAAACCAACCATGTTTTTCTCATAACCGTTAATAATTGTTATACAATACCCACGACATGGAAACGGCTCACATCTATGACAGAAACTACTGGCTGGAGTCCATTAGGGGAGGACACCTGCCGACATTCAGAGAAGTCAGGGATATTGTCACAAGCCTGAATTTCTTTGATATAATGCATATTGCCAATGAACTGGCATCAGAACAGGTTGGCAACGTTGTTTCCTATGCCGTTTCGTACAACATAAATTATTCCAACTACTGTGCCGCGAGCTGCCCCATATGCGCTTTTTACGTGCCTGTGAAAGCAAAAGGGAAGATGCCGGGAGGTTACGAACTTTCTGTTGACAGGATCATAGCAGAGTCAAGGAAGGCAAAAGAACTCGGTGCAACTGAAATTCACGTAGTCGGTGGCTTCAACTCCGATCTTCCAATCGAATATTATGAGGACATATTCAGGGCCATCAAGAGGGAGGTGCCGGAAGCAACGCTCAAGGCACTGACAATCCCAGAGTATGATTTCATAGCCAGGATAACCGGGAACTCCCTCAGGGAGACGGTGTCGAGATTCATGGATGCAGGTGTGGACGCGCATACAGGCGGGGGCGCCGAGATATTTGACCAGGAAATAAGGAAACAGATAACCACGCCTGAGAAAATATCCGGCGAGAAGTGGCTTGAAGACGCCAAGATACTCCATTCATTGGGACTCAGGGGAAACTCAACAATTACGTACGGGCACATAGAGCAAGTCGATCACATAATAGATCATTTCATCAGGCTCAGAGACTGCGAACTGGAAGAGCCCGGTTTCCTCTCGGTGATTCCACTGAAGTTCAGTGTTGAAAATACTCCTCTGCTCAAAATGAATAAGGTCAAGATGGAGGCATCTGCATTGAGGGACATACTTGTCATATCGCTTGCGAGAATTATTGCCGGCTCAACTATCCCCAACATAAGCGTATACTGGGTATCCATGGGCAAGAACATCGCACAACTGGCCCTGAATGCAGGAGGGAGCGATCTCGTGGGCACCGCTTTCAGCGAGAAGATATTCGGCGCTACAGACAAGAAGGAAAACACAACGGTGGAAGAGCTGTCCGCAATGGTCAGGCAGATTGGGAAGATTCCTGCACAGAGGGACACTTTCTACAACATCAAATCCTACAGCTGATCCCGCGGGGATGCACTTTTTCTCAAGAACTCTGAATGGCATTACAGGTCTAGAAAAAACAATCTACTTCCATTGTATCAATCGTCATTATGGAAGAAGTGACTTCCGGCAATGTTTCAAGAATCCTTATTGCCAATCCCGGAACAGGAAAAACAACAGCCATTTCGAAGCGAGTTGCTGAGCTTCTTGAGAACGGCACACCCCCTGAGCACATTCTGTGTTTGACATTCACCGTCAAAGCAACAGAGGAGATGCTCAGGAAAATAGGAGAGCAGTGCAGGCAGAGGGGCGTGGATGAAAGGAAGATCCAGGACGTTTCAGTGAGCACATTCCACAGTTTTGCACTTGATCACCTTTCGGAGGCCGGTAATGTGCCTAAGATTGCAAGCTCCAACCTTCTCAGGTATTCCATTCTCAGAAGCGCATACAGGCATAAGCCCTTCAATTATTCAGGATCTTACGTGGCATCAGTTCTCGTACCCGAGATCGAGAATTCCATACGGTACGTGAAGAGTTTCGGGATACTCCCGGGTGAAATTGACGAGGAAAAAGTGAAGGAAGTCCTGGCGGCGTACTGGCAGAGTCAGAAACTGAGCCAGACCCTAACACCGGAAGCACTGGCAGTCTATCTCAGCTTCTTCCTTGAAGCCTTCACAGAATATGAGGAATTCAAGAAGGGAAATGCAATTGATTACAATGACATCCTTATTGAATACCTGAAGCTGCCAGCAGGCAGGAAGAAGATCTATCAATATATCCTTGTGGACGAATTGCAGGACATAAATGACATTCAGGCCAGGATCATTGAAGAAGCCGGGACCACGAAATTTCTTGTGGGGGACAGGAAGCAGTCCATCTTCGGATTTCAGGGAGGGAGCCTTTCTGTCTTCAGGAGATTTGTCGATGACCCATCCTACAGAAAAGAAATCCTTGGCGAAAACCACAGGAGCACAGAGGAGATAATAGCCTATGCAAGGGAATTTTTCAGCAATGTTGAGGAAAGTGAAACATATGAGGAGGAACTCGACCAGTTTGTTTCAGAGGGTAGAAAAGGAGACCCAGTAAAGGTCATAATAGCGGATTCAGGAATAGTAACGGCTGTCAACTACCTGAATGAAGTTGCCGGTATCAATCTCTACGGGGATGCGAAGTATGCCATACTAACAAGGACAAATGACCAGCTTATCGAAGCATCCAGGCTGCTTGATGAAATGAAGGTTCCTTACACCACAACAGCGCCCCCTGCGGTCAGTGTTGAAGCAAAGAACGATCTTCTGAAATTCCTGGGCGGAATTTTCAGTGATGATTTACCCTCGATTCTAAATGCTCTTTATACGCCTTTTTCCGGTCTCTCGCTCAAGGATGCGTTCAATATATCCACTGGGTTGCGCAGGAAAACAATTTCTGAGACAGATCTCCCGGAAGTTGCAAAGAGCTTCTATGAAGTTAAGGAATCTGTCAGGAACGTAAGAGACCTTGAATCTGTATTTGCGGACAGGATACTTCCAGCTTCGGTTCCTCTTGGCAGGGATTACGCACTTACAGTTATGGCACTTAAAGAGTCCATAGGGGAATTCTTCAGCCAGGCAGACACACCTGATCTGGACGATCTGATGGATTACATAACAATTTCAGAAAGCCAGTATGACCCCCTAGAATCCGGAAAAAACATAGTTCTTTCGACAGTTCACAAGGCAAAGGGGCTGGAATTTGATCATGTGATATACGTGCCCACAAGAAGGAATGACAGGGCAAGCTACATCGATGCCGTAACACGGGCAGTCATAAAGGGAGTCAAGGGCATAGAGGTAAAGAATGAGCTTGCAGGCGAAGACGACAGAGTTGACTTTGTTGCATTCACCCGGGCTAGGGAGTCACTCACCGTAGTTTCAGATGAAAGGCAGAGAGGCAGGTATGTCCTTGGCGGCCGCTGTGAAACAAATTATGCCGACAACAGGAATGTTTCCGGCAAAATTCCAATGCAGTTCAACGAACCTTATTCATTATTTGTTGCAGGAAAGTACGATGAGGCAAAAAAACTGCTAGACAGAGACTGGAAGTGGCTGACCGATGAAATTGGAAACCATTTCAGGAACCTTGCCCACATATCTTTCTCGGCAATTGAAGGCATAGAATACCCGATGGATTACCTGCTTCAGAGTGTTCTCAAGATACCGAGCATGTCGTTTCCCCTCACATTTGGATCAAAGGTTCATGAGATTGCACAGAATATTTTCGAGGGTGCAGAAGTAACTGTTGATACGCCGGAACTCTTGCAGATAAGAGAGAACATAGATGCCATTCTCTGGACGATTCAGAATACCAAGTCTATGGACCGGGCATACGCAGAGAAGAAAGTATTTCTGGATGTCCAGGATGTTTTCAATGATTTTTCCAGGTACAGCGGAATCAAGATAATGGCCTTTCTTGACGCGGTGTTCAAGAGCAGGGATGGTGACAGGTACCTTATCGTGGATTACAAGACAGACATGACACAGAGGAATGGTTCAAAGCACAGGAGGCAGCTCCTGTTCTATCGTGAGCTGCTTGCACGGTATCTTTCAGTTGATCCGGATGAAATTGAGACTGCGATAGCATATGTTTCGTTGCGCGAACCAGTTAATACCGGAAAGATAGACTACTTCCTGGATGACAGGCGGCCTGCAACCGATGCAATGGAGACGGTCAAGCGCAAGATGGCAAGATTCCTCGACTTCAGAGACAACCCAGACCTCTACATCGACTTTCTCCTTAAGAAGCACAATTCGTACGGATATTCCGGAAATTATCCGTCTATTGCTGAAGCAATAATCTCCTATCTTGAGAACCGCTGATTCCAGTTCCTGTGCTGATTGAATTCCTTAAAAAATGAATTCAACATCCGTTACGGAATGCCTATACAATTGTATTTATATCATATCAAAATAAAGTTTTAGACCATGGTAATCGCATACGTGCTTGTCAACACATACCCGGGCAAGGAGGAAGAAGTTGCCGAGAAGATATCTAAAGTGGAGAGTGTGGTGGAAATGTACACACTCTTTGGTGAATACGATATGATTGTCAAGCTCGAATCAAAAAGTTATCCCGACATAGAGTCAATCGTTGTCAGAAAGCTCAGGCCAATACAGGGCATACTGGATACAAAGACCCTGACTGTTGTAAGCATGTGATTGCGGCCTGCGTTGAAACACTCAGTCTTTTTCGTTCCCGGGAAACACTCTTCCTTCAAAAATGTAAACTTCTGTCTCCCTGTCTTTCCATGCAGCAGGGCTGAGGCCCGCCTTCACGCAGGTTGCAGAAATAAAACCCTCACGGTCGAAGCCTTCTTCCACCGCCACCTGTGGAAGCAGAAGTCCATTGAAATGCCCTCTTCTGACGATGAGGCCATGTTTTCCTAATTCCATTTTTCCAAGTTCTTTTTCGCTGAGCTGGTCTATTTCTTCTGGAAACCCAAGTACAGAAACCTCAATAGTGATACTGTCGAGTTCCGCCTCTTCAAGAGGAGTGAATCTGGGGTCTTCTGATGAAGCGGCAATAGAAGCCCTGATAATGCCCTCACACAAAGTGTAAACAGGATAGGGGAATCCAACACACCCTCTGAGCTCAGTGTTTTCCTTCAGCGTGACAAATACGCCTGCATAACCGTTGAATTCGCCATCACAAATGGTGTTTTCCGGCACTGTGCCTTCCGTTACAAAGGCAGAGATTGCCCGTTTCGAAATGGACAGCATCTTTCTGCCCTGCTCTTCCGTCAGCTCCCGCAGATTTACCGCCTCTTTTCTGTGCTTCTGAAGCAGATCCCATTCCATCGGCTCAATATATTGAGAATTGCAGATTAACTTAACCCCATTCCAGCCTGAAGTATTTCAGGAAAAGGTTATTTTTAACCCCCGGATCATACAGTCATGGACAACGTGAGAGAACCACGTGTCAGCGGCCTCTTTTATCCTGGAGACAAAGCGGCTCTTTCCTCCATGATACGTGATTCTCTTGAAAAAGCAGAAAAACACACACTTGAGGGAAGGCCCATCGGTGCAGTCGTACCTCATGCCGGCTATGTATACTCAGGCGTGACAGCAGCGCACGTCTACGGATCTGTTGATTTCAGGTCCAGGAAAATACTTCTTATAGGTCCGAACCACAACTCATTTCCACCCCATGCCTCCTTGTTCACCGGGGGAATATGGAAGACTCCGCTGGGCAATACAGTTGTGAGTGAAGAGACAGTCAAAAAGGTAGCTGGAAACTTACCGGCTCTTACTGAGGACGATCTGTCGCATTCGACCGAACACTCTCTGGAAGTCCAGCTGCCCTTTCTTCAATACGTGGCTGGAACTGATTTTGAAATTGTGCCTGTGATTCTTGGTGATCAGAGCATAAACACAATCAGGACTCTTGCCGAGCAGGCAGGGTCCATAGTGCCAGAATTCTTCATCCTTGCCAGCAGTGACCTGAACCATTATGAGAATGAAATTGCCACTGAAGAAAAGGACAGGAAGATGATAGAGGCCATTATTTCGCTGAACCTGGAAAGGTTCTATTCAGTCATAAAGAAGGAAAGGGCCACTCCATGCGGTTTTGGTGCAATTGGTCTTCTGATGGTTCTGACAAGAAAACTTGGAGGCAGAATCATGGAACTTCACCATACGACTTCAGCAGAAGCATCAGGCGACAGGCAGAACACCGTGGGATATTGCTCGCTGGTAGCACTCGTCGACTGACGTGCGAACCTGAATTTCTTCACAGGTGATGAATAAACTATTCAAAAAGACTTTAACTCAAAGACAGATAGTCAGGCATGCAGGAAGCTGTTCTGGCAGAACAATACGGCGCAGACAGGATAAGGTGTACCGCCTGCAGGCGATACTGTATTCTGAAACAGGGTCAGCCAGGCTTCTGCGGAATAAGAAAGAACATTGACGGCAAGTTATACCTCCTGACTTACGGAAGACCGTATGCCGTGAATATTGATCCGATTGAAAAAAAGCCGGTCATGCATATGTACCCCGGATACAGAGTGCTTTCGTTTGGCACAACAGGTTGCAACTATGCGTGCAAATACTGCCAGAATTATGACATGAGCCAGCGGAAGGACGTTCAGGGCATGCGCATTTCGCCTGATGCCATGGTTGAACTTGCGATTCGGCGAGGTTGCGAAGGCATAGCATACACCTACAATGAACCGACAGTTTTCATGGAATACGCTCACGACATCGGTGTAATCGCCAGGAAAAGAGGGCTGATCAACATCTTCGTCTCAAATGGCCACGAGTCAGAAGAAGCAATAGAATATGCCAGAGATTTCCTCGATATAATAACAGTCGATTTCAAGGGCAATGCCAGCAATGAATTTTACAGGAAATTCATATCAGTCCCCTCTGCTGATCCAATATTTGATACCTTGAGGCTTCTGAAGGATGCAGGAATTCACGTTGAAATAACTGATCTGGTTGTGCCCCGGGCCGGAGACAGCCTTGATGACGCAAGGTCAATGATTGAGAGAGTTTCAGGCATATTTGGATTCGACATACCGGTCAGCTTCCTTAGGTTTCACCCGGATTACAGAATGCTGGACTATCCCAGCACCCCTGTTAGCACACTTGAGGCGCATTACGAACTGGCAAAGAGCATGGGCATGAAGTATGTTTACATAGGAAACGTTCCAGGCCACAAAGCACAGAATACTTACTGTCCCCGATGCGGTTCGCTCAGCATAAGGAGAGACATATTCGAATCAGAGGTTATAAACCTGAATGAGGATGGAAGCTGCAGCACCTGCGGTTATCAGACAGGGATCGTTCTCGGCAGAAGAAAAAGCGGTTACGTGGAAGGTTACATGTAGGGATCAAGCCGGAATTATTGTTCAGTATTGTGCTTTCATACACATTCAACAGCGTCTCTCCGGCACTCTCTTCCGCCAAGGCTTTCGCTCATGGTTGCGGAGTATACTGCCGACCCTCCTGACATGGATTTCATGTAAAGCTTGTGGTAGTACCCTTTTTCCTCCTCATTCCAGTGGTTGATGTATTCTATTCTTGCATTGAGGGTTGACCTTTCAATGGTGAGAAGAAACAGGTTCAGTACTTTGTCAGTGACTTCAAAAAGTTCACCGGAAGCAGTGGAGAGGTCGCCGGTTTCAATTATTTTCTGAAGAGCGAACTCACTGTCCACTGAGTGTTCCGGCACACTTACTTTCAGGTCTCCGTTGTGTGCCAGAAAAAGTGCTTTGTTTCCAGTGACTGCCGTAAACGGGTGTGAAAATATTGGTGATCCGGAAGAGCTGTTTGGCCCTGCCTTCCTGGCATGGAAAACAGCGTGTACTGTCCCTTCAATCGCCGGCAGCTCGAGCGTCACGTCCTCATAAATGGCTTTTTCAGTTCTGTAGTGGATTAGCCGCGAGTCAGAAAAAATCACATAGCCCCAACCGTCTCCGTGTTTTGTGCCTTCAGCCAGCGAGTCGTTCTCTGACGCTTTCCTGAGTGCAACATAAAGTGCCATTAAATCACTCCTGGAGTTCCCGACATAAGCGAACATCCTGCACATTACTTGGAGAAACGCTCCTCTTGGCTTAAACAAGTTGATCTTCCAGGAACTTCAGTTTTCATATAAAAAAGAGAATTATGGCCGGATTCCCGAAATGGTTTCATAAACACGGCCTTTACTGAATAGGAATCAGTTTGGTGCTGTTCTCTGGAGGTAATACTCCGGCATTTCCACTATTTCTATTTCTTTCTCCAATTTTCTGCCATTTCTGATTAATCCGATCTGTGCTGATTTTCCGATTTCGAGGGAAGATAGCCTGGAAAGGAGATCCCTCATGTCTGCAGTTTCCTCACCGTTCAGCGATACGATTATGTCATTCTGCATGAGCCCTGAATAGTATGAGGGGCTTCCACGCGTAACCCGGACAACAAGGACTCCATGGTCTACGGGCCCTCTCCTTGCAATGTTTCCGTTAATGGAAATACCCGAAATGCCAAGCCACGGCCTTACAACTCTCCCGTTTTCCAGAATCTGCTCCATTATTCTCTTGGCGACATTGACCGGTATTGCGAATCCGATTCCCTGCGCAAATGGTATCATGGATGAATTTATGCCTACAACTTCTCCTTCCAGTGTACACAGGGGGCCGCCACTGTTGCCGGGGTTAATGGCTGCATCAGTCTGGATCAGCCCCTCCGGAATGAAGTCCGCGTGCGGCATTGGCCTTCCTGTTGCACTTATTACTCCAAGCGAAACAGAAGGTTTTCCCGGCAGGCCAAGTGCGTTGCCGAAAGCGACAACAAACTGGCCCACTTTCAGGCTGTCAGAGTCTCCAAGGCTTGCGTACGGCAGGCCATGTTCCCTTATTTTTATGACAGCTATGTCAGTTGCTGGGTCCCCGCCGATGAAACTGGCCTTGAACTCGCCTCCGTCTGATGTTCTCACCTCAATGCTCTGTGCCCCGTTTACAACATGGAAGTTCGTAATCACGTACCCGCTCGGGCTTATGACTATCCCGCTTCCCTGACCTTCAACAGGAAAGGGCGCCCCCCATTCAGTAACCCGGTATCCTCTGTTGTTCACAGTAACTACTGAGCCATTTACCTTTTCCACTGCTTCTGTAACTTCATTCTCAAGTGCTTTCAGCTGCAACAAATTCACCTGAAACTCAAATTTTAATTAAGTTAATATAGTGAAAAGTATCTACGGAGATAGCAGGTGTAAGCATTGGAAACTACCATACTTCAATTCTCTGAAAGTGAAGAATTAAGGATGCAATTCAGTGGCATAATGAAGATTCTTTCTAACTCCTGGTCCATTCCGGTACTTTATGAACTGGACAAATCCGGCAGTGAGGGATTCAACTCCATAATGAGGTCCCTTAATGGAGTCACTGCAAAGACACTGTCAAAAACGCTTTCAGACCTCTCTGCAAACAACATAGTGGATCGTACTGTCATTGCATCAAAGCCCCCGAGAGTAATTTATTCGCTTTCTGGAAAGGGTAATGAACTTGTAGGTTTGATTGAGGGTTTAAAGGACTGGAACAGAAGATGGTCTCCGAATACTGGAAAAGAAAAGGAAATAATGATCAGGAACAACTGATCACTGCCGTCAGGTAATTCCGTATTTAAAGAGTTTTTCTCATCAGCACGTTGCTTTTTCCAGGCTGCGAGATTATTCTGAATCCATGTTTCTCGAACATTGCAGTGGTCCCGAAATATACGGGGACAGCTCTCGAATGAGTGACAGGATACGCCTCGACAATCCCTCCTCCAGCCTCTTCTATTCTCTTAAGCGCTTCCTTCAGGGTGATTTCAGCAACGCCCCTTCTTCGGTAACCCGTGTCAACGAAGAAGCAAGAAATCCTCCACAGAACCGTTTTTTCAGTTACGCGCTCCAGTTTCCTGTAAATTCTTCCATTGTCGATCCTGGGTAGCTCTTCTCGGGGGCCATACTGGCACCAGCCTACCGGATTGCCCTCAACAAAGATGAGGATGCCGTGAGACCTGTTCTTGGAGACAAGCTCCTTCTTGTCCCTGTAGTTACTGGAAGACCATTCTTCCGGATTCTTTCCCGGAGTCTGATTCTTCCTGTGGTAAAACATGCACCAGCATCCTGCCTGTACTCCATTGAATTTTGAGAAGAGCTTCTCAAATTCCGGCCACGTCTCAGAGTTGAGTTCTCTTGCTTCGCAGGATGTCACTGGATCTTTCACTATAGCACGTGTCAACACATGCCAAGTTTCAGGGTGTTCATAACTTTTCTCGGACACCTGCTTTTATGGATTCCATTGATTAATATACTGGGTGAATTAATCTAGTTCATTTTCCAGATACACATACAAGTCTGTAGGCCTGGCCATCAGATGTCATCAAGTCCCTTTTCCCGGTCTTTATGTCATCAAATCCGAGTTTCCTGTAAATATCAACTAGTTCTTCCTCTGTGTAGAATGTTGCATATCTGTAAAACCCGGTCAGGTCACTCATTATGTTCTGTATGTACTCAGTATTTCTGTCGAGAATGACTGTTATGACTTCCTTTGCTATCCTTCTTTCCTCAAGAAGGACCTCTTCTGGATTTTCAAGGAAGCAGAGAGTCACAATGCTGAATGCATAATCAAAATAATTATCCTCAAAAGGCATGGATTCTGCATCACATAGATAGGCCTTTATTCCACGCTCTGAGGCTATGCGGACCATTGCCTCTACCCGGTCAACACCGTACTCGATCCCCAGCTCTGCAGCGAATCTCCCGGTACCAACTCCGATCTCGATACCTTTTCCATGTGGTATGATATCACGCAGGAAATCCAGCTGATCACTGTACTCCTTTCTGTGTTTCAGGTACCAGTCGTCGTATTTCAGATAGTTGTCAGAAAAGTACTTTTCTGATCCGGTCTGCTTCATCAAGTGTACAGAGAAAAATCACGTAAAAGTGTGATGCCTGTTTTTCGATCACTTCAAAATTGCATTAGGTGTCAGGAAATAGCTAAAAAATGCGAGGGATGGGATTTGCCGTATGATGATTATCTACTGTTATTTCACTTATTTTTATATAATTAGTAGGATTTATTCATCGATTCAAAGGTATAAGTTGTATCAACCACGGAACCATCAAGGATCATCTTTGTACCCTTTTCAACAAGCTCTATCATATTCTTCCTGTCATCCCCCCTTTCCTGAAGGGCTTCCTGATCCCCTGGAATACCATCGAGTTGACGTCCTTCAGCCTGCCTGCAATCCCCCTGATTGTGCTGTTGCCTGTAATTCCTGACAGATGCCACATGATTTCAGATATGAGATCAATCGATTCCCTGTTCTCCACCACGGATGCGAGTTCCGACAGTTTCATCCACGCCTCGCTGCACGCAGTGAAGAAGTTGAGGTGCCTCAGCGAGAAGGGAAAGCCGTATCCTGACGCCCCCTCAACATGTACCAGTTTCTCCAGTACCTTCCTTACCGCCATGATCTCCATTCTTTCCCTGCCGGAACAGTATCCGGACTCGATCTCTTCAAGGGCAGGCTGATCATAATCCGGCATGGACCTCAGCATTGTTTTCAGCGGCGATTTTATTCCTGCCCTGTTGATCTTGATGCCCAGATCGGTGTGCATGCCTTCCATCAGATCCTTTCCGAGATCACGGAAAAATGCATCAGGCAGATCCTTATTGGAGCATCGGGAAAGATCTTCCCCGCAGCCGATATTATTCCCGCCCTCATGTCGCATGTTATTCCGGACGGTATCCCGAATCTCTCTTTCACCTGCAGGAGCATGGTCTCCATGGACTCCTGCGATTCGGAAAAACACCTCCTCACGTAGAGGGCAAACCCTGATATTGCATCCTTGACGGCCACTATCATGGAAAATTCGGAATCCATCGTTCCGTCGATCTGGAGGATGTACGATTTCATGTGATCCCGCAGCCCGGGTATGTTTTCTTCATGAATCTCCCGGAATATGTCCAGCGCTTGATTGCTCAGGTTCCTGGTGTGGCTCCCCAACATCCCAAGGGTGGAGGATATATCCGAACTGCTCCATCTGCTGAAGAACCTCAGAACTGCTGCCTCCACCATGATGTCGTTGGCATATGTCTGGGCGGTACGATGAGATCGAGGTCTTCGGACCTGAATCTTGTCCCGTCCGCAGGGCAGAACCTTATCCTGTGGATCGCCGTGAATTCACCATGCACCGTCTTCACCTGCCTGCTGTCCGTCCTGTACACCCTGAGACGAGAGTGGCAGTCGGGGTAGCATTCATGCGGATACGAGAACATTATGGGCTTCATTTAAGCTTCAGGAATAACTTCTGCAACCTGAGATCGTTCTCTATGATGATCTTCGTGATGGGCCATGCGTCGTATTCTATGCCCATCTTTTTCAGCGTCGTGTCGATCTCCTCCCGGGTCAGCCTTACGTCCAGGAGCCTCTCAACATACTTCATAACCTCGGAGGGCATGATCTCGCTCTTCGACTTGGGAGATTTCCCCAGGTATGCCACATACTTTCTAACCGGTTTTCCGTTTACCCATTGCTCATCCATCACGTGGTAATAGGTCTGCCCGTTCTTAACGGTCTTGTGTACCGTCTTTGTTATACTACACCATAATACAGGTGTAGTATACAGATCTTTCGTTAATCCGTAAAACAAAGAAGAAATGAATGATCAAATAATCAATCACATAACGCCAGATAATCACCATAGAAGAGGCCCAAATATATTTATATATATTTGTAATATTTTTAGGATGTTAATTTATGAGAAAACCCTTGACAGCAAAGGCGGAGAATGGATCTAAGAAGTCCGGTCTGCATGTTCTCATGATACGTGTATTTGCTGTTATGATGGTTGTTGCAATCATATCCAGCCTGATTATATTCCATCCATGGTCACTTTTACACTCGCAACCTGTTATGAAAGGACCGGAAGTTGAGGGGAATTTAACTTATATATTACCATCTAACGTTTCAGGGGATACTGTTTCCAGTACTGCATCAAACAATGTCAGCGGCATCATAGAGGCATTCATGACAAATGCGTCAAGGTTTGATCCGGCAATGAACGGAACCGGGTACCCTTATATGCAGATGAACTCAAGCATACCAATAGGGATGCACCAGATAAACCCGAACGGATCTTTCTCTTTCAACTTGAACAATTCGTTCTACGCACTGAAGAATTCATGGTTGAATGCACTTCCCTCTAATGAAGAACCAAATGCAGAGGCACCAATAATGTTCGAGGTCGTGTTCACAGTCCCAAATGGTTCCATGCTCAATATATACACCGAGGCATACCCTCAGCTTTTCCCTCTCTTAAATTTTTCCAATGTGTTCAAAATTAATCATGTCTTTGACCTAGGATCTCCCCAGGAGGTAATACAATCCGGGAACTCTACTGTAAATTCCACATCGATAGGCATCCAGCAGGCTGGTACATATAAGCCGGCTGACTGCCTTCTTGAGCAGAAGGTATACTGGAAACAGACGTTCTCAAACCTGATTTCGAATATACATTTTCCACTCATAGCGTTCAACAATAGAACGGCCCTAAACTATTCAAATGGTAACTTTGTTCTGGCAGGGACATTCGGTTTCGGTAAGATATCGTTATCTTTCACGTCTGCACAGGGATTCGGTTCAAAGAGCTCCAACGCTTCCAATATCAATGGATGGAGCTTCACATCATCGACGTCGACAACAGCAAGCACCAATCCTTCAAACGTTGAGTATTGGAATGCACCGGAAACAGCTGAATACCCAACACCAAAGTCTAATGGAACGTATAATGTATCATACATCTACCTGAACAACGTTGCAGTCCAGATCAGCGATTACCAGCTCATCAAGGTTCTAACAACAGTATGCAACGGCCAGGTTACATATACAGACACCATAGCCGAGAACGACTGGCAGGTTCAGGAGTATGTCGAGAATCCTTCAGGGGCACAGTATTCCATTGGTTATGGATACCTTCCCGGTGACTTCGCGCAGGCAATTGCAGATCTAACGGGTAACGATACAAGCGTTGCAGGAAATCTTTCCTATGGACAGCAGATCAACTTCACGTCGGTGTGGTCGAACCTCGAAGGAGGAACCAACTCCAAACTTTCCGATATAACGGGACTGCTATCAACGTCAATTGCAGGGATAGGAATAGCGGTTGCGGCAGCTGCTGCTATTGCAATACCTCCAGGCGGCGGGAAAGTAGCCACAGCAGCATTGATAGCCGAGATATACAGCATGGTTGGATTTGTATCCTCAGCGGTTGCTCTCCTTTCTTCCGTTGTCGTTTCTTCTTATACAGAAAATTATGCAGAGCTTTTGAGCCTCCACAGCTTCTACCAGACGACGTTCCCGGCCAACGTGGTCATGAATCCCGCAACCCTGCAGATTGACAACATCAATGTAAATGTAGTAAGCCCGCTGATCACCATATCGTAATAAGGATGAAAAGGTCCTTGCAGAATAATTATCGTAGCAGTCAAACCGCATTGGACTTTTAACTGAGTGCGAGGGATGGGATTTGAACCCACGAACTCCTAAGAGACAGAATCTTAAGTCCTGCACAGTTGGCCAGGCTTTGTTACCCTCGCAATTAATCGGTTCATACTCCGGGAATATATTAAAAGTGCTGAAATTCGATGATTGTCAAGAAAGTGTCCTGTCTTGAGAATTAAATGAGGGAGAATATCTTTCAATAAGGGCTTGAACATTTTTCGATTAATAATTTTAAATAATCTTAAATAAACTCTTGGTACAAATTTGTATGGAAACTTCTCAATAATTTGTCCAACCCTAGAAAATAACGGTTTAGATATCGATTGTAAATTATTATTCATGGCAAAAGAGCAGCTTAAGATAGAAACAAGGAACAGATATGTGAGAAATGAGATCACTGCCTCTATTATAATTGATATGTACAACTATGCTATATTATATGTTAAACATTGTTTCCAATAATTGTTATATACCCTGATGGAATGCATTAAAATGGTGCAAACCACTATTCAGGTGTCCAAAGAGACCAGAGAGAAGCTAAAAAAGATTGGTAGCAAAGGTCAGACCTATGATGAGATAATTGAGAAGCTTCTGGAGATTGGTCAGAAAGTAGCATTTTTCAGTGAACTTGACAGGATTTCTGACAGCGAGGAGTTCATACCTCTTGACGAACTATAAGATTCTGGTTTCCCAGACTGCAGCAAAGGAGTTGAAAGTGTTGGACGAAAGTCTGCAGTCGAGAATAAAAATAAAACTAAGAGAACTTGCACGAGATCCCAGCAACACCTCCGGCCGTTTGGATGTAAAGAAACTTTCTGCTACAAAGAGGAATTACAGCAGACTGAGAGTAGGTGAGTTCAGGATAATATTTTTCATA
>JBJKSW010000003.1:0-20792 GCA_046703525.1 Thermoplasmataceae archaeon
ATCAAGATGTGAAAACTGTGATCGGGACTACGACAGGGACAGGCTCGCCTCACTGGCGATCTCCCTCCGTGGACTTGATCTATGCGGAGACCCGTTCCCCGTGAGTGCGGAATCCTCTTTGCCGTCCGTGATGGATGAATACCTGTACGCCAGGAGCATGCCTGATGCTTCTGGAACAGGTTTGACTGAGACGGCATACGTTCCGAACAAAGGTAGTGCATAACATTGCATAACTTTTTGAGAACGGTAATGGATTACGTACCGCCTGAAATGGGGCTGCCCGGATTTGGACCGGAGTCTCAGGCTCCCAAAGCCCGTAGGATACCAAGCTACCCCACAGCCCCTCAAGGTACTGGGAAAAATAGGTATGCATAAAAACTTAAGCATTGTTCTCTTGAATTCATCGGTATTTGTAAGGAAGCAAGTCCAGAACGTCTGATTTTTTCAATGAATCTGCGTCAGGATATATGACCCTGGTCTTTTCATCGTAGTCTGAAATGATCTCTCTGCACATTCCGCATGGCGAAACGACCTTTATTTCACGGACTTCCACATGCGGCCCCGGATGACGTACAGCCACAATGGTGTCAAACCGCTTCTTTCCGGCATAGACGGCATTGGCAATGGCTATAGGCTCAGCACACACAGCTATCCTGCCTACGTTTGCGTCTATGTGGATGGAAGTGAAAATCTCCCCATCAGAAGCCCTGAGGGCTGCCCCTATGCTGTGCCAGTGCTCCACGTACCTTGAGCGTATGGCATTCCTTGCAGCTTCTATGAGTTCATGATCCTGCTCAGTGATTTCATAATCCATGACATCAGCCTATCCCGTTCAGTGTTACCAGTAAACAGAAACTGGAAATAAAGAAATACGTACCTGTAATAATGACAGAAACCACTGTGATGAATTCAGCCCGAACTGAGAAGTGATGATAGACGGGCAGGCTGAGTGGTTTTAAATCAAATTACCTTATTTTTTCAAGAGTGAATGCACCGAGGTCGAATGATGTGTCCATTGGATATATCTCAACCCATTCCCTTGAACGTGCATTTCCCAATCCGTCAACTTTCAGGTAGCTCTTGGCACCATCAGTTTTGAATTCTATTGAACCGTCCATGAGGTACGATATTGCCTCAATGATCTTCTTCTCGAAGAGGCTTGATTCCAGTATGTTGAATGACACACAGTTTTCGCTCTTTCTCTTCTGGACAAACTGCTGAATGAACTTGAGCAGCACCTTTTCATCCAGCTCATTCACATAGCTTGTGAGTGAAGAAAAGAGGAGCCTGTAGTACGGGTGTTCCTCGCGCATCTGGGCTGCAGTCTGGTCAACAGCTTTCATAAGCGAACTGATATTTATCAGGTTGTCTATCACAGCGGCATACGGGGAAGGAGAAGCAGACTGGATTGATCTTGAATAGACATCAATGAACTTCAGGAGGCCAGTCTGTTCAGCCTCATCCACGTTGTCTATCATCTTTCCAAGCTCATATTTTATCTCTTTTATGTCCTTGTCAGTAGTTATGACAATGACAGGCATATTCTCCTTTATTGACTGGGCCACAAAATTCCATGCCAGGACGTATTTATTGGAATAAGGGGGGCCGATAAGAAGTGCATTTGATGCCGTTCTTACACCGCCGACAAGAAGTTCATCAAGTTTTTCCACTCCGGAAGAAATCTGCCTTAATTCACCGGGGGATGAACTCTGCCTGGGCGCACCTCCCTGCGGGATGTGCCTTGGAAGTGTCGAACCTCTCTGTTGCATGAACTGGGGAGTCGTCTTGCCGACGTGGAATTCCTGCGGCTGATCCTGAGCGGCGTCAGAAGGCCCGTTTTGTATCAGCCTGTTTATCTCACGGATCTTTATATTTGCAAGATCAATAAGCTTGTTCAGGTTATCCGTGATCCTCTTCAGATCATCCTTGAGTTTCTTTACTTCTTCTTCCGTTTCCATCAGTTAACTCCTTACAGGTCCTTGAAGGTATCTGAAACAACCCACGGAGGCTCGTTATCCACAAATGGTTCCATTCCGGAAACCTTCTTTTCCTCCATCAGCTTTTCATCGACCTCTATGCCGAGGCCAGGCTTTCCGGACAGCTTGAAATAACCCCCCTCGAGCTTGTAACCGGACTTGACTATGTTCTTCTTCCAGTCCGGCCAGAACTCTTCAAAACTTTCTTGTATTATAAAGTTTGGGAGAGTGTAATCGACATTCAGGCTGGCTGCAGTCTGTACAGGGCCGAATGCGTTGTGAAATGCCACAGGAATCCCATGGGCATCGGCAATGGCTGCTATCTTCTTTGCCTCCAGTATGCCAAGGCTGTTTGTTATGTCGGGCTGGATTATGTCAACCAGGCCCTGTGAAATCAGTCTGTAAAAGTCCCTCTTGTTCAGGAGCCTCTCACCCAGAGCGACCGGCGTGGAGATGTACCTCTTGAATTCGGCAAGCCCGATTTCAAGTTCGGGATGAACCGGCTCTTCGAAGAAGAAAGGATTGTAAGGTTCTATCTCTGTAGCCGCCCTTATGGCGTCTGCGGTTGAAAATCTTCCGTGGCATTCTATCAGGAGGTCGACATCTTCACCAAGTTCTGCTCTAAGCGCTTCAACCGTTTTTGATGCCTTGACGGCATTCTTCCTGTCAATATGATCATAGTTGTTTCCAAATGGGTCAAATTTCATGGCGGAGAATCCCTTTTTAACGACTTCCTTCCCCTTCCTGACAAAGTCATCAGGGTGAACGCACTGTGAGTACCAGCCATTTGCGTATGCCCGGATCTTATTGTTGAACTCTCCTCCGAGAAGCTTGTATACAGGAGCACCCACCGCTTTTCCAATCAGGTCCCATGAGGCTATTTCAAACGCACTCAGGGCAGCAGTTGCCTCCATGGATTTTGAAAGATAGAACGAGTTTCTGTAAAAGTCAGAAACATTTTTCTCCACGTTGAAGAAATCCTTACCCCTGAATACCCGCTCCACTTCCCTCATGCTTTCCAGGACCGGCAGCGTCATCAGCGTTGTAGGCGCTTCGCCGTATCCCACAAGGCCGTCTGAAGAAGTCAATTTAACAATCAGAATGGTTGAACTCCAGGGAGAGGAAACTTCTCTTCCTGTCTCTCCGAGTTCAAGAATTTCTATATCCCTGATTTCTGAACTCATGGAATCATTTATTGAAAGAAGATACTTAAAGATATACTGGATAAACCGCTGCTTGGATCTACTATCCCGTTCAGACGCGCATGTTCATCAGAGAACCATTTAATTGCAAAAGCCATAATTATTGTGAAATAATACGGGAAACATGAGTACGTCATCTGATTTTAGAACAGTAAGGGAAATTGAAGTTCGAGGTAAAAAACTGAAGTATTTTTCGCTGCCAGCTCTTGCGGAAAAAGGGCATGACGTATCAAAGCTTCCCGTTTCAATCAGGATAATACTTGAATCTCTGATCAGGAATATGGACGGCAGGAAGATAACTGAAGAAGACGTCCTGAACCTGATTAAATGGAATCCAAGGTCTAAGGGAGATTCAGACATCCCTTTTGTTGTTTCACGTGTTGTTATGCAGGATTTCACCGGCGTTCCGGCAGTTGTTGACCTTGCTGCTATGCGGGACACCATGGAAAGGCTCGGAAAGGATCCAGATATGATCAACCCGAGGGTAAAGGTCGATCTGGTGATAGACCATTCTGTACAGGTGGACAGCTATGGTCTTGACACGTCATTCACTCTAAACAGGAAGATGGAGTTCGACAGGAACAAAGAAAGGTACAGGTTTCTCAAGTGGGCACAGAAATCATTCAGCAATTTCAGTGTCGTTCCGCCATCAACGGGCATAGTGCACCAGGTGAACCTCGAGTACCTTGGCCAGCTTGTAATGAAGAAGGAATACAACAATGAAGATTTCGCAGTTCCGGACACTCTGGTTGGAACAGATTCTCACACTACTATGATCAACGGCCTTGGCATTGTCGGCTGGGGAGTCGGAGGGATTGAGGCTGAAGCGGCCGTGCTTGGAGAACCCGTCAATTTCGTGGCACCACAGGTAGTGGGCGTACACATTCATGGAAGCCTTAAGGAGGGAGTTACTGCAACAGATCTTGTCCTGACACTGACTGAACTTCTCAGAAAAGCGAAGGTTGTCGGAAAGTTTGTGGAGTTTTTCGGTGAAAGTGTCGAATCACTTTCAGTAACTGACCGTGCAACTCTCTCAAACATGTGCCCTGAGTACGGTGCCACCATGGCACTGTTTCCTGTCGACAGCAAGACAATCGAGTATCTGAGGCTGACTGGAAGAAAAGAGGAACACATTGAACTTGTCGAGAAATACTTCAGGGAGCAGGGACTCTTCGGTGCACAGAAAGGGGTTGAATACAGAGAGCTCATAGATCTTGACCTCTCAAAGGTCGAAAGCAGCGTGGCCGGCCCGAAACTCCCCCAGCAAAGGCTGTCGCTTGATGGAATTGGAAACAGCTTTCTCAAGCTTGTGGAATCCGACCGGGGAGGAAGTTCAGGCAAGAGTGGCAGCAGGCAGATAGTCCTGCAGAGTTCCAGAGTTGCTGTAAACGGAAAGGAAGAACTCCTCTCTGAAGGGGACGTTGTAATCGCAGCAATAACAAGCTGCACAAATACAAGCAATCCCAGAGTAATGATAGGCGCGGGTCTGCTGGCCAGAAAGGCTGTTGAGAAAGGCCTGAAGGTGAGCAAGAAAGTCAAGACGTCCTTGGCACCAGGATCCAGGGTGGTGTCCGAATATCTGGAAAAATCCGGACTCCAGGAATACCTTGACAGCCTTGGATTCTATCTGGTAGGGTACGGCTGCACAACTTGTATAGGTAATAGCGGCCCTCTGAATGAGAGCATTGAGCGTGCCATTACAGCAGACAACCTTTATGTGACCGCTGTTCTGTCTGGAAACAGGAACTTTGAGGCGAGAATCCACAAAGACGTCAGGGCCAACTACCTCATGTCTCCGCCTCTTGTTGTTGCGTACGCTCTTGCCGGTACGGTACTGAAAGACCTCAACAGTGATCCCATTGGAAAAGGGAGTGACGGAAAACCTGTCTACCTGAAGGATATATGGCCTTCAAACCAGGAGATCGATGACGTTATAAAAAGCACGCTCACAAGAGAAATGTTTGAAGAAAAATACAGGAACGTCGGCAGTTACAGCGATGAATGGAACTCTGTCGAAGTTGAACCGACCAAGACTTACAAATGGGACAGCGAAAGCACATACATAAGGAACCCGCCATTCTTTGATGATTTTAGTCCTGATTCTGACATAGCCCTGAAGGCCATCAGGGGTGCCAGGCCACTTCTCATCCTTGGCGACTCTGTCACTACAGACCACATTTCCCCGGCAGGATCAATTCCAAAATCCAGCCCTGCGGGAGAGTACCTGACAGGGCATGGAGTGGAGCCGAAGGATTTCAACTCTTACGGATCGAGAAGGGGTAACCATGAGGTCATGATGAGGGGGACGTTCGGGAACACAAGGATAAGGAACAGGCTCGTTGAAAAGGAGGGAGGATTCACGAAGCTGCTGCCATCAGGTGAGGAAACAACGGTTTTCGATGCTTCTTCAAAATACATGAAATCAGGAACACCCCTGATAGTGTTTGCAGGAAAGGAATACGGGACGGGGAGTTCCAGAGACTGGGCTGCCAAGGGCCCCAAACTTCTTGGAATCAGTGCAACCATTGCTTCGAGCTATGAAAGGATACACAGGAGCAATCTGATAGGGATGGGAATTGTGCCTCTCCAGTTCCATGAAGGCGACAGCTACGAGAAACTTGACGCCGATCCGGAAAGCACTTTTGACTTGGAATTCGAAACAGGAAAAAATGTGAGAAAGGCACATCTGAAATACAGGGACAGCAAAGGATCTGAAAGGTCTGTTGAGCTGGTCGTTCGGATAGATTCAGACATGGAGTACGAATACTACAGGAGGGGCGGTATACTGCAGTATGCCATGGCAAACCTCCTTTCCAGCTGATATGGCGGGGCAGTTTACAGGATCAAAAAGATAAGCATCCTCTATTTCACATCCGCATGAAAGTTGCGGTTCTTGGCCTCGGAAATGTCGGCCTGAATCTCCTTGAAATAATTAAGGAACAGAGTGAATTCCACTCAAGATTACTTGGGGAAAGAATCGAGGTGGTTGCTGCCGGGGATTTCAGAAATACAATCCATTCACCGGAAGGAATGGAAATTGACCGTGTAATCTACTACAAGAAGAAAGGTGATCTCTGGGGGGCGGGCTATGAATCAATTGACAGGTCTGCCATTTTTGAAAAGGATATTGACATTCTGGTAGACGTGACTGCAGCAACAAGAGACGGGAAATTCGGAAGAGACATTTACATCAGTTCATTCAGAAGCGGATTCGATGTCGCTACAGCCAACAAATCCCCTCTTGCAAACCACTGGCCAGCCATAATGGATGCAGCCGAAAAACAGGGAAGGTCAATACGGTTTGAATCTACCGTCGCCGGAGGAGTCCCGCTCTTCAGTTTCATTGATTTCTGCGTCAACTCTTCGCCCGTGAGGAAGTTCAGGGGAATTGTCAACGGCACTGCCAATTTTGTCCTCTCTGCAAGCTCCAGGGGAAGCTCGCTTGACGAAGCGCTTGAAGAGGCAAGAAGAATAGGGATAGCGGAGGCTGACCCGTCGCTTGACATCGATGGCTATGACAATGCATGGAAGTCGCTGATACTGGCAAACAGGCTCTCGGACATACCGGCTACGGCTTCTTCTCTCGGGTTTCATGGCATCAGGGAATACATCGGGGAGAACAGAAATGCCGATCCCATGGCACGGCTCATATCGGAGGTGACTGTTGAGAACGGCATTGCGGAAATAAATGCCGGAGTGGCAGTCCTGGAAAAGGGTGATCCACTGTCTCTGCTCAGTGGAGATTCCCTTGGATACTACCTGGAAACATCAACAAACAGAATCGGTGTGACAGGTTACAATGACGGGCCGAGAGAGACCGCAGCAGGAGTCATGAACGACATCATACTTCTCGCCAGACACAGGAAAGGTACAAGCTAGAGCTGCGGAAGATATCTGTCGACTTCCCACTCAGTTACGTGTGACCTGAAAAGGTCCCATTCCCTCTGCTTAACTGCGAGGAAGTTGTTGAATACATGGTCTCCGAGCACCGACTTCATAAGCGAACTCGCCCTGAGGTGGTGGAGTGCCTCTCCGAGGCTTTCGGGCATTGATGTAATTCCATGCCTGTGCCTTTCCTCCTCTGTCATATGGAAAATGTCTTTTTCCACAGGGTCAGGCGGATCTATTTTATTGTCTACGCCGTCCAGGCCCATTCCAAGCATGACAGCAAACTGCAGGTATGGATTTCCTGCGGGGTCCGGGCATCTGAGTTCCATCCTCTTCCGCATTCCTGATCCGGCTGGAACCCTTACCAGGGCACTTCTGTTCTTGTTTGCCCATGTTATGTAAACAGGAGCCTCATATCCGGGAACAAGCCTCTTGTACGAGTTTACCCAGGATGCAAGGAGAGCTGATCCGGCATTGATGTTCTTCAGTAATCCCCCTATGTAATGCAAACCCATCTCACTGATGCCGTACTTTCCCTCAGGGTCATCAAAGAAGTTTGAGGATTCGTCAAGAGCCATAATGCTCTGGTGGACGTGCATCCCGGAACCGTTAACTCCGTTGATTGGTTTTGGCATGAATGTTGCATACATGCCGTGGGACTGCGCCCTGTTCTTGATAATCGTCTTGAGCATGGACACACGGTCTGCCATTGCCAGAGCAGAGCCATACCTGAGGTCGATCTCATGCTGCCCGTATGCAACCTCGTGATGGGCCGCTTCCGGATGGTACCCGAGCCTCAGAAGATCACTCAGTATCTCCTGCCTGATCTCGTTGGCTGCATCAAGAGGCGTATTGTCAAAATACCCTCCATGATCGCTTGGTTCAGACGTCGGATTGCCGGATGCGTCCACCCTGAAAACAAAGAATTCAAACTCCGGGCCCACATAGAACTGCATGCCCTTGCTGTTCAGCCTGTCCAGCATCCTCTCCAGTATGAAGCGTGGATCTCCAGGAAAGCGTTCTCCCTGAGGGGTGTAAACGTTGCAGATGAATCTCGCCACCTTGTGGTTTGAGGAAAACTCCGGAAGAAGCGCATATGACGAGAAATCTGGAACTGCCCTCATGTCAGACTCCTCTATCTGTGCATAACCTGCAACTGAGCTGCCGTCAAAAACAACTCCCTCCTCCAGAGCACTTTCAAACCTGTTTTCTGGAACAGTAAGAGTCTTGACCATTCCCTGAATGTCTGAAAACTGGAGCTGTAGAAAAGACACCTCATCCTTCTTGAGCCTGCTTAGAACCTCGTTTACCTCTTCCGGCATGCTGGGTAATAATTTGGCAGCAATAAATATCTTTAGTAGTGATTTCAAACGAAGTGTTGCTTCAAAGTGTTGAACCGAAATCGTACAGCGTTTTTTTCATCAGGCGGGAAAGGTACTCCCTGTATTTCCTGCTGAAAGTGCTCTCCGACCTTGCTCTTGTCCTGGGAAGGAATATTTTGTCGCCCTTTTCGGTTATCAGGCCAATCTTCACACAAGCCTTCAGAAGGGATGTGAGTTCTTCAACAACACGTTCACCGTCAACGAATGGAGAGTACTTTAACGCATACCTGTGGGCATCATTCAGAATTCTGCCGTAAGGGTGCCACCCCCTGACAGTGAAGTTGAGGGTCAGAAAGCTGAGGCCCACCACAGGATCCATCCCGTTCACGTATGGAACTGGATAGTTTGAAAAGGTATTTTGCACCCCGGACTGAAGCGCCATGTCAAGCTCCCTGTCAGCCTCATTTCCTGAGGCCTTTGTTATTGTGCCCTCCTCGCAGTTGACCGCCCAGACGGACACGGGAACCAGGAAGGGGGCGTCCTCTTTCCTTGATTCAGTCCCCTCTTCCCTTACAGCAATTATCCTTTCAACCAGTATATTTCTTCCTTCAGATTCCGAATCTTCCCTCATGAAAGATTCGTCAAAGTCCTCTGTTGTAATCAGATCTGTATTCTCCGCAACAAGAATCTTCAGTATCCTGAAAAGGTTGGACGGGAAATCATTGTTTACTGCCGTTATTCTGTATGTCCCTGACTCTGTAACCTCTATGTTCCTGACGGAATAGCCGATCTTTTCGTGGTTGGACTGGAAGAATGCGTAAACGCAGGAGAGGATCTGGTGGTTCTTTACGGGAGAGACTTTCCTTTTTCTCTTCTCTGCCGCCATTTTCAATCC
Organism: Thermoplasmataceae archaeon; assembly: GCA_046703525.1. Lineage (GTDB taxonomy): Archaea > Thermoplasmatota > Thermoplasmata > Thermoplasmatales > Thermoplasmataceae > WAQW01. The sequence goes on from JBJKSW010000003.1 coordinate 9,284, forward strand.
CCCAGCTCCATAATGGACTGCCTTATGAGGAGCATTGACTCCAGTGTCGGGTCAAGGCCGGGAATAACCTGAACAGTATTTCCCGTAACATTTACTGTTGCAATCCATCTTCCTGAGGGTTTCTCACGAAGGAAAATTCTTGGGGGCTGGTTGGGTGCCCTGTCTCTCATTGTATCAAATTTTTCGGAAAGCCCTATGCAGACGCTTTCAAACGAGACCTGCCTCCCCATTGCAATATTCTCAGGCGTAAGCCCGTAGAATGTGTCGTGCTTCCTGAAGGGTTCGCTCCTGAATCTTGAAAGGTTTTCATACGTTTCCATGTGCGTCTTGAGTACCTTCTCAGTAATGTCGTAAATGAGATACGACTCCTTTTCCCCGAGCCTGGAAAGAAAGAAGTTAAAATCAGCCCTGACCCTGACTTTTGAACCATTTCCAGAAAGTTTGATCAGATAAGGCTTGAAACCCTCGTGATACCTGTTTTCCATGTCCATTAGAAGAAACTCTGAACGATTTTCACTTGATGGTGCCCTGATCTCAAGTTTGCCCCTCCCGGAACTCATGTATTCGTCCAGTTCAAAGCCCAGTGCGAAAGCCACATTCGTTATGTTCCTGAACTCCCCGGGATCAAACCGAAGAAAATCGACCTGGTCGAAATAGTCGTTCTTGAATCTGGAATATTCTGAGTGAGTGAAGCTTGATACCACAAACCTGTAGCTGTCTTTGAACGGGACAGTCCTCAGCGAGAGGTATTTTTCATCGGTCAATTTTGATGAAATTGATCTGCTGAGAAGCCTGACAAGGCTGAATCTCAAGGTTCTACCGGACTCTCTAGGTATGTTTATCTGGAGAAGAAAATCCCGGAACTCATCCCTTTCCATGCTGCGACGATACCAATTTGATTAAAATTATTTCCCAGTGAATCCGGGTTACTTCATGGCATCATGCCGGCTTTATTGTGATAGGAACAAGTCCGTTGTCGAATTCTATGATCGCGATATCAACGGGATCGATGACGGATTTTGGCACATCTATAATGACAGGTGCGCCCATTGAGATCTGAAGGGCCCTCGCACCAATAATCCTTGCTTTCTCAAATTTCGTAAGAACCATAATGACCGTCAAAGCCTATAGGGTAAGTAATCAGATTATTTATAAGTGTTGATCATGAAATGTACAATGTTGAACCCAGGGCCTGAAGATAAAGCAGAACGCCCCCAGAACAATCTGCAGCAGAAAGCTGTTTTCCCGTATTTAGAATATAAATAATTGGGAAAAATTAATCTGCTTCTAAATTGTAGCCCCTATCATGTCAAAACAGGCTCTCGACAACGTGACTAACGCACTTCAAGGCAAGGTTGAGCTGCTTATGAAGAAGAAGATACTTGCCCTTGGCAAGAATTATACGGTAATGGACAAAGACCAGAACCCACTTTGCTACGTTAAGCTTGACTGGGGATCGAATATGGCTGGAAACATGCTCTCCGGGTATATGGGAAAATGGGCAGGAAGGATGATGCAGTACACATACAGCGTTCAGGACACAAATGAGGAGATTGCACTGGAAATCAGAAAGGGGCCGGGAGCCTGGAAGACAAACTTTGAAGTTGTGGAAACGGAGTCTTCGGAAAAGTTTGGAACCATATCCATGAAGAGGAGCCTTATTGGCGGAATGCTTGCACAGTGGTCAGAGCCCAACTCCAACCAGGTGATGATGAAGACACAGGGAAACGTCATCAGGAGACAGTATAAGATCGTGGATGAAAATGAAGGTGAAATCGCATCCGTCAGGCACAAGATCGCTGCAATAAGAGATACCTGGACACTGGACATTCACACAGGCAAGGAGAGCATGGAGGCCGTCGTGTTCGCAACTGTCCTGGACTTTGAAAAGGAAATGTGACCTGCTCTGCCGCGCCAGTTTTAAATCTCTTTTTAAACATAGTAGCTACTATAATTAAAATACTCCATTTCAGTTAAGCACACATGGCCAGTGACCGGAGATCGGCAAAGAAACTTGCAATTCCAGTCATAGCTGCACTTATTTTCGTTATAATATTGCTCGTTTACTTCGGTCCGTTTCCCCCGCACTATGCATTTGTGTCAGAAAAATCTGCAACTGACATAACAAACCACAACTTCACCTCCTCGATGAATTCTTCAACGACTGCTGTCACACCCACAACAAATGGCAGGACATCGTTCAGATCTGTCCAGTTCTCCGGGCATGCAAGCAAACTGAGCATAACTGACGCAGAATACAACACTTCGGGCATGGCGGTGAATGCTTACAACAGGGCAAAGTCCGGCCTTCTGGTTGGCGGCGGAGACACTGCAGTGAGCGATTCAGGCAGTTACAGGGGATTCACATATTTCTACACTCAGACCACACTGCTTGCTTATTCGGTATTTCTGGCTGTGGGTCAATACGGAAAGTACATATTCATAATAGTCGGAGCAATGAATAACATCTCTCCCGGACAGATTGTGAGCCTCGTAAAAGCACAGGTGAATGCAATGGAAGCAGTCTCTGTGTGAATATCAGGACTTTGAACGCACGGCCTACCTTACCTTTGCTCCCCTGCCGACTTCTCTCTCAGGATATGCGGCATGCTCTCCGGCGCTGATTGCAAGTTCCCTGCCGTCTATAACTGCCACAGCAATTGTCCTGCCATCCTTTTCCGCAACACTCAGGCCGTAACCTGCCAGGTCTTCGATTTCTACAGACCCCGAGCCATTGTACTGGTAATCCCCGATATTCAGTGTAGAGCCGTCTTCAACTTCATCGTCTACAGTGAGGAAGCGCACATCCTTCCCGTCATCCGCAGCCAGTATCATGCCGTTTGAGACCTCCCCCCTTATACGGGCGGGCTTGAGGTTGTGGATCATCACTATCTTTCTTCCCATGAGCTCATCCGCCCCGTAATGGTTTCTCAGGCCTGCAACGAGGTGCCTTTCCTCAGTGCCAATGCGCAGTGTGAGCAGATAAAGCCTGTCAGCGTTAGGGTGTTCCCTCACATCCATAATTCTGGCCACTCTCAGGTCCAGCCCGTTTGGGTTCAGATCACTGAGCTCAATCTTCTGGAACAGCGGATCCGACTTTACCGGGCTGTACCGTGAATCACGGCTGGACAGCAAAGGCATGGACTCCTCAATCGGCAGCTTCATACCAAGAACTTCCCATGCCTTTCTGGCAGAAGAAGGAGTGAAGGGGTATGCCATTGATGTTGCAAACTCAACTATTTTGAGTATTGAGTAGAGCTTCGCATTGCATGCGTCCGGATCTGTCTTTATGAGTTTCCAGGGTTCTGACCTGTTCATGTATGCGTTTCCGTATTGAACAAGGTCTATCCATTCATGCAGTGCCTTCTTTATTTCGATCGAGTCAAGGTATTTCCTGTAGCCCTGAAGCCTGTCAGTGCAGTACTCCATCACTTCCTCAAACTCAGCATCTCTGGAAGGTTTCACTTCAATCGAGTTCTTCACAATGAATGAAGTGACCCTGTAGACAAGGTTGCCGAATTTGCTTATGAATTCCGAATTTACCCTTTCCTGCAGTTCCTCTATTGAAAAGTCTGAATCACCAGTTTCAGGCATTACAGACGCCAGGTAGTATCTCACATAGTCCCTGTTCACCAATGATGTCACTTCAGATACAGTGAAACCAACGCTCTTGCTCTTGCTGAACTTCTTCCCGCCCATGTTCAGGTTCTCGTTTGCGTGCACCTCGTAAGGCAGGTTGTACCCGCCGACCGCCATTAAAGTGGCCGGCAGCATAACGGTGTGGAACACTATGTTGTCCTTTCCCATGAAGTAATATATATCAGTCTTGGGATCCAGCCAGTAGTCCTTCCAGAGATCGGGATTTCCCTTATTCCTTGAATAGATCTTGGCAGCTGATATGTAGCCGAGAAGCGCTTCGAACCAGACATAAATCCTTTTTCCCGAGAATCCCTGAACAGGAACCTTTATGCCCCATTCCAGGTCTCTTGTGATTGGCCTGTCTTCGAGTCCTCCGCCTACGAAGTTTCTGGTAAACTCTAGAACATTCTTTTTCCAGAATTCCTTTCCCTCCAGCCACTTGAGTATATTCTGCCTGAAAGCGCTGAGTTTGAAAAAGAAATGTTCAGTCTTCCTGAATTCAGGCACATCGCCGCTGACCGAGCATATTGGATTTATCAAATCTCTGGGGTCAAGTATTTTGCCGCAGTTGTCACACTGGTCACCGCGCGCCTCTTCATTCCCGCAAATCGGGCATTTTCCGGTTATGTACCTGTCAGGCATGAACCTGTTGCAGGTGGGGCAGAACGGTGAGATCATCTCTCTCCTTTCAAGGTGGCCACTGTTCAGAAGCTCCAGAAAAATTTCCTTCACTGTTTCGTGGTGCACAGGGTCGCTTGTCCTGGAGAAGAGGTCAAAATCTATGTCAAGGTCCCTGAAAGACTGGGCATGTTCCCTGTGGTACTTTTCAGCAAGTTCTGCAGGAGTGACCTTCTCTCGGTCCGCCTGGATCGTTATTGCTGTGCCGTATTCATCGCTTCCGGAAATAAAGAGCACGTCATCTCCGGCCATTCTCCTGTACCTGACAAAAATGTCAGGGCCAAGGTAGGCGCCGGCAATGTGGCCCAGATGAAGAGAATTGTTTGCATACGGAAGTGCACAGTTAACAAGTAATCTCAATGCTTTATCACCAACCCATCAGCCTGTTCAGGCTGAATCATCCAGTAATAACGCTTTTGATATTACTATTTCGTTTCCCCGGCGGCTGACTGCAAAGTTGCGGAACAGAGTCTCCTGAGTGCGTTTTCAGTGCCTTCCCTGAAGTGTTTTTCAATTGTCTTCCGCATGGGTCTCAGCATGAGTGAGAGATTGACTGTCCAGACCGAAGTAATGACGGTCTCACCGCCACTCAAGGTCACTTCTGTCCTCTTGGTTCCAATGAACGGGCCTTTCAGGTAGTTCTCTGTAAAAATTCCGGCATCCCTGTCAACGCTGTATTCCATTTCCGCCCTTCCCGGGAACTGGAATTTCACGTAATACCTGTTTGAACCGTTTTCCCTTATCTCCCTTATGCCATGCCAGTACTTGGGCAGGTCAATGCCGTTCGTTATCAGGTCAATCACGTTTTCCCTTTTTCCGGCACACTTTCTGGTAACAGTAAAATCCATATTGGAGGCAGTATAATCTGCTGCCTATTCACTCTTGCTTTTTCACGTGTTATGGTGCCATGGAACGATGCACAGAAATACAATGAAAGTGATACTGAGCCATGGAAGTCTCCTTTGAAGAGGTTGAAGGAAAGGGGTACGTAACAGATGTGGAAGGTAAAGATCCTATTGTCATTAACAACAACACCGAAGGATCAAAAGCGCTCTTTCCCACACAGCTCCTTGCTCTGGCAATGGGTTCATGCTCCAGCAGCGATGTAATGTCAATCCTGAAAAAGAAGAAGCAGGAAGTGACCAGGTACAGATGCACGGTAATATATGACAGGCTCCAGGACCATCCAAAGCTCATCAAGGATCCGATAATACACTACCAGTTCTGGGGCAATGTTGAAACAGATGCAGCAAAAAGGTCTGTTTTTCTTTCACTGTCAAAGTACTGCAACGTATCCATAATGGTGAAAATGGCAGGCATAAATGTGAGCTACAGGATTTCAGTCAACGGAAATGTGGTTGACGAAGGTCCCGCCCCTCACTGAGGTGATGCGCAGGATTCTAGCCTCTTAAGGACTCTTTCCCGGTCGAGGTTGGAAAGGAAATAACCGAGCCTCGGACCCCGCTCCTTACCGATCAGGACCCTGTAGAAGGCCCTGAAACCGGCACCCTGCTCGACCGCGTTATTCTTTATGATTTCATGGACAGCGGTGTGAATGCTGTCTGCACTCCATTCAAGGCCTTTCGAAACAGATATGAAATCTGACAGGATTTTTTTCTCTTCACTGGAGAGTTCCACCGGTGAATCCAGAGGAAGAAGGCTGAATTTCATCTGCTCAGGAGCGTAGTTTGAGAGCCAGTATCTTGCTTCTGCTATCCTCATTTCCATCTCTGCGTCAATGGAATCGCCCCTGTATCCTGACCTCCTGAGGGATTGAAACAGTTTTTCTTCATCTGTGTATATCTGCACAAGTGTCACAAGGTGCCTGAAACTTATTTCCTGTGGCCTTTCGTCCTCTCTTATCCTTGACAGTTCGTAAACTCTCCTGTAATCTTCGTCAGAAACACTCTCTCCACCATAATATGCAAGCCTGTACCTGTCAAATTCATCTATAAGGTTCAGCATGCCCATTCCAGGATCAAAATCAAGATGGCGTGAGGGGTTGTTCTTGGCTATCAGGAACCTTATTATTTCAGGCGGTGAGAAACGGATCATCTCGGAAGCCGCTACTGTGAGCCCGGTGGAAGAGTGCATTGCTCCTTTCCCCTTGAGGAAAATGTGTTCATATACCACGTACTTCGGCGCTCCCCTTCCAAAGACTTCTTCCATTATCTTCCTGCCTGTATCATATGAGCTCCCCGCTGCTGCATGATCTTTGCCGAACGGTTCAACAGTCACGCCAAGCGCAAACCATTTGGCGGGCCATTCTACCCTCCAGGGCATCTTTCCATCGTCTTTCCTGATATCAGCATCCCCTTCATTGCCGCATCTGCATATGTAGTGGGCGTACGGGTATTCGAAAGACTTCACTGTCGTGGAGTTTATCCTGCCGCAGGAATGGCATAAGGCATTGTAGGGATACCAGTCTTCGGGCAGTTCCCTTCCTGACATGTCCTCCAGAATCTTCTTGATTTCCTGCCGCTTTTCAATCGCGATCTTTGTTGCTTCCGCGAGAATACCATCCGCATAAAGTGAATGGCTCCTTATGACATCAGGCTTTACGCCAATGGCTTCCAGCGTCTCCAGAAATGGCTTAAGGTAATATTCAGAATAGGTCCCTTTTCCGTCCGGAGAAGGTATCCTGCAAAGAGGCATGCCAACGTACTTCTCGTATTCCTCACTGAGGTAGGGATACCTTTTCCTGAGCGGGTCTATGTCATCGGCCAGGTAGATAAGGCGTGAAGACAGGCCATTGTCTAAGGCGGCCCTGTTGATTATGTCTCCGGTGAGTATTTCTCTCATGTTGCCCACGTGAATCGGGCCCGAAGGGGAAATGCCGGTAGAAACGACCTGATTCCCGGAAAGCTGTTTTACGAAAACGTCTGCCCAGTGCATAATATCATGATGGGCCCACTAGACGCGTCCTGATGAGAGATCTCATCCTGACGCCCAGTATCTCATCCTCCGGAACCTTTGAAGCTACGACTATTAGCAGAACAGGGTTTCCTCCTTCATTTCTTACGTCCGAAACCGTTCTCTTGAGGGTCTCGCCGGTACTGGCCACGTCATCTATGATCACTATGTTCTTTCCCTTGACGGTGGCAAAATTGCTGCTGAAAACGCCCTCTTTCCTGTTGGGGTGCGGCCTGTACACAATGATCTCCTTTTCAAGTATCTGCGAGACCATGGTGGCAAAAGGTATGCCGTTGATCGTGACACCAAGTATGGAATCCACGGTGAAATTGTTGAGCTGGCTCTCTTCCTCTATTATGTCTCCCATAATCTCTGCTGTCAATGCTATCCTGCTGCCGTAAACGCCAATGCTCCTCCAGCCAATCTTGACATCCTTTACTGCAGATTCTTTGAGGAATTCCTTGCTTAGAAGCCAGGTAACAGTATTTACAGACAGGTGTAATTCTGTAGATATTTCTTTATCTGACATGCCTCTGTTCTTGAGCTCAAGTGCTCTTTTGTAAAGTTCTTCAAGACTCTTCATATTTGATCACGCCGTGAATCGAGCTATAAAAGCACAGCACTGTTGTGCTATTATATCTTTTGATTTAGCCTGTTTTCAGAACAACTGGCCTATCTTAATTCGTATACCATCCGCCACTTTCTCAAGTTCACTTCGCGCTATGACTTTTCTTGACCAGTTGAGAGGCCTGCGCGCAAATCTGCCTTCCGGTGACGACTCTCCGGATCCGTCTTCGCAGAACCTTGGAATCATGTGAAGGTGGTAGTGCATAATTATCTGGTTCGCGCAGGGGCCGTTGTTCTGCCCGATATTGAGCGCATCCGCACCAAGGGCTTCCAGTATGGCCGGAGCTATGAATTTTGCAACCGTGTGGACATTCAGGTAGCTGTCCTCCTTGATGTCAAAAATGTTCTCAAAATGCGTCTTCGGGATCACAAGAACATGGCCAACTTCAACAGGGGCATAGTCCATGAACGCAATTGTATTCCGGTCTTCGTAAACAATCGCCCCGTTCCTTTCCTTTATTATCTCCGTGCAGAATACACAGTCGTCCCTGAGCATTTCTGACCCTGTTATAAGTAAACGCATAAATAATGTTCTCTCAGGGCTCGGCAATTCTCCGTTACCGCAATTCCCAAACATAAAATATGCTCGTACAATCAGGAAAATATGCCTAAAGGCCAGATTAAGATGAACGAACCGCCGCCATCTCCGATGGTTGCCCCGCCAGGCAAGTCTGCCAAGTACAAAGGGGTCAAGCACACGATACTGGTAATGAGCGGAAAGGGGGGTGTCGGAAAGTCAACTTTTGCAGTGAACCTTGCAGTCTCACTGGCTCAGATGGGAAAGAGCGTCGGATTGATCGACGCAGATATAAACGGTCCTGACGACCCCAAGATGCTCGGCCTGGCGAAAACTGAAGTTTACGCCGATGAAAACGGTATAGTGCCGGTACAGTCCAAGTATGGCGTCAAGGTCATATCAATGGCGTTCCTGCTGCCTACCGAGGACACTCCCGTAATCTGGAGGGGTGCACTTCGGCACAAGGCGATACAGCAGTTCCTCGAAGATGTAATCTGGACAGGGACTGATTATGTCGTGATGGATTTTCCTCCAGGCACCGGGGATGAAGCGCTGACTGTCGGCCAGCTGATACCCGACGCTGATGGCGTAGTCATAGTGATCACTCCCCAGGAAGTGGCGGTCCTAGATGCTGTCAAGGCGATCAATTTTGCCAAGCAGCTTAAAATACCGGTTCTCGGAGTAGTTGAGAACATGAGTGGGTACATCTGCCCCCACTGCGGCGAAACGGTTGATATATTCGGCAGAGGCGGAGGGGAGGAAGCTGCAAAGAAGTACGAAGTCCCCTTCCTGGGAAGGATTCCCATATACGCTGAAATCGCTGAGACTTCTGATAAAGGTGTTCCAGCAGTGTCCGTGAACGACACCGTAAAGGGCCTATTCACAAGCATAGCACAGCAGATAGTTGCTCGGGTAGAGAAAACCGAAAAGAAGTAAAAATATCCGCTGCCAGCCAGTTGAGACAGCCAAAAGATATATTCACGCCTGCCCGATGGCAAAGAGGTGGTCTGGTTATCTTGAGCAGTGCAACTGTTCGTGTCATCAATGGCGACAGCACTTCTATGTGTGAACTGGAAAATGAGTCAGTTGACCTGGTTGTGACTTCGCCTCCATACTGGAACATAAAAGATTATGGCATACAATCTCAGATAGGTCACGACCAGACGTTACACCAGTACCTTGAATCACTTTTCATGGTCTGGTCCGAAACCTGGAGGGTTCTCAGACCGGGCTCCAGAATGTGCATTAACGTCGGCGACCAGTTTCTTAGGGCAGCTGATTACGGAAGGTACAGGGTTCTGCCTTTGCATTCTGAAATAACCGGACAGTGCATTCAGATCGGGTTCGACTACATGGGATCAGTGATATGGCAGAAGAAAACAACAGTGAACACAACCGGCGGTGCGAACGTTATGGGATCTTATCCATATCCCAGGAACGGCATTCTTGAGCTGGACTACGAATACATCCTGATATTCAGAAAGGCTGGCAGGGCACTTCCAGCGAAGGAAAGCAAAGAGAAATCCGCACTCACGAAGGATGAGTGGAAAGAGTACTTCAGCGGCCACTGGAATTTCGGCGGTGAAAGGCAGGCGAACCACAAGGCAATGTTTCCTGTTGAACTCCCTAAGAGGCTCATTAGAATGTACTCATTCGAAGGCGATACTGTCCTTGATCCTTTTCTGGGCAGTGGCACCACTGCAAGAGCAGCGGCCTCTTGCGGCCGAAACTGTACAGGTTACGAGATCAACAGCCTGTATTCTGAAATGATAGAGAAAAAACTCGCCCATGAAATTTCAGAGAATACAGTGAGACTCACATTTGAAGATGCAAAGGACAGAAAAGGGTGCAGGAAACCCTCCGGTAAATACTCACCGTTCCTTCCCGACCTGCATCCATCAGGATATGGAAGCGCAGGCAGAACCGGGCCGGAAACGGTAAAAGTACTGGAAATCGTGGACGGAAGCACAATCCGACTCGCTGACGGCAGGCTTGTTTCATTCGAAGGAATAAGAATTACTGACAATGAGTCTGCCATTTCATACATGTCGGAGTATGTCCGGGGAAAAATGATCTTTCTAAAGTCTGTAAGGACTATTGACGAATCAAGAATTGGAGCAAAGGTTTACCTGAAGAACAGGATATTCATCAACAGGGAGCTTGTCAGAAGGGGCGCTGCATCCGAAACATTACAGTGAGAAAGATTCCATGGCATTTATCTGGTCTTTGAACAGGGACCCAACCTGGGACAAAGCAACATTGTGACTGGCTATACCATCGATTTCAAAGAGGTATTTCCCGTTAATGCCAGCTCCATCAAAGCCGCTTCCAAATGACAGAGGGTCAATCCAGTAAGAATAATTGAATCCTCTGAAACCTGAAGAGGTATTGAACGATCCTGGACCATTGTCCAGCGAATCCACCTGATTCACAAACGCCTCGTAGGCATGTCCTGCTGCAGAGCTTGAATTGAATTTCTCAATAATAATTACAATATGGTATTTCCCTATGCTGTAAGTCGTTAACTCAGATGTGACACCCGGAGAAGTCTGCTTTGACGTTCCCTGTGTGGAATTGTAATTAGTTCCAAGCGCCCTGTTTACGCTGCTGCTGGACAAAAAAGCGAAATGCGTGCCTATCGGCACAATATAGATGAAAATCAGGACGGCTGCAATTACAAGAACAGCAGCAACAGATACAATTCTGACTCTTCTAGAATTCACTTATTGAATGTCAACTTATTTTAAAATAAAAAAAATACGCACGGTTATTGGACCGGCAGTGATCATTAACATGGATTGTGCATTCGGTCGGGTAGTGACCGTGGACTTAATGCCTCGCAAATGCTCGGCACTTATATCCCGGTTCTATCAAACTCATCTTTTATGAGAGACCTAATGACGATGTCTATTTTCAGGGGCGGCTTCAAGCTTAGATGCTTTCAGCTTTTATCCGCGTATGGCGTAGCTACCCGGCGCATGCCTTACCAGACAACCGGTAAACCAGTGGCCACGAACCCCCGTTCCTCTCGTACTAAAGGCTCCTTCCCTTCAGACATCGAACACTCCCACGGAGAAGCAACCCTACTGTCTCGCGACGTAGTGAACCCATCTCAGGATTCCTTTTAATGGGCGA
>JBJKSW010000004.1:0-104196 GCA_046703525.1 Thermoplasmataceae archaeon
ATGCAGACTCCCCCATTTACAAGAATGTTGGTGGAATACTGTACAGGGTCAAAGAGAAGGAAAAACTTGTAAACGAGCTGGAGGAGCAGAAAGAACTCAGCTCGATCAGGATCAAAACACTTGAAAAACAACAGAAATCCCTTGAAGAAAAATACAAGGAGATCGAAGAGGCACTCAAGAAAAATTATCCAAAGGGTGACACCCAGCAGCAGTGAGTTCATTTGAATGCAGAAGACAGCCGTGAAAGGCTGTGGGCTGGAATTTCCGGAATACCCTTTTCATGCAGTTCGGGAATTGATGGCTTTACCCTGCGCTTTAACGGAACTGCCTCCTTATTCGGAAAAGTGAACGAGGCAGAGAACATGGTTAATTTTTCTGTTCTAAACTCTGTTCTCTCGGAGATATCCAGGTCAGAAAACTGCGAAGGAATAGAGACTGTTCCGCAGAGTGCGGTTGACGAAGCACTGTCCCGGAATAGCAGAATAGAGGGAGCGAGATGCAAGATAGCCGGAAAACTGCTTCTTACGGACTCTGACGGAATCACGTATGAAACCGGTACAGAGATCTCATTTTCGAGGAGCAGGGATTCAGAATTTGCTGTTTCTCTTATGGCAAAGGGAATAACCGCCTGCCCCTGCAGCATGGGAAAGATCAGGAAAATGCTTGAGGAGAAGTACCCGGGCCACAGCAAGTCGATATCAGAGGTGCCACAGATTACTCATAACCAGAGGGTCGGCATAAATGTGTCTGCCAGGTTCAACAGGACAGAAAAGGGAATCCTAAAGATACTGTTCAACGTTTGCAGAATGTCTATTGGAAACGTGCTTTCACACAATCAGAGCGAGACAGAGGTCAACAGGATGCTGCTTGAGGCACACGAATCTCCCCTCCTGATCGAAGATGTAGCACGTAAAGGAGCTGAAAATGCCAAAAAAATGCTTGGCTTGATACCCTCATCCGTGGATGCCTCCGTAGTATGTGAGAGTGAAGAAAGCATACACAGCTACAACGCCAAGGCAGAGAAGCTTATTCTGTTCTAGTCTTCCACTTTGATATAATAAGGCTTTCCATGTCCCGAAAGTATTATGCCGGCTCCGCAACCCCTGATTATATTTTCCGATCTCTTGGCGTCTTCCATGTCAAGCGTGAATGCCCTGTTGATTTCTAGGCCATTTTTGCCGTTGACGACAGCATCTCCCACGAATACAATCTTCTCATTCTCAAGAAGGTACGATGTGCTTCCGGGTGTATGGCCGTGGGTCTTCAGAACAGTGATCCTCTCAGAACCGTATTCGGACACGGGCCTTATTCCCTGAACGGGTTCCGGATGAGCCACTGCTCCAACCATTTTTGAGAGAAAAGACTTTGCGCTCTCCGGTTTCTTCTTCCCGGATATGACATCCACTTCTTCATCGGGAACAAAAATTTCCGGCCTGTACTTCCCGGCTATCCTGCTGAGGCCGCCAACATGGTCCATGTGGTAATGCGTTATCAGTACTGTCTTTAGGTTAAAACCGCCATTATCTATGAAATCGATTATCTTGCCTGCGGAACCTTTGGTGCCGGAATCAATCAGAATGCCTTCCCCGGAATTCTCAATGAAGTAGGTGTTGGCCATTGTGCCGTCAATCTGATGAATGTCTTCACTGATTTTCATAATTCTTTCAGTCTCTTGATCATTTTTACAACGCTGTGTACAGAATCCTTGGCTGTTTCGATTCTTGATTCTGCCTGCAGCCTGGACTCTCCCGGCCCTGTTATTCCAAGGGAAACTGGCTTGTCATATTCGACAGACAGGTCTTCAATCTTTCTCGCTGCGTTCTGTATCACGAGCTGATCGTGGTCGGTCTCTCCCTTGATGACCGCTCCAAGGGTGACTACGCCGTCTATCTCCTTCATCTTCAGGAGTGACTTAACCCCAAGCGGAATGTCAAAAGTTCCCGGAACTTTGAGGATCCTGTGCACGTCCACGCCGAGAAACTTTGCCTCTTCCTCCGCCCTGGTTAGCATATCCATCGTTATGTCGTAATTATACTCCGATACCACTATTCCTATTTTCATGATTTTCACCTAATGATATATTCCTCCGCCGGAATCGTCAACGGGACCCGCATCCTGGTATCCCTGCCTAAGGCCCTTTCCTGCATTTTTCCTCAGAATTTCTGGCCTGAACATCATATTGTAAGCATTCAGTGCATGCTCCCTTGCGCGCCTGTCCATCAGCCATGCAAGTTCTGACTCATCTGATGCCTCTTCCTCGTGCACAAAGACTTCTATTATGTGTTTTCCAGCCAGAAGCATGGCTTCCATTATGCCGTTTGAAGCAACTGTGGCTGATATCTTGTCAAGGCTTTCTTTTCCCGGCATCCCGCACGCAATCACTATGTCGCAATCCTTTTCTTTGAAAAGTCTCAGAGCAGCAACGGGTATGTCTTTGATGCCAGGTACAGTAACGCGCTCTATTCTGAATCCGGTTCCCGAACTCCTGAGTTCATCCTCAACTGAGCTTCCCATGTCAAATCTTGCAAATGTTGTGTCAACGATCCCGAATGTCTTCAAAGCTGCTCACCTATTTTCTTCAGCAGCTTTTTCCTTATTGCGGAAGAACTGGCATCATCGTCACCCTCAAACCTGGAAAGCCTGGCAACTCTTGCGTTCACGCCGACTCTCTGGCAACCTTTCAGTATCTCTTCTGTGTTGAATTTCTGGTCGTACCCCAGAGCTATGACGTCAGGATTGATGTCCCTGACCGTTTCGTAAATGTCTCCTTCACGGCCGAGCACTGCCCTGTCAACTATCTTCAGTTCAGAAACAATGGCAAATCTGGAATTTTCATCCATGACCGTTTCCTTTCCCCTCTTGGATGCTGTGGAATCGCGAGCTACAACAACCACAAGTTCATCCCCAAGTTTCTTTGCCTCCCTGAGAAAGTGAATGTGCCCCATGTGGATGATATCAAAGACTCCTGTTGCCATTACCCTTACCATTTGCCCACTCGGCTACAATATCTTTGCCCTCTATAAAAACTAACGAGTGCTCTTCGGCATATTTCCTGGCTCCTTCCTTTGATAGTGACTTCCCGTCGGGGGAAAGCATTTCAACTATGGCTGCTGAGGGTATAAGTCCGGCCTTTTCCATCATGAATGTTGAGAGTTCCGTATGGCCTCTCCTGTTCTCGAAATAACCATCCCTGGATATTATTATCCACACGTGGCCCGGGGACCTGAACTCCTTTGCAAACATGTCTCTTGCTCCTCCATTGTAATGCGGAAGATTCCCAATGAGCTTTGCAAAGTTTGAGACTGTGACAGACCTGTCGTTGTCCGGTATGCCCGTGAAAGTGCTCCTGTGGTTTACAGGCAATGAAAAAGGGCTGCTGTTGTCGTACCTGAGATCGCCGTTGAAAAAGAGGTTCCTGTCGACACCGCCAAGCTCCCTGAAGAAAGAGTCAAAATAAAAGAGGCCGAGTTTCTTTGCATCACTTTCTTTTATGGTCACGCAGAGCAATCCTCCACCATCTGTCCTCAGCCTTGTAATGAGCTCTGTTGTGGCAAACTGTGACGGTATAACCATATCTGTTTCGCCCTCTCGGCCCTCGCCATCATAAATGAGAACCGGCTTTCCAGAACGCAGTTGTTCCAA
The DNA here is from genome assembly GCA_046703525.1 of Thermoplasmataceae archaeon. Taxonomy (GTDB): domain Archaea; phylum Thermoplasmatota; class Thermoplasmata; order Thermoplasmatales; family Thermoplasmataceae; genus WAQW01. The sequence goes on from JBJKSW010000004.1 coordinate 3,643, forward strand.
GGCTGAATCAATCATAGAAGGTTATTGCAGGCGTAAACATAAAGATTTTGGTAGTTACTCAATTTTGAGTAAGTATTAGAACAGTTCAAAAGAGGTTATATCTTTTGTCTGACTTAGATGTCCTATCGCATGGTTGTACTTAGAAATTTTGCGCTCACAGACCTTGACAGCATTGAGCGCATAGAGAGAAAGGCATTTCCTGAAGGCCCTTATGAGAGGAGCCTTCTGCTGCATATTTTCACCGACAACCGATCCCTTAACCAGGTTGCTCTCATCTCAGGGGAAATAGTGGGTTACATAGTTGCCATGATTATGGACCGGAAGATGGCTGATATCGAGAACATTGCAATTGATCCTGAACACTCCAGAAAAGGGGTTGGAAGTGCCCTGATGAACGCAATGGAAATGAAACTCAGGGTGATGGAAGTTCAGAGGATCATTCTGGAGGTCAGGGACCAGAACACCGAGGCCATTTCCTTCTACATCAAGCACGGATACAGGAAGATAGACTACCTGAAGAACTACTATGTCGAAAGGTACAGGGGTTCAAGAAACGCATACAGAATGATGAAGGTCATAAGGATTCAAGAATCTGCCTGACCGCTATGACTTCGCTCTCCCTGCAGGAAACGTAGATTGTTCTCTCGTTAACGGACGCCGAAAGTGATTTTACAATTGGCGAAGCATCAGACAGTGGGACAGTTTTGTTTCCAATCTGGACGGGCTGGTCTGTTTTGAGCCTTCCGGGGCCATTGAAATAGAAAGGGGGTATGACATCGACTATCGCATTCCTTCCGGTTTCAGATTCAGACAACAGGGAATTCACCCTGTCAAAAAGCTCATTAGTGAATGGCACCTTTGCAGCAAGCTTGTACAGCTTCCTTAATTTGATGAGGTTCCATGTGTTTCTTGTTTCGTTGAACTTCTTGATGAGTTCAATGAATTCATAGTCATTCATGTTAAGGGACTCGGAGAGATTCTTCCTGGGAATGCGGGAAAGTGACTTTTCCATCATTTTCTGGGCAATCCTTACGGTCTTGTGGAAATACACGGACCTGAACATCAGTACCCTGTTTATTGCAAGAGATTCCAGTGAAGGCAGGCCTTTTTCCTGCACAACGAGTTCTCCGTCCTGGAACTGGACAGTATTCAGTATCCTTGAATAATCCACCATGCCAAGGGAAACGCCACAGAACATTGCATCCCTCCTGAGGTAGTCCACCTCATCCATGTCCAGCGGCCCGCTTATGAGGCCCTCCAGCCCGGTCCTGTGTGAGCTGATGGACCCATGAATCATGCCGGAAATGTCCCTGGGGTCATATCCTTCGCTCTCTATGATTGCAGGTATGACTGAATTCCTGAAATTGCCCTTTCCTTCTATTATCTGGGAACCGGTATCCTCATGAGAGAGGCCTGTTGCTTCCTTCAGCACTTCCTCAAACGTGTGACTGAAGGGGTAGTGACCGATATCATGAAGGAAAGCGGCGATTTTCTCCTTTGTCAGATCCACATTTTTCCAGATCTTCTCGAGCTGGTCAACTAGAAAAAATGTTCCAAGGGAATGCGAGAACCTGGTGTGGTTTGCTTCCGGAAAGACCAGATTGCACATACCCAGGGCCTTGATATTTCTCAGCCTCTGTATTTCCGGGCTGTCAAGCAGCTTCAGGAATATGCCTTCGACTTTGATCGGTCCGTTAAGAGGGTCCTGCACTATCTTGAATTCGTTCAAATAAACCATTCCTGATGATGCCGAACAGGTTCCAATCGGGCCAGATGTCCTGAAGGGTACCCCTCGATTCTTCTCGATCCCGCACCCCTTCAGCATCAAAAGTCCAGCGTACCGTTGCTCCCTTCCGGGCCTGGCGGAATTCCCTGGCAAGCACAGAACACGCTTTCCTTCGAGAGCGTGCCCTGAGCCCTCCGATCCAAAGGGACGAGACTTCATCAAATCCTCGAGGCCCAGCAGAAGTCTGGTTGACCTCTCGGAACCGTCACCCCCGCATATAGGCTTCGGGTTACAGGAAGCGCCTAGCTCCCCGGTCAAGTTCGGCTTTCCCTTATGCAATTTGGACTTAAATATTATTGTGGATAAAATCTCGTAAGCAAACTTTATAATTGTCAAGTACACTTACCAACTGTGCAAAAGATACGTGCTTTTACAGCAATTCTGATTGCCCTTGTTCTTGTTGGGGGGACAGCCGCATATATTCTCGCGCAACGCGGTTCCTTTGCTACGCCTGCTGACAATGGGTCCGGGCATAACATCACAGTTACAGATTCTCTGGGCAGGACTTTCACTTTCAACGGGACATTGACGAGAATAGTTTCTGACGATCCGGCCGCCACTGCAACACTGTATTCACTGGGGGCCTTGAAGGACGTGGTCGGTGGAAACGTGTTTGACTCCTACCCGCCGAATGACACGCTTCCCAATGTCGCTAATTCTTATGGAATCAATTACGAGGAATTGCTTAACCTGAGCGCCCAGGCCCTTCTGTTTTACGGTAGCACACTTTCCAAGCAGGCCCTATATGTAAACAATACGCTTGGCATACCCGTTCTGCTGGACAACCCTTCCAACTTTACCCAGATAGAATCATTCACCACAATGCTTGGCATTCTGACTGGCACACAGAAGAATGCATCAATGATCAACACGTGGATGAACAGTTCACTTGACACAATAAAAAATGCCACATCGGGTATCACAACTTATGCCCCGGTCTTCTATTACCTGAGCAATTACGGAGGATACTGGACCGCAGGAAATGGCACCTTCATTAACCAGATATTCCAGTATGCGCACCTGAGAAACATCGCAACGGGCAACGGATACTATCCAATATCCGGAGAGATTATAGTGAACGACAGCCCGCAGATGATATTCCTTGACCAGTATGTGAATTATTCAGCGGTCACTGTCGAACCTTTCAGCAGCACTCCGGCATACATGAACAACAGAATTGTTTCTGTGTTCAACGACAATTTCTTTGACCAGCCTGACTTCAGGATAATATATGCACTGTACTGGACCGTGACCAGTGTATATCCGTCGATGTTCATTCATCTGCCCGCTTTCCCCATAACTCTGAATTATCCTCCGACAACGGGGTTCTGAAATGCTCAGGTATGGTGGCATTCTGGAGAGGCTCTTCGGGAAACAGACTGCATTGAAATTCACTCTTTTGCTGGCACTGCTTGCCACCGTATCATTCATGTCACTTTTTGTTGGCCCTGTCCACCTGTCATACGACTCCGTCATAAGGTCGCTGAAATACCAGTTTTTCGGCTTCGGAAGTGTAAACGGCCCGGATTATGTCATCATACATGACCTCAGAGAACCTGAGATCATAGCAGCAATTGTCGTAGGCGCATCCCTCAGCGTCAGCGGAGCAGTAATACAGAGCATTTTCAGGAACCCCATAGCTGAGCCCTACGTGATAGGGGTTTCAAGCGGCGCTGCACTGGGCGCTGTAATTTCAATAGGTTATGGTGTCGTTATAGCTGGCTTCTACAGTACACAGATTCTTGCGTTCTTATTCTCCCTGGCAGTTGTATCCCTTGTATATATTTCCTCACAGAGAAAGGGCAGGCTGCCAGTTACTTATTTTCTGCTCACAGGCATTTCTGTTTCCCTGTTCATTTCCGCCATAGTTGCATATGTAATCATAACAGATACAAGGCTGGCCGGGGAGAATGAAATACTCAGATGGCTCCTCGGTTCTCTGCAGGGCATACAGTGGAATCAGCTGATCATCGTTACTGTTCTGGTTGCAATAACGTCAATCTTCATCATGACGCTGACCAGGGAGTTCGACATCATTCAGATGGGTGAGGAATACGCATCCTCCGTCGGCGTGAGAGTAGAGAGGACAAAGAGGCTGGGAATCGTGCTCTCAACGCTGAGTGTCTCGGCTGTCGTATCCCTTGTCGGCCTCATAGGCTTTGTGGGATTGATAATGCCCCATGTGGCAAGGCTGCTTTTTGGCGGTTCCAACAGGCTTGTTATCCCGGCTTCTGCAATCCTTGGCTCAATTTTCCTGCTTTCATCAGATGATCTTACAAGAATGATCGCTTCCCAGCAGATAGTCCCCGTTGGAATTATTACCGCATTTGTCGGCGTGCCGGTTTTCATGTATCTCTTAAGGAGGCTTGCCTTTGGCTACTATGAGTCTTGATGTTCACAATGCATCAGTTGTTTATCCTTCATTCAGGCTCGATATTCCTGCTTTCAGCCTTCGGGAGGGTGTGACTGCGATCGCCGGCCCCAACGGTTCTGGAAAAACCACTTTTCTCAGGTTGCTGGGCGGTTTGATCAGGCCAACTGGTGGCAAAGTCATGCTGGGCGGACAGGACATCTCCGGAATACAGCCAATCAGGCGGGCCAGGTGCATTTCTTTCCTGCCGCAGGAGATTCCTTCCCCGTTTGCTTTCAGGGCAATTGACGTTGTCAAACTGGCAGGGTATTCACTTCCAGATAACGAGAACCGGGCCGTTGAATGCATGAGAAACCTTGAAATTGAGCCTCTTGCCGACCGGAATTTCAACAGTTTGAGCGGAGGGGAGAAAAGGCTGACAATGCTTGCCGGCATTATGTATCAGGATTCTGATATCATTCTCATGGATGAGCCGGAGACTTACCTGGACATCAGGCACAGATCCATAATGAGAAAGGCGGTTCGGCAGATATCACAGTCAGGAAAGTCCGTTGTAATGGTTATGCACGACCTGGACAGCGTAACAAAAATATCAGATTATGCTGTGCTGATGAAGAATGGATCCATAGTCTATGAAGGAAAGACCGATGATACGGTGACAGAGGAACACCTTTCTGAAATATTCTCAGTGCGGTTCCTTAAGGATATAGGTTCTATGGAGAACAGGTATATTCCTGTCGAATGATCAGATGAACGCGAGAATTATTCAATAGCAACCCATTAAATAGACTGAAAGGGATTAACCCAAGAAGATGGACCTTCCTCCGGAAACACTGCACAGCTTTTTTGACAGGGCACTGATTGTATCCACTGTACCTATACAGGAAATTGTTCTTTTCTCCAGCAAAATAGGAGAAAGAAAGAACATGGGGATAAGCATGGAGAAGGATTCGCTCAGCCTCACATTCATATTTCCAAGAGACCTGATTATGAAGGGCCAGAACGTCGTCTTTTCCAAACATTTCAGGGTTCATGAAAAGGGCAACAGCCTGATACTTCAGAGGCAACTTGAGAGGAACAGAAAATTAGTCTATTTCATGAATGCAATTCTGAAAACTAACTCAGTCATACTGAGGAATGCATATCTTGAGAACGGGAGATATTTTTTCACTTTTCTATTCAGTTCATCCCAGTCAAGGGATGTTTCGGACGTTCTTGTACAGCACGCGGATGAAGTAGCAGATTTCAGGATAAACTACCTTGGCCCGTCTGACAGGTTCTTCCTTAATGACGAATCAAACAGGAATCTGATTGTTGTAATAATTCAGAGCGTGCCTGAACCTGACCAGACGGGAATGGAGAACAACCCAATGGGAAGCGAATGGCTCAGGATGGTAAAGCTGCCCTACGGAAGCAGCAACGTCGAAGGAGTCTACATGTTCCAGGATTCTGCAGAAGCGCCTTCCAGCGGATCCGGCGTCATAAACAGCAAGATGTATTCAACTGTAACTGAAAATGAAGTTCTTGAGTACATGACAAAGAGGTTCCTCGAAGAGAGTGTGGTGACCGAAAACCAGATACACCTGCTTCATGAAGGGAAATTCTACATCTACATGACAATGCAGGAGCTCTTCAGGATTGAATTCATAAAGATCTTCAACGAAATATGCTCTAAATATCCCAGATGGAACCTTTCCCTGCTCCAGCTTGAGAATATGTATGAGTATATGGAGAATGGCGACTACAGGAACCTGCTGTGAAAAACAGGCTATACAATTTTATAGCTCAACTGCATAAATAAAATGGTGAAACCGGGTATGCCGGAAGAACAGAAAAAATCTGATGTAAGCCAGATCAGGAACGAAGCGGTTGAAAAGGTTACTGCACTTATTACCTCTGCACTCGGGCTTGTTGCAGCTCTTGCATGGAATTCTGCAATTCTAAAGCTTTTCGAAGTCATATTCGGGTCGCAATCTGACCTTGTTGCAATGTTCGTCTATGCAGTTTCAGTCACTGTGCTGGCCGTTGTCATAATAATATATTTCACGAGGTTCATGACAAGGCTTAAGACAAAGTAGTGCAGCAGTCCGGGTATTCCTGCTTCCATAAATGGAGTGGAAAGTATTCTGAATCAGGCCGCATTTATGATGCAATAGGGATCTGATTACATTATGGCAAGGGAACAGACCGTAGAAGATTACGTTTCACTCACGAAATATTCAGGAATTGTACATGCGGGAGATTTGATTGCTTACACAGCAACACCCAACCACAAGGAGAAGGACAGGGAAGCTGCCTCGGAAGTGGTTTTTGCTGGCAAAGACGGATCTGTGCTCAGGAAGTACGGGTCTGAGGAAAAGCGCTGCTATATGCCTGCTTTTTCTGCCGACGGCCTAAAATACGCTTTCATTGAAGAAGAAAACGGATCTGCGTTTCTAGTTTCCGGCTTCACATCTACGTGGACGCAGGAAAAGGTTGTGCTTGAATCGAAACCTGAGCAGATTGCATTTTCCGGTGATTCTCTGTTAATTCTGATGAAGGAAAGGGAGAGTGAAGAGAAAGCAGTTGCCAGAAAGTCGGGCGACGACGGATACTTCTTCGAGGAAGATGACAGATTCTCGTCTGTTTACAGGTACAGTCCAGGCAATGGGTTTGAGAAGGTGACGGATGGGATACAGGTCTGGGAATTCTCGGTAAGAGGGAATACGGTCGCATTTGTTGGATCAGAGTATCCGGCAGAAGATTACTGGTACAGGTCAAGGCTTTACACGCTCGAGGAAGGACAGCGTTCTCATAGAATGCTGTATGACCCGTTTCCAAGGACACTGGCACGTCCAAAGATCTCTCCAAACGGAAAAACTGTAGCATTCCTGGAATCTCACTGGAGTGACAGGGGCGTCACTTCCGGGGACCTGGTAACTGTTGGAACAGATACAGGTGACAAGACAAACCTTACCGGGGGGATGGCCAGAAGCTTCACAGACTTTTCCTGGCTTTCTGATGAATCCATTCATGCACTTTTTATTGAATCAGACCAGTCAGGAATTTCCCGATATGATGGGAAGTGGCGGGAGGTCTGGAAGGCACAGGGCACTGTGCAGCCCAGGTTTGCTCCGGAATTTGCAGCAGGCGATGATTGTTTCTTTGTGGCCTTTTCAAATGGAGATACCATACCGGAAATCTGCAGGATAGGGCTGGACGGTAATATGAAGAGGGTGAGCAGTTTTAATTCATATCTGGAGGAATGTGCAGCATATCCGGCCAGTAATGTTGAATGGAAGTCTTCAGACGGGACCGTTATAAATGGAATCATCAGGGCGAAGAACCGGGGAGATCCACTCATAGTGAGCATACATGGGGGCCCGACTTCATCATCTGGCATAGAATTCATTGACCTTTCGACGATGTTTCTTTCAGAGGGCTTTTCTGTATTCATGCCGAACTACCGGGGAAGCACCGGCCGCGGCAGGGATTTTGCTGAAGCAAATATAGGCGACATGGGCGGAATGGATATGAATGATATTCTCAGTGGAATAGACTATCTGATAGAATCAGGGACTGTCAGCCCGGAACACATTTTCATAACAGGCGGTTCTTATGGCGGGTTCATCACAAACCTGGCTGTGACCGTTACAGACAGATTTTCCGCAGCTGTTTCACTTTTCGGCATTTCCGACTGGGAGAGCTTCCATGGAACAACAAATATAGCAATATGGGACACACTTTACTATGGAAAGAGTGTGTACAGCAACAGTGAAATCAACAGATATACACCTTCTGAAAAGGCGGATGCAATAAAGACGCCCCTTCTGATGATGCACGGTGTGAATGACCCATGCGTTCCTGTCGGGCAATCACTCGAGCTGTTCAGGAAACTGAAGGATGCTGGAAAAGTTGTTCGCCTCCTCCTGTTCCCCAGAGAAGGGCATGGCTTCAAGGAAAGTAAGCATATAAGGATGGAGATTGAAGAATCAGTCAGGTGGTTCAGAAAATATATGAGTCAGAAAAAGGAATGAGGAGACCCTCACTCAACATTCTTCCTGACAAGTTCGGCATTAACCTCAAACTTGACCTTGCTGCCTACCAGAACTCCTCCGGTATCAAGCGCAGTGTTCCACTTAAGGCCAAAATCCTCCCTGACAATTTCACCCCTGGCCGTGAGCCCCATCCTCTGGAATCCCCAGGGGTCTGTGAGTTTTCCTGAATATTCCACGTCCAGGGTCACTTCCCTTGTTATATCCCTGATTGTGAGGTTACCGGTCACGATGAATTCCTCATCGTTCTTTTTGCTGATCTTGCTGCTTCTGAAATGCAGTTTCGGAAACTTCTCAGCGTTGAAGAAGTCATCAGATTTCAGATGTGCATCTCTCTTCCCGTCAAAGGTTTCCACCGAATCAACTTCGATCTCAACACCCGCTGTTCCTTTTGTCAGGTCCTCAGCATCTCCCTCATAGCTGACAGAGACATTTCTGAATCTTACCTTTACCGTTGAGACCATCATGTGCCTCACGGAAAAGTCTGCGGAGGTGTGCTGTGGATCTGAATTCCATGTGCTTGTTTTCAACATTCTTTTCACCTTTTCTTGCAAAACACGTTTCAAGCCTTTCCGTTCCTATGTTAGGAAAGTGATTGCATTTTGCAAGCTGGTATATTCATTATAGTTAAATACTTTATGAGACTTACTATTAAGCAGGTGACATCTATGCTATCTGAAAATAACGACGAAATCCCGCCGGGAGGACATGAAGTGTGCCCCATAGTGTCAGCAGTAAAACAGATTGGGACAACGTGGAATCTGATTGTCATCCGCTACATGTTTGAAAAACCCATGGGATTCAATGAAATACTCAGGAGCATAGAAGGCATCAATTCCAAAACACTTTCTAGGGTCCTGAAACACCTGCAGGAAATGGGGATCATTACAAGGACTGTGCTGAGCACCCAGCCTTTTTCAGTTCAGTATGCTCTCACTGAGAAGGGAAGATCTCTAGAACCTGTTATGGACAGCCTCCGGGAGTGGGGCGACCGATGGGTGCTCAAACTGCGAACCGCAAAAGAAGGCACCAGGGCAGTGTGACCTTTTGCCAGAATCATATGTTCTGGATTGACTCCATTCCTGAAGGTTCAGACTGGCCGTCTTTGTACTGAACATACTTTTTGTACACCCTTATTGTTTCTCCGGCCAGCAATCCTGTTGAACCAGCCAGCAGAATGTCCACTATGATGCCTGCAATAGTTGCTCCTGACGTGAATGAGAATGCAGTTGGGTTCAGTTCCTCCACTACTATTCGTGCTACGAAAGCTCCAAGCCAGACAACAAGAATAATAGGCGACCTCTTGTAGAAAATCCTGTTTTCCTGCATGTAGAATGTGGCTGTATTTCCAAACATCATACCGGCGGCAAGGCCTATCACGCCGGCGGCGAGACTGAAGAAAACGTCTGCAAGCGGAAGGAAAATTGAGGAAATTGCTGTAATAATTGTATAAACAATAGGAATACGAAGAAGCCTTGCCATTGAAAATGGAGCCCCGTACATGCCCCTGTAAACTCTTCTGTATGCTATGATTACTACCAGCACCAGAAGGAAACCGAGAGAGAATATCTCATTCCCAGCTCCAGTGTTCGTGTTCTGGGAAACAGCTGCCAAAAGGCTCTGGTAATCCATAAGCAGGGCAGATGATTATTCCTTAAAAAGTTATTAGTAGAAACTACTGCAAAATAGGTTTGACGTGAAAGAATTGAAATCCCATGTTTCTCTATATACTGCTACGGAATCCGGAAAGTAATGATCAGAGAACTGAAATGGGCAGACAAGGACCAGCTTGTATCCAACTACTATTCTTACTATGAGGAAGTCAAGGAAAACACTGATCTCGGACTAATTTTTTTCAGGGAAACGCCTTCGGAAGAAAGTGAGTTGAAGTGGTTCTGTGGCCTGTATGATGAATTACTGCGGGGAGATGCCGTTGCTGTTGTAGCTGAGGTCGATGGTACAGTTGCAGGCATATGCGATATACACAGGCTCAGGCCAGGATCTGAAGTTGATCATATAGGCAATCTTGGGATAGCGATAGCCAGAGATTATCGAAGCAGGGGGTTGGGCAGAGGACTCATGAATGAAGCAATCAGACTGAGCCGTGGAAAGTTCAAGAAGATCATACTGAGCGTTTTTTCAACAAACACCAATGCTATTTCGTTGTACAGCAAAATCGGCTTTATCGAATACGGAAGGATTCCAGGTGGTGTCAATAGAAATGGCAGGATGATTGATGAGATCATGATGTATTATGATCTGTAACCAACTCCATTTTTCAATGGCACGCGGGGAGAGGGATTCGAACCCTCGCACTCAAAGAGTAATAGCTTAGCAGGCTATCGCCGTACCACTGGGCCATCCCCGCTTATGACTAAGAACTGTATCTTTCCTGTAAATCGTTTGCAATCTGCTCGAGAACTTCTTCAAAATCTTCATTCTCAAGTGTAACAACTTCGCCGGAAGGCAGGATAATCTTGGCGTAATATATCTCGCCCTCTTTCGTGATTTCAACTTCCGCCATCTTTTCGCTCATTGGATCATTCGGTTAACTATGCGTCATATATTATTCTTTTCTGTTCCCTTCCTGATTGCCGTCAATAAAGGCTGAGGCAGCAAGCAATGTCTTATGCGGTAACGTTGTCATACAAAATAGATACAGTCTAATATGATGTACATTATTCCCTAGATGCATGAACAGCGCGGGAACACTCTATTCCTTTCTCCATACGGTGGCAGGCTACTTCGGAGTATCACTTACCATATACATTGTTGTTGGCTTCCTCGGATTGCTGTTTCTGTACAGGGTGATCAGGACAGCGCTCGGCGAAAAGTTCTCTGTAACCTGGCTTTTCATGACGCCTGCCTTCTATTCCGTTCTTGTTCTGATATCATTTGTCTCTTCAGACGTGATACAGCAGCTTTCTGCAGCAATAACAGCAGCCATGGGGATAGGGATTGGATTGAAGCTAAGCAAGAAAGACGAAGTCTATGACAAGAAAAACCTGATGTACTACAGGAAATCACTTGCAGTGACTTTTCTATGGTCCCTGTTCTTTTCCATAAAGATGCTCACTTACGTGTATTATCCCAAGTTCTATTTCCAGACCCTGTTTACGGCACTTCTTACACTTGTCACAGGCATGATTGTTGGTGAGGCGCTGAGGATATACCACAGGGGCAGGAAATTCAGAAAGAGTTCTCCTGCAGATCCTTCATGAGGCTTTTTTTCTGATCATATCTCTGACTTCACCGAAGCCTTCAGTGGGAAGGTAACATTCGCTGCCGCTGCAAAGCTGGTATTTTCCACCCTTCAGTGCTCCAGAAGCCCCTATCTCACTGAACTGCTCAAGTTCGTATTTTTCATACTCCCTAATTGGAATGAAAAGAAGGTCAGGGATGTATTCCTTCCTGAGATTGCAGTATTCATCGAATTCATGACCCTTTTCAACCAGCTTTCTCACTGCGAAGTGTGACTTCATGTGTTCAATGCCGATGAGCAGAAGGGAATGATACCGTGGTGCAGCCTGAAGGGAGTCAGCAAGCGTAAGCGGAATCGATTCAGCTCTCTCCATGTAAACAGGATCATCCAGAATCTGGAAAAGGTTGACAAGGTTCAGCAGCTGGAATGAGTTGCCGCTGGGGATTGCTCCATCCATGTCCGGCCTCATCCTGTATATGTTTGATGATTCATAATCTGCAGCAAGGTAGTATCCGCCATTCTCATCTTCGAAATGAAGTTGCAGGTGCTTCTGCAGTTCCCCTGCCATCTGAATGTAATTTTCCATGCCTGTTGCCTGAAAAGCTTCAATCAGCGCAGCAGTAAGGAACGAATAATCGTCCAGAAAACCTTCATTGCCCGTCTGGCCGTCCATATAGCTGTGCATTATCATCCCTCCGTTTCCGGCCATTTTCTTCTCTATGAAATCGAGAATGCCAAGTGCAGAGTCGAGATATTTCCGTTCCCCGAATACCGCGGCCGCCTTTAACAGGGAATAAGACAGAAGTGAATTTATGTCGGTGAGTATCTTCCTGTCAACGTGGGGCATGGTCCTCTTTTTCCTTTCATTCTTGAGAGATTCCAGAGTTGATCTTACCACTGGGACCTCCCAGGGCAGCTTTGAGTCACCCTGCACTGCTTCTTCAGACAGATAGAGGATGTTCTCTCCAGGCGGAATATTTCCTTCTGACACGTTGAAATTACCATCACCTGACACATTATACAAAGAGCAGAATGCATCACTGCCATCTCCCGCCGCACGTTCTATTTCATCCTTTTTCCAGATGTAATACTTGCCTTCCATTCCTTCTGAGTCAGCATCAATTGCAGAGAAATACACCGGATCATCACCTTTCATGTCTTCTTCCAGAAAACTGAAGATATCGCTGACCACCGATTTGTACAGTTCTTTTCCTGTGACCTGAAATGCCTCGGTGTAGGCCCATATCAGCATTGCCTGGTCATACAGCATCTTCTCAAAGTGAGGAACTATCCAGAACGGGTCGGTTGAGTATCTGTGGAACCCGTTTCCAACATGATCATATATGCCTCCCAGCCTCATTCTCAGGAGCGTTTTTTCGGCCATCTCGAGAGACCTTGCATTCCCGGTTCTGGAATAGTCCTGCAGAAGGAAGACGAGATTGTGCGGGGACGGAAATTTCGGGCTTCCACCGAAACCGCCATTTTCTGAATCGTATGATCCGGCAAAATCTCTGACCGCCCTGTCTGCCATGTCTTCAGGAATGCTCTCCCTCTTCTGGGTACGGGTCATGTTCTTCAGGTCCTCCATTATGCTCTCGGAGCGCTCAGCGAGCTCAGACCTCTGGTTTTTCCAGAGTTCGCCCACGCTTGATGCCATTTCCGTGATTCCCATGAGACCCCTTCTTGTCGTCCGGGGCATGTATGTCATTGCAAAGAGAGGTTTCCTGTCTGGAGTGAGTATAACATTAAGGGGCCAACCGCCTGAGCCCGTGGTCGCCTGGCAGAAGTGCATGTAGATGGAATCTATGTCCGGCCTTTCTTCCCTGTCGACCTTGATGCACACAAATGTGTCATTGAGAAGTTTTGCAACAGCCTCGTCTTCAAAGCTTTCCCTCTCCATGACATGACACCAGTGGCAGGTTGAATATCCAATACTGAGAAGTATGGGCTTGTCAAGGGCTGTTGCTCTCCTGAAGGCTTCCTCGCCCCAGGGGTACCAGTCAACCGGGTTGAATGCGTGCTGCTGCAGGTAAGGGCTTTTCTCGTTAGCAAGATGGTTTGGCTGTTTCGCTGATTTTGCACTACTTTCCATCTCTTTATAATTGAACAAAATTAGATAAATTTGTCCTGTCAGGTTCAGCAACAATTCTGAGATTCTGCCTTAATTTGACAAAATCAGCTGCTGAAATGTTATATTAACGTTGTAGGCATTTCAATGTATTGAACAAGTTCATTGCAGTACGCCACGGTGAGAGTGAAGCAAATGTCCTGAAGATTTTTTCAAATGACAGGACGAAGTACCCTCTGACAGAGACTGGAAAGGCGCAGGTCCGCGAGGCTGCAAACCAGATGAAGGGGCTCTCTTTTGACGGAATACTCTGCAGCCCGGTCCTCAGGACACGCCAGACTGCCGAAATACTGGCTGATGCGCTAGGTCTTGACTGTGATGTGGATGAAAGAATAAGGGAAACTGAAATCAGGGGCATGGAAGGAAAGCAAATCAGGGAAATGTCTGCGGCCGACAGAAAGCTTCTTGGAATTGAAAGCTGGGAGTCACACGTCAGTCGCATGACAGAATGCGTTGATTCCAGGGACGGCAGCTATATCATAGTTTCACACGCCCTTCCGATAAGGACGCTTGTATGCTATTATGCCGGAATCACAGACGAAGACTCGTGCAAAGGGGTTGAGATACGGTATGCTTCCATGTCAGCAATTCTCTGCAATCACTCTGACATCCTGTCATTTGGTGCAATAATCCTGTCCCCGGAGCTCAGGAAAAAGTACACCAACCATAATTGAAATTATTCGGCAAGCCCTGCAACTATCTCCGAGAGATCTTCCGCCAGTCTTGACATAGCCTGCTCATCCCTCATTGTAAACGCTGCTTTTGTGTCTGAATCAACATCAATCTCACCGACAGCCTTTCCGTTGAACGTAATAGGAACAACCAGCTCTGATTCAGTTGTTGGAAAGCATGCGAGGTACTCTGTGTTCTCCTTCACGTTTGATTCGTTTACAGTTTCATTCCTGATTATTGCGAGGCTGCAGAGTCCGTCTCCAATCTTTATTTCATTGTGCTCAGTGGGTTCTCCGTCATAGCTGAAAAGTTTGAGTTTGTCTCCGCTCACAACATAAATGCCAACCCAGTTGTATGTCTCCAGGTTTGTCCTCAGGAAACTGCAGAAGTGATCAAGCACAGCCTTCGCCCCGGAATTCCTGTTAGATTCAATCCACGACCTGAGCTGCTCAATTTGTTCTTCCATCAAGGTAGAGTAAGGCTGATTTGCCTTATCAACTTGCGCTGCGCTTCTCACAGGAGGGGCATGCTGCAGTTCCTAAAAATACGCAAATAATTAATTTATTTCAAACTATTTCTAGTTGTACTGGAATGAAAATATACAACACGCTGAGCAGAAAAGTGGAGGAGATTGTACCCGGTTCAGGAGGGAAGATCAACATGTTTGTCTGCGGCCCTACCGTGTACGATGAAATACACATTGGAAACGCAAGAACCTTTGTTTTCTTCGACTCCCTTGTAAAATATCTCAGGTACAGGGGATTCCTCGTTTTCTACCTTCTGAACATCACTGATGTAGATGACAAGATAATAAAGAAGGCGGAAGAGGAGTCTGTTTCAGCCGAGCAGATTTCATCAAGGTATTACAGATCATTTGAAAGGAGCATGCAGCGACTCAGAGTCGACAGTGTTTCTGTAGTCGCACCGTCTTCAAGATTTGTTGACGAGATAATATCACAGATTGCAAGGCTAATGGAAAAAGGTTTTGCGTATGCAGCTGAAGATGGCGTATACTTCAGGGTGGAAAGATTCAGCGACTATGGAAATCTCTCCGGGCAGAAGACGGAACAGCTCATTCCGGGAGCAAGAGTTCAGGCAACGGCAACAAAGGAGAGTTTCATGGATTTCGCCCTCTGGAAGTTCAGGAAGCCGGGAGAACCGTTCTGGAACTCACCATGGGGTGAGGGGAGGCCAGGCTGGCACATAGAAGATACGGCAATAACTGAATACTACTTCGGTCCGACCTATGACATTCACGGAGCCGGATCAGATCTGATTTTTCCGCATCATGAGGCGGAGGTTGCCCAGATGAGGTCAATATCAGGAAAAGAACTGCTTTCCCGGTACTGGATCCACACTGGAATGCTCAACATGACAGAGGAGAAGATGTCAAAATCGCTTGGAAATATAGTCAAGATAAACGAGGTTCTGGACAGGTACTCTGCCGAAGACATCAGGTTCTTTTTCCTGAATTCCAGCTACAGGAGCACTCTCGAATACAACAGCGACCGGATAGGAGAGGCATCAGCTTCCAGGTCGAAGATTCAGAACCTGTACGAGAAGCTGAAAGAAGTCAGGAATGATGCAGGGAGTTTCACGCCGGACATCAAATCTGCAAGAAAAAGGATGGTATCAGTACTTGATGATGATTTTGACACGAGGACATTTTTCAGAGACCTCCTTGAATTCTCATCAGATGTGTTCAGGAATTTCGACGGCCTTTCCGTGGAATCAGCATCTGAAATCACCAGATTCCTTGATGAGGTTGATTCTGTTTTCGGGATCATTAGCCATGAAGTCCAGGGTGCAGGGTCGGAGGAGCTTGTGAACGGACTTCTGAATTTCAGAAATATGCTGCGGGAGAGGAAAATGTATGACCTGTCCGATGAGCTGCGCAGAATAATGAAAGAATCAGGTCTTAGGGTGGAAGACAACTGAGAATGAGGTGAAATCACTATGGGTGAGGAAAAGAAAGCATGGCTTGTTGTTGATCTTGTCAATGATTTTGTTAAGGGTAAGTTCGGTTCTGACCGCTCAGTCAGCGTTGCTGAGAAAACGGGAAGAGTCCTTTCGGAAGTTGAGGGGAAGATAGACGTTATATTCACGCTTGATACACACATAAAGGATGACCCGGAATTCAGGGTCTGGAGCGAGCACTGCCTCATAGGGACTGAGGCCTGCGAACTCCATGCTTCAGTTTCCGGGCATGAAGGATACAGGATCAGGAAGAGGCATTTTGACGCATTCTACGACACAGATCTCGACGGATACCTCAGGGCACTGGGCATAGATGTTCTTTACATGTCAGGAATAAGCACAGACATATGTGTGCTCCACACTGCTGCAGGCGCTTTCTACCGTGGGTACATCCCCTTTGTGATAGAGGACCTGTGTTCTGCCATAGACGATACCAGGCATAACGATGCAATTATGGCCATGAAACGCAACTATGGTGCGAAGATTATTGATTCAGATTCGTTTAAGGGAGATGTAATTTAGATGGCACTCAACATAGCACTGGAAGGAGATATCAGGAAGGGGCTTGCTTCGGACGTTTATTTCCACAGAACAGTTTCCAACCTGCCAACAGACCTTGATGACAGGGTTGTCGCAGAATTCACGGTTTCCGGATACAAGAACGGCGGAATTGTTTTTTCCGGCCTCGATGAAGTTCTGGATATCCTGGAAGGCGTGAACGTTGATCTGTATTCCATTCCGGAGGGGACCGTTTTTCTCCCAAGGGATTCGGCAAATGTTTCAATACCAGTAATGGCAATTGAAGGGAGGTACAGAGACTTCGGTGTGCTTGAGACAGCCATACTTGGCCTGATATGTCAGGCATCAGGCATAAGCTCTTACTCATCCAAGATAAGGATGGCGGCAGGAGAGAAGCCATTTATTTCATTCGGCATAAGGAGGATGCATCCAGCTCTTTCTCCCATGATAGATCGTGCCGCATACATAGGCGGGGCAGACGGCGTTTCTGGAATAATGGGTGCACGAATAATAGGGAAGGAGGCATTTGGAACGATGCCGCACTCCCTGTCAATACTTCTGGGAGACGATGAGGCCTGGAAGCTTACGCTTGCCAGCATGAAGAAAGAAGAAGTCAAGTCACTTCTAATAGACACCTACATGGATGAGAAGTTTGCAGCCATCAAGGCAGCAGAGATGTTTCCCAACCTTGAGTACATAAGGCTGGACACACCTTCTTCCAGAAGGGGAAATTTTGCCAGGATTGTGAGCGAAGTCAGGTGGGAACTCAATCTCAGGGGCTACAGCAACGTGAAGATCATGGTTTCTGGAGGCCTTAACGCGGAAGATGTTATTGAACTCTCCAGGGCCGGAGCCGATTCCTTTGGTGTGGGCACGAGCATTTCTTCAGCTTCTCCTGTGGATTTCGCCATGGATATAGTTGAAGTTGCAGGAGAGAGCAAGACAAAGAGGGGAAAATTCTCCGGAAGGAAGAATGCATTCAGATGCAATAACTGTGGAAAACAGTCAGTTGTTCCATGGGCCGTAAAATCACTGAAATGCTCATGCGGTTCGGACATGGAGAGCATGCTCAGGAAATTCCTTTCAGACGGGCGGCTTCTTGAGAAGTATGAGAAACCAGTACAGATCAGGGAGAGAACACTGAAAGAACTCAGGAGATTCACCGATCTTCATAGCGAAGGGAAATAATCCTTCTGCAATTCAGTGGAACGGGTGAACCTTTCTTGCTTACCCGGACCAGCTGAGTGATGATTACCCTGTACCCCGGCAGCGGTCGTAAGATGCGCAAAACACAGAAAATAAATATAAACTAATGCTTATAGATAGCAGTGAAAAAGAGTTCCTCTATTGCTGCCATTGCCATGAGCATATTCACTGCAGTACTTATCATTTCAGTGATTTCCGCATACCAGTCAACTTATGGTTTCAGCCTTCAGTCTGTGGAAGATTCGGTTGTAATTAACGGCAGCTCAGTTGGAATAAACGAGACTGTAATGGGGAACAATTTTGGATTGACTGCAGTCAACCTCTTTCTGATGAATAAGTCTTATACAGTTTCGCCTGGCGAAAAGGTGATACACGACCTTCTGCTCCCCCTGAATCTTGACAAGCTTACCCAGATGGGATATCCCACGCATAATGTGAGCATAGGGGTTTCGCTTCTTGCTTTTCTGGCTGCACTGTTCTTCAATCTTTCAAAGACGTTCACTCTTGGCAAGTCTGTGATCCCTGCGCCTTTTGACAATTTCAGCGTGGCCCAGTTCTCGTCAAACAGAAACGGTACTGCACTCATTTCTGTTACCTTCAACTACCTTCTTCCATTCATAATGCACGTATCAGAAATACTGGTCAAGACAGGAAACATCACTGTGGGCAACCTTTCACTAAATGGCCTGTCACATGGATTCAACAGGCTTTCTTCGCTGATTTCTCTTCCAAGCGGATTCAGCAACGGAAACCTGACTTTCAGTGCCGGCCCGCTGAGCTGGAATTCAACCGTAACAGTCAGGGCCTGATTCTCTTACTTCCCCTTGTTTATTTTTCTTATGATTTCCGGGATTTCACCTATTCTGTCGGCGTAATAGTGGGAATTGCCGGATTCTATGCTGCGGCCGTCCCTGAAGAATACGCAGACAGATCCTATGCTGATGCACGGTATCATGTCATTCTCGGCATCACCCACCACGAGCACATTTTCCGGTTCCAGTCCCATGAGCCTGCATGCGAGTGAATAAGGTTCAGTTCCGGGCTTACCGGCTTTCACGTCGTCTATGCAAACAACAATTTTCGCGGGAAGGTCCATTTTTTCCAGCAGAGACCTTCTGGACGATGTAACAATGGAAACTCGGATTCCTTCATTCTCCAGGCCCTTGAGCGTTTCCCTTACGTCCGGAAAGTACTCAATGGAAGGAAGAAGCTCTGTGAAGAATTTCTCTTCATCATTCTCAACAGAAGCGGGATCGCTGCAGTACCTAGATCCAAGTGTGATTCCCGGCAACCCGATTAGGGGCCTCAATTCTGAGTCGGGCACTTCAACTCCGTGCAGCCTGAAAGCCTTTGACCAGGCTATAACACGTTCGTCCCTCGAATCCAGAAGCGTCCCGTCAAGGTCAAATATTACCCCTTTGATCTCCCTCTTTCCCGATTTCACGTAACGGCATAACAGCGATCCGTTTAAACCATTCAGCAGGAATCCCCGTTAAATTGAAAATGGAGATAGCTATATTGCACATGACATGAAAGCAGCGGTACTTGAGGAGATAAA
This sequence comes from Thermoplasmataceae archaeon, assembly GCA_046703525.1. Classification (GTDB taxonomy): domain Archaea; phylum Thermoplasmatota; class Thermoplasmata; order Thermoplasmatales; family Thermoplasmataceae; genus WAQW01. The sequence continues at coordinate 23,096 of JBJKSW010000004.1, forward strand.
GCATCCATTGCATATCAGAGAGCTTGACATTCCAAAACCCGGCCCCGGGGAACTTATACTCAAGCAGAAAGTCACCGGAATATGTTACAGGGACATACTGACCCAGGAAGGTTACTTTCCAAGGGCACAGCTTCCCATAGTACCGGGGCATGAGATCTCCGGAACTGTTGTTGCGGTTGGACCGGATGTCAGTGATTTCAGTGTCGGAGACAGAGTTTCTAGCCTTATTTACCGCCCATGCGGAGAGTGCAAATACTGCCTGTCCGGAAGGGAAAACCTTTGCCCATCAAAGCAGATCTACGGTGAGACTTTACAGGGTTCGTATGCAGAGTATATAGCAGTGCACCAGAACAGTGCGGTTAAAGTGCCGGATAACGTGGGAGATCACGAAGCCGCTATTGCCGCGTGTGTGACAGGCATGATCCTGCACGCCCTCAAAAGGGAGGGGGGAATGAAAGAAGGAGATACACTGCTCATATCCGGTTCCGGAGGCGGAGTGGGCATCCACGCCGTACAGATCGGTAAAATTCTCGGCGCACGCGTTATCGCTGAGACAAGCTCCGAGGAAAAAGTTGACGCAATAAAGTCACTTGGGGCGGACGAGGTTGTACTATATCACGAGCATTTTGACAAGGACGTTAAGAAAATTGCACCGGGAGGTGTAGACGTCGCCTTCGAGACGACTGGAATCTATACGTTTGAGCAATCGTTGAGAAGCCTTTCTCCGGGCGGCAGGCTTGTTGTGGTTGGAAACCTTAAACCTGATCCGGTCAGGCTTCCTCTTGGCCTAATCATCCTCAAAGGCAATTCCGTAATTGGAAGCATAAGCTCCACCAGGGAAGACCTGAGGGAAGCACTTGAATTGAGCAGCAGGGGTGCCTACAGGGCAATGAAGCATGATGTAAGGCCAATTTCAGAAGCGAACCAGGCATTCGAATCCATGAAAAAGAAAGAAAGCAGAGGGAGGGTATTCCTGAATTTTGAATGATTTGCTGCCCAAATCTGAAGAAAATGTTGCACTGGATCACGATTGCATGATTCCCGAATGATACCTTTTCCAAATCAAAAAATTTTATACTTAAGTAACAATCATTTTCCCAATGCCCATTTATGAAATTGGCGAACATGAGATACTCTCGGAAGAGGCAATTATGATTAAGGACGATGGAGACACCGAAACCGGAATGCTCTATCTATCAGACAGGCGGCTGATTTTTGAGAAGAAAGGAAAGAGGGGGCTTCTGAAGGCAACCCCGGCCCAGATAACAGTGGATGTGCGCCTGTATGATGTGACCAATGTATCGAGTGCTGTGCCCAGAATAAAGGCAATGACCAAGAAGAACCTCATAGTTGAGTACCAGTCTGAGGGGAACATCAAGAAGAACAGATTCAGGATTGATGACCCAAGGGACTGGGAGGACAAGATGAGGAAATGGGTTTCAGATGCAAAACGCCTTGAAGAGGAGAAACTGGAGAGGAGAAAGGAGGAAAACCACAGGAAGGATGTGGAAATGGCAAGGGCAAAAGCAGGAACCACAAATGTTGGCGTGGCATATTACGGAAAACCTGAAAACTCTCAGAAACAGCGCGGAAAAAAGGCTCCCCCGGATGAGAACTTCATCGATGCCGAGGTATCTGATTCAACAGAAATCAGAAAGATGGAAACGGGGCAGTTGGAACCTTACACGGAATCAAAATGTCCACATTGCGGCTCTTCAGTATCCAGAGGAATGAAATTCTGCCCCAACTGTGGCGAAAAGATCTGATTCTGCTCAATGATCTCTCTGATATATCCTGTTTGCATACTGATCATCTGATAGTATATGGCAAAACTGAAAATCTGCCCGATGATCACAATATTTGACGGGAATTCAGTTGATACTGAAAAAATGCTGGAGTTTGGAAATCTCATCCTGTCAAAGGGAATCGACTATCTTTTTCTCTGCGGAACAACGGGGCTGGGGCCTGCACTTTCATTCAGTGAAAGAATGAAGATCATTGATGCTTTTGAACCTCTTGCAGACAGTTCAATTATTCAGGTTGGGTCCCTGAATCTACAGGAAAGTGAAGAGCTTGCACGGAAAGCGGCTGATGGAGGTTATCATGCCATTGCTTCACTCCCTCCGTATTATTATTTCAATGTACCCGGCGAATGGATCATAAGGCATCTGCTTTCACTTTCTAAAATCTACAGACTCTATGCCTACAACTTTCCGGTTGCTTCCAATAACAGGATTGATCCTTCAATGGTACAGGAAGTCAACAGGCGAGGAGGAAATATTATCGGCATAAAGGAGACTGTTCAGGAAATTTCAGACATGCTGGATTTCAAGTACCGCCTGGGAGATGAGTTCAGAGTCTTTAACGGCCCGGACAATCTGCTGATACCATCACTCCGGGCTGGAATGGACGGAGCAGTGGGGAGCAGTTCCAACTACCTAACAGAACTCTTTGTCAGCACTATAGAGAAACATATCCTGGATGAAGCGCATCAACTGCAGAAGAAGCTCAGCAGCGCACTCAAAATTGTGAAATCTTACGGCCAGTGGGCTGCCATATACAGTGCAGTCAGAATGCTCCACGGATTTGACCCGGGAAAACCGAGGCCACCTATTTTTCCATTGGAGCCAGATCAGGAATCAGAACTTGAAACAAGGCTCAGCGCGGCTCTGACCCTTCATTGATTTTTCACTTCTTGAAGAATCTCGAAAGCTGTATCCAGAGCAGCACAATCCCTATTACGAACATAATCAGTCCTGCAATGAGCAGAGTTTTGTCGATGCTGGCTATGATTTTAGAGAAAACTGTGCCTATGAAATATCCTCCGAGGATCGTCAGTGCTATGCCTGCAACGAATATTATCAGCGTGTTCAGCCATGGTTTGGAACCTGTGGATTCAGCCATAATGCAACGGAATAGCAGTGTCATGAACTAATTAAATCTTTGCTGAATATATTAAGAACAATTCCAACATTTTGCGGCATGTGCCATCAGTGCAGGAATGAAACCACACGGGTTTCGCCGTACCGCAAGGTGGAAAAGTTCACTTTTCGCCCAGCGAATTCAGCAAGAGGGATCCTCAGTGGAGCATTTCCACCTTTTTTCCCTGCATATAGCCTTGTTCCCGGGCGTGTGATCATAATCTTTCCGTTGTAGTCAGGATCAATGTGCCATGATACCACATCTTTCACGTCAAACGACTTCCCCTCCGCAGAACTGTTTCCGGCCGCACTCATCCGGAATTCCCTGATTTCAAGGAATTTCCTGTCCGGATTCGGTGACAGCCGCAATCCTGAAATTTCGTGCAGTTGTTGCGGAACAGAACCTGTGATGTTGTTCAGCTTAATGCCGCAGGCCGAAGGTGCGTTAAGAAGCCTGACAGGACCATTGCCTTTTTCCAGCCGCCAATCTCCGTTTTGATCAGTTTCAAGCTTCCAGAGAGCTCCCATGATGTTAAGGCCGCAGCCATAGGATTTTTCTGAAGCATTCACCAGCTGCTCAATCGTGTGGCCGGACACTGGAGCAGACGGGTCTGCTATGTGGACCGGTTTTCCTTCCATGAAAGCATGGAAATCGGGGTCATCTTCAATGATTTCAAGAGAATAAGACTTGGCCACATCCTTTCTGTAATCATTGACCCCCCCACGAAAAGTCTGATTGTATAGGACTGCCGAACCGTTCAAAGGCTGATTGACAGGGAAGTGCACCTTATCCCCCGATCCGCTTTTGCCGGCACCCAGTATTCTGTCCAGTGCGATCCTGGCAGCCACTGGTGAGATATCACTGCCAATCCACCTTCTGCCCATTGACTGTGCAACAGCAAGAGTTGTTCCGGAACCGCTGAAGAAATCGGCCACGGTGTCACCCGCATCGGTGGCAGAACCCACTATGCGCTCAAGAAGTGCAAATGGTTTCTGGGTTGGATAGCCGCTGTATTCGTTGCTGAGGTTGAAGACGCCGGAAATTTCCCATACATCATCTGCAGTGACGATGCTGTACCATCCGGCCTCATCCTTTCCTGTGCTGTCTTCAACGGGCTTTCCTGATGATGACCTTACTGGAAGTCCCGGAACATAACCGAGCCTTCTTTTGGCTTTCTGTGGCCTGAATTTCCACTTCCCGGATTTGGAATAGAAGAGAATGTTATCGTGTTTTCTTGCGAAGAACTGCTTTGATTTGCCACCAAGATAATAATGCCAGATGATCTCATTCCTGAAATTGCCTCTTCCGAAAATTCCATCCATTAGAATCTTTGCATGGTGGACCATGTGCCAGTCCAGATGCAGAAAAATCGAGCCGGTGTCCTTGAGAAGCCTGTGCATGAGCTTCAGCCTTTCTTCAAGGAATGAAAGGTAAGCATTCCCGTCATGATCGGTGAAATCTGAAAATGCAGGAGTGTTTTCTTTTCTGCCCTTCATTCCGTATGTCACGTTAGAGAAAAAGGGAGGGTCTGCATATATCAGATCAATATAGTTCTGAAATCCGCTGTCAAGCAGTGCTTCCATTACATCAGCATTGTCGCCACTGAAGAGAAAGTTGTTCCCCTGCCTGAAGAATTGAAGACCTGGCATCAGTGTTTCATACTGGCCTGAAGAGGAATTAACCTCCGCATCAATAGAATGTATTTCAGTGGCCTTGAACCCGCTGCCCATGTCTGCACTCTCCACTGTTAATGCACTATCAGTAGTTTATACTGTCCTTTTCAGCTGCATTGAACTGTCGTGTGGGCAGTATTCCCTTCACTTCTCCTTAGAACATTGATATTCCGCCGGCCAGAATGCTGTAGATCCCTGTTGCTTCTATTATTACGAAGAATATCCAGTAAAGGAACATCGTGCCTCTTGAAAGAAACTTCTTCTTTACCATTCCCTCTCTTCTGACAATCAGGCCGACCATCATGAGCACAGGAACGTCTACAAGCACATATATCACCATTAAGTTGATAAGTAGAGATATCAGGTTGGAAGAGGCGACAATGCTCAGTATGACGGCCGGAACGCTTTCCATGAGGAATATTGAGTAGAAACCCTTTCTTTCAGAAATTTTCTGCGAAAACCTGAATTTTATCCCTGCTGCCTCGCAGACTCCCCACGCCGAAGACAGTGATATGACGACAAGGGCCAGGAATCCGGCAGAAATAAAGCCGATTGCAATAAACACATGGCTGGCACCGTTCAGGAAAGAAAATGCTGATATGAGTGAAAACAAACCCGCACTGCCTTCTCCGGACATCCCTTTTGAAGCTATTATAATGGCGACCATGATCAGTTCGCTCACAAGTGCACCTATTGCTGTTTCCCACTTCTGTCCTCTTGCTGATGTTCTGCCTATTCTTTTCTCAACGCTTGCACCGGCCTGGTAGAAGATCATCCATGGCATTATGACAGCCCCTATGTTAGCCACAGTAAGGAAGAGATAGTTGGAATTTCCGTAGGGCTGCACGGGGTTGAGGCCCTCACTGACTATGCTGGAAAGAACGGGATGGGATAAAACGGCAGCTATTACAAGTGCTGCAACCAGAACCATGCTTACGACAATAAGGGGAAATTCCACTTTTTCAAATCTCCTGAAAGTAATAAGCGCGTTATGAAGCACGAATGCAATTATAATGCCAATAACAGGATTCATGCCGAGAAGCGCAAAACCTATTGCTATACCGGAATACTCGGCAACATAGGACAGAAAATCAGTGAAAGCCATGGGAAGAGCGGCCGCATACGCATATCTTTTCCCCCAGTTTTCCCTGATATTCTCGGCAATACCTCTTCCGGTGAACATTGCAACCCCTCCGGAGACATACTGTATGAGTGCGAGGGGAATAGTCAGTATAAGCTCAATGAATATCAGATGGTATCCGAATGAAGCACCGGACTGGACGCCCGTAATGATTGAAGCTACGTCAACGTCTGCAATCATAACGATCCATGCAGGGCCAAAGTACCGAAGCAGGCTCCTTGTGCCGGAATTCCGCCTGTTTCCAAAACTGTAGTTCAAGAGCCTTTGCCTCCGATCGTTTCTGGAAGATGTGATCTGCCTGAATCCTAAATTAGGTTAACCTAAAAAAAGATATTGTCATCGTTAAAATTGCGGAATTTAGCTTCACGTATCATGTTCTGGTTGCATCAATGGTTTGTGCTGTGGAAAGAAAATTCTGCAGACAATGATTAAAGTATACATTGTAACTTCATTTGCCGTTGACATGATTCACTCAGTTGCATTTTCTGGAAATCTTGAAGTTGCTTCCGGCGTGATGGCTGGTTTTGCCGCGTCCGGCACAGAAGTAATTGTTTATGTACCTGACAGCAAATCTGCAGAATCGGTCAGGAAGCGGGCCCCGGGACTGGCTGAAAACATGGAATCTGAACGCGGAATTTCCTTCACGTCAGAAATCGGCGACCTCAGGCATGCAGACATGATCATAGATTTGAATGAGTCGGATGAAAGCAGCTTAAGGTTCCTTGAGGAAGTTGAAAGAGTGGTTGGCGAAGACTGCATTATACTTATCTCTCCCGTACGGAACAGAACTTCGAAGCTTTATGGCAGATGCATTCATCCTGAACGGTTTGCAGGCATTACCCTGACAGATATTTCAGGTTCAACGCCCCTGGCAGAAGTGATAAGCCTCGGGAGGACTTCAACCAGAACAGTTTCTTCTGCCAAGGAGGCCTTTGCCGATGCAGGGGCAGCAGTGGTTGTAGTTCATTCAGAAATCCCATTTTCGGTCCCTGAAGTAATATTACACGGATACCTGGAAGGTGTAGCCAGCATTATGGATGCAGGCTGGTCAATAAAAGACGTGGATACCATGGTCAGATACAGATTCAATACCCCGATTCTCCCCAGCAGCATACTTTCTTATTCCGGATCACGTAAAATCACGTTTTCATTTGAACAGAATGCAGGGTATGCCGGGAGCAGAAAACTTTCAGAGCGTCTGGAAGCACATAGTGAACATGAAAGCAGGAGCCATTCTGCAGGAAATATTCCGGAATCAGCGGATGATATCATAGCCTACATGATGAATCCTGTGGATATCCTGAAAGGAGTCCTGGTGAGCTGCATCAGGGTCCTTTCAACCGGCAATGCCTCTATTGAAGAAATTGGCAAGGCAGTTTCAGCGTGCACAGGCTGGGCTGAGGGGATTTTTGAGATCTGTGACATGATTGGGCTTGAATCAATGGCTGCATTTCTGAAGGACACGGAATGCATTGATTCAGACTGCAAACTCGCTCTGGACATGCTTGAGAATCTGATCACAAAGGGAAAATCCGGAACCCTGAATGGGCAAGGATTCTTGGCGTGGGAAGCAGAATTCGATAATCTTGGACCCGTGAATTACACCAGTGCTGGCCATACAGCATACATAACAATGAAAAGAGAGGAGAAGCTCAACGCGCTGAACGAAGAAATGTGGGCAGGCCTATTGAAATCATTTAAGCGAGCAGAGGAAGATGATGATGTCAAACAGGTTGTGCTTCAGGGCTCAAGCAATGCATTCTCGGCCGGCGACGACATTTCCATGATGGCGGGGTGGAACGGCACGGATGCGGAAACCTGGATGGCAACATATGCGGATCCGCTTGTGAAACTCCTGCTTCACTACAGTAAACCGGTAATAGCCGCGGTGAAAGGAATAGCAGCAGGCGGCGGCTGCGAACTCCTGATGCTTTGCGACATTGTCATATCTTCAGAGAACGCAGTTTTTTCAATCCCGGAGGGGAGGATTGGTGCAATGCCGCCAATTGCTTCCTCCCTTGGTTATGGAGTTATCAGCAGAAGGCTCCTGAGGTACGCTCTCACTGGTGAACAATTCTCTGCGAAGACTGCATGGATGCTTGGTCTGGCAGACATATTAGTCGATTCTTCCCAGATTGGTTTCACTGTTTATGAGATCATAAAAAAACTCGGTACTGTTTCGTCGGTGTCACACAATTCAGTGAAAAAAGTGTCAAATCAGGTTAAGGATATTATGGCTGAAGCGATCGATTCGGGAAAGAAGGAGCTTGTCCGCCTTTCTGGAACCGATGAATTCAAGGAGGGGCAGAAAGCATTTATCAACAGGAGAAAACAAAACTGGAGGAATAAATGACAGAAGTGTTCGGGAGAAAAGTTTCAGGAATGGAATTGAAAGATGAACAGAAAGCGGTGTTAGACACCTTTGAAGAATACTGCAGGAGAAAACTCCCAGCTCACAGGAAAAACTGGGAAATTGAGAAAAAATTTCCGCCTCTGCTGATGAAGGAAATCGGTGTAATACTGGGGGACGCGCTGATTTCTGAAAACCAGGAGGAAAGATTAGATGAAACCACCTCCGGATATCTCTCAGAAATAATGGGCAGATACGGAATGCCTGTTCCTGCGTTCCTGACGCTTCACTTTTCCAAACTCATACCGCACATCAGGGACAGAGAGAAGAGGGAACATTACAGGTCAATGCTCAGGAATGGCAACCTGTTGCTCTGTGGAGCCTTTTCTGAACCTGGATGCGGATCAGATTCTGCTTCCATAAGGACTGTGGCATTACCCGGTAATGAAAAATTCACAGTGAATGGAGAGAAATCGTTCGTAAGCAGCCCGGGAATGGCCAATGCTTTCATGTTTTCGGCAAGAACTTCCGGTGAACACGGGAACCACAGGGGAATAAGCCTTATGATCGCTGAATCCGGCATTCCGGGATTGGAGCCGTACTCTATAGACAGCATGGCAACAGAGATAGAGGGTGATTTCGGAGGGGTCAGGTTGCAGAACGTGGAACTCGAAAAGAATTCCATTATAGGGGAAATAGACAGAGGATTCTATCTTCTGATGGACACTTTCAATGTTCAGAGAGTGCATGTTGCTCTCTATTCCCTCGGAATTGCTGAGGCAAGCCTTGAGGAAGCAATTGAATATTCTCGCATGCGAAATGCTTTCGGCAATCCTATTTCGAAATATCAGGCGGTTTCTTTCAGGATTGCAGAGAACTGGGTCAGGGTAGAGGCTTCGAGATTGCTTGCATTCAGGGCCCTGTCATCCGGAAACAGCAGTGAGGAGAACAGCCTTTACGGTGCAGCCACAAAATGGTATGCGTGCGAAAATGCCTTCCATGCCGTTGATGATTCCCTCCAGACTTTGGGTGCATCGGGGTACGTCAGAACATCAGACATGGAAAGGCGGTTCAGAATGTCCAGGGGATTTCTGATAGGGGACGGAACCCCGGATATTCAGAAACTGATTATTTCAAGAAGCCTGCTTGGAAGGGATGCGGCACCATGAGCCCGATTTCAGGTACAATCAGTGCATAAGCGTGCCAAGTGTTTCCACCTGCTCAACTATGTTCTCATGGTTTCCCCTGTGGGGCATCATCCAGTGCCTGGATAGCGACTTGAAAAAGTTTATTTTCTTCGATGTCTCGACAATGTAATAATTTGTAAGCTTCCCGGGCTCAACCTTCATTCTGTAGAAAACCGGGCCGGAATACTGTTCCACAACATTTTCGTAGAAATCCTTCATGAAATGGGAGCTGAACTGGAATTCATATAGCCTCTCTGATTCATCAACTGTAATATGGCTTGCACTGCCAAGCACAGTCGAGTTTTCCAGCTTTGCGATCATTGATATCCTTCCGTTGTTTTCGAAGTACTTCGGTATAAATGTCCCATTGTTCTGGAAAACACCTTCATTTTCGATCTTCACGGTCTCGGAGTCAAAATTCCAGCCAGTTTTCACAAAGAGGAAGTTGTCCAGAGGATCGGTTTCAGAAAAATAGTATGAGAGGAGCTTGGACAGGCCATTCTGTTCTTTGCCGTAATATATGAGGTTTGACTCAATCTCTTCAACATTGCTTACAAAATCAAGAATCAATGACGATGCTTTGGGAATGGCACTTTCATGGAATTCAACCAGGAAATAAAGGTCGCCGCCCTTCTGCAGGACATTTGGAGATATCCTGCACCCTGGCGTAGCTGTAATGCCGTTTATGGCATCCCAGGACTGGGATGGCAGGCCTATCTGCAGCATGTCTCCCTTGCTGACTGCTCCAGATTTGGAATCGATGGATTTGAGGTATTCGTTTAACGGCCTGATTTCCTGATCAGAAAGACGCCGTCCCACGTTCTGGTAGAGGAACCATCCGTTATCCACTTTCACCATGAAATGAAAATGGTCTCTTCCAGGTTCCTTAAGGTCGGTGATTTTTATGTGCTCGGGTATCAGATCTTTTACTTCAACCACAGCACAGTGGTTCATTAGCGAGGTACCAACAACATCGTTGAGCTTCTCAAGCAATTCTAATCTGTAAAAGATAATAACGATTACCAATTAAAGCTATTGCCTTAGATATTTATCAGTAAAAACGCCTGGACAGCTGGCTGGGTGGCATTTGGTGATTCAAGATGCCTTCTGAATCCTTTCTATTCAGTTGCAGCAGCTCCTGTAGAAAGAAGACTGAACAGAAGAATCAGCCTTTGTTGAAAATGCAGTATTCAAAAAGATGGAAAACCACATTTTTCTGAGTCACTTTTGCAGACGTGATCTGCTGTCCCGCTTTCAGGGCGCATCCCATCTCCGCCCGACAAGTGCAATAAAAGTGCAGAGTCTTTCTGCAGATATGCCTCCGGTTGTCCCGCTGGCCCTTCACGATGCCTGAATCACCCAAATGAGAAGAATATAATATGGATTCTCATCATTTCTTCTTCTATCCTGGATGAAACAGTATCCATGGCAAATGATGCCGATTTACAACATGGCTGTTAAAATCAAAAGAAGAAATGATGTTTAACATAAATCACTGGCTGTATAACATCCCGAAAGTGATGCACTTATTATTTTTCCCCCCTCCGCAACAGATAATACAGCATCACTGAAACTGCCAGTGCGGATCCGTAGACACCTATAACAAGCAGTATTCCGGCCCAAACATATCCTGCATCTCTTGAAAACTGTATGCTGACAATGTGGTCACCGTCTGTGACATTGACGTATCCAGCTCCAGAACTGGAATGGAACCCTCTGACTTCGGAAATTGTGTATGTGTAGTTGCCGTAGGGGACTCTGAATGTAATGGACGTGTCACTGCTGTTGGCAATGGATCCATTGAATGCAATTCCCCATCCAGTACCTGATGGCAGCCCGCTTATCTTAAAGGTAACGTTGTATATGTTCAGTGTGAATGTCACTTCTGTGTAGATGTCACCGTCCAGTATCTCTACTGTGCCGGAAGATTTTTCTGAGCCATACTGAACAGGGACATTGATATTGTAATTGTACACTCCGTTCTCCAGCATCAGATAGACGCTGTTGACGGACGATGACGCATGGAATCCTCCAATGTCCACTGACCACTGCGTTCCGTCAGGAAGCCCGTTTACCTTGAAGGTTGCCCTGTGAAGTGTGTATGAAAATGTCACTGCATAAGATAAGTCTGAGCCATCCACTGTAACTTCTCCACCGGACGGGCTGATATTGAAGTGATCCGGTCCGCTAACGCTGTAATCATAAGTTCCGTTAGTTAAGCCGAATGTTATGTTGTCCTCCGATGAAGTGATTGAACTTCCTGACATGCTGACAGTCCAGTTAAGGCCGCCGACAAGGCCTGTTTGCACAAAACTGATGCTGTATGTTACTGGAACAAAGGAAACATTCACATTCACGTCTGACCCAGATATTATGATGTACCCGCTAAGGTATGAAGATGTGTATCTTGAATCCCTTGTAAAATTGTAAAAGTGTGTCCCGTCGCGTGCCTGAAGTGTGATTGATGTATTCTGCCCTCCGGCATAATTTCCGTCAAAGGTTACACCCCAGTGCAGCCCCTTTCCGTATCCGTTTATTGAGAATGTTACGTTGTGCAAAGGTGTTATAAGCGGATGATAGTCTCCGCCGTTTGCAATTGCTCCAGAACAGTTGTAAGGTATGTTCCCATCGAAATGCGTCCAGTAGTTGCCTCCCTGGTAATCCACATCCACTATAGATCCGGTAAGGACTGCGCCATTAACTGAGTTACTGTAATTGAGCGGCTGCACTGAAGTAAGATTCCAGTCGTTTGAAAATGCTGCAAGTGATCCGGAATCAAACATATCATGGCCAGGGCTGTACGCAGATTTGACAGAATCAAAAAAGTTGTTGTAGATCAGATTTCCTGAGCTGAACATTTGTAATGCAGAAGGGTTGAGCCCGGACAGTGTGTTTTCCAGGCGGTCTCCCTTCTGCCTGGCAGCATCATGGAAGTAGTTGCCCCAGATAACTCCGTTTCCGCTTTCATTATCCGGGTTGTATATGAGAAGCGATGTCCCCATGCTGTGGAAGACATTCGAGCTAATGAGGAAGATGTGTGAATCAATAAATTCTAGATCCGCAGGTCCATAAGACTTCATGAAGGGAGTTGCCCAACCGGAAATGTCGGTGAATCCTGTAACAGTTATGCCGGAAGTGTGATAGAACACAGAGTTCAGGTTGTTGTTTTCCGGAATGCCCAGAGTTGAGACCTGAATGCTGCAGTATTTTGTGAGATTCACGGAGAATGCCGGAATATCAATGAATTTCGCATAACTCACTGTATTCCTTACAAATATGCCTGAAAAGGCCGGAAAACCGAAGCTGTTTAGTCTGCTGAAAAGTGGGTTAATGCTGCTTGCAACGGTTCCTGCCACTACATATGGGTCTTCCATGCTTCCGTTGCCCTGAACTGAGAGATTGGCGCCATTCTGCAACTCCGACAACTGTGCCAGCTGATTATCCCCCGATGCATACAGGGGAGTATAAATGCCGAATGTACTGTTGAAAGAAAGGGTTGCATTGACATAGCTGGAAGTTTCATTGCCTTCTCCTCCGCCATGGCCTCCGCCCCCGCCACCGCCTCCTCCACAGCCTCCGCTGTCTTCTTCACCGTCGGCGGATCCTTCTGCAATGATGGTGAAATACTCTGGAGCGTGGTTGCTCATTAATATCATTCCTGAGTAAGAGATTCTTCCTGGAAGCGAAAACTTGAAACTTCCGTTCTCTCCAATCGGTGCCCATGCTGCAGTTCTGTTATCGAAAGAAGTGCCCATGCTTACAAATACGAAAGCGTTTGAAGGCGATATTGTGCCCTTGATATTTACAGCTCCTGAGTGGCTCACCTGGGAACCCCACATTGACACAAGAATAGACGGTCCGGAACTGAGATGTATCCTTGGTTTCATCAACGATGACCACCAGGAAGAGAGCCCCTGTACAGTTTCACCCGTGTTAGATCCATAATTGTAAGCTGCCGGAAGCCTGGTATAAATTCCTGTCGGTCCCATGAACATCAACTGAAGCTGTCCGTTTGCACTGTACACAGTCGTGGTGCTTCCGCCGCCCGGGCCTCCGATCACGAGTTCAGCATCATACAGAAGACCTGAGGCAGTCTTCTGGAATCCGTCAACTCTGAAATCAGCCGATTTTGAGACGGAATTTCCTGAATTGAAGACCACAGTGTCAAATACTACAGGAGATGATGCATTTCCAAGATCACCTGTGCCGGTGGAATACGAGAAGTAAACGGCATCATTGCCGTCGTAGACGCCGGATGTGACATAGAGGAACAGTGATGTCTCTCCGCCAAGAATAATTGTCGGCCCAACGGAATAGTAAAATAGCCCGTCAGACACAGTTCCATTTCCAGAAGCAATTGTTCCTGCGGGAAATTCCAGTGATTCACTGGAAAGATTCCATATGTTTGCAACCAGTGTCACTTCACCAGTTTGTGGAGTGAAAAGAGCTACATTCTTTACCCAGAAGTCGTATCCGGAATTACCTGTCACTGTTACGCCGCTCATAACAGCGCTCAGCTGGATTGAAACTGATTCCGGGTTGTCACTTAGCGGATAGAATGTGTCAAGCGTCTCAAACATGGCCGATCCCATGAACCCTGGTGTCTCGTATACATACGGTATGTTCAAATTTGGCTCCATAAACCCGTAATCAGCCAGCCCCATTGGAGCGGGAGCAGCATCATACAGTCTTGAAACATTGTTGCCGGCCGTTTGCGCAGCACCGATGTTCGGGAGGTAAACATACTTAGAGGGCACAGTTATTTTTTTCAGACTGTCCATGGCAGGAGCATCCGGTACAGACAACTGACCTGCAGACGAAAGCGAATTCTGCCCAACGTCAGTGTTTTCAGTTGCGTTTTGTATCAGCATTGATCCTGAAGAACTGCCGGCATTTCCAGCAAGTACCGACAAAGACGTCAGAGCAACTATAATTGAAATGCCTATTGAAAGCGCCTTGACGAAACGTTCAGTATTCATAGTGATCACTAAAATATCGACAAATCAGTTTATAAGGTAGCAATCTAATCGGTAAGGATAACTGATTAAGTAGCACAGACAACGGCATTTTTCTACTTTCTGCAATTTGCTGTCAGTCCACACTGCATAACCGTACTCCGCCATTGTTCAGCATATCAGCGTTGATCAGAAGATGAGTGGAAGTCGATGTATCGTGTGAATAAGGACGCCCCGATCGGGATTTGAACCCAAGTCACGGGCTCGACAGGCCCGTATGATCGGCCGCTACACTATCGGGGCTGAAACAGCAAATACTTAGAGATTATTTATATTTAGCGAAAGCTCAAACCGCGACTTGTTTCCATGTTTTCCTGATCCGGATCAGAAAAACTATATCCAATAGGGCTCTAAAACATTCCATGAGATTTTTTAAGGCAAACATGCTCTATGATGGAATAACGTCCAGAAAGGATGTTTATGTTGGTTTTGAGGGCAAGGAAATAAAATATGTTGGGCCGGATAAGCCTGATGGCGAAAATCTTGGTGAGGGTGTTGTCACACCTGCGTTCATAGACTCCCACAGCCACATAGGAATGGACCGGGCAGGAGAGCCATACCTTGAGAGTGAGGCAAATGAGAAGTTCCAGGCGATACTTCCACTCGCCAGGGCTATTGACAGCGTTTATATGGACGATGAAGCGTTCAATGGCTCCGTTGAGGCAGGTATCCTGTATTCAACTGTCCTTCCCGGCAGCGGCAATATAATGGGTGGAATGGGATCGCTGGTGAGGAACTATGCAAAGAATGTGGATGAAGCATTCGTGAAAGACATCGGAGTCAAGATGGCCCTCGGCTACAATCCAAGAAGCACCACTGAATGGAAGGGAGAACGGCCGAGCACAAGGATGGGCGCAATTGCAATGCTCAGGGAACAGCTTCTGCAGGCAAGAAAGACAAAAGCACTGCTGGATTCCGGAAAGAAAACCATTGACGAGATAGACTCAAAGATGGAGATCTTCATGAAGATCCTTTCAGGAGAGATCAGAATAATGTGCCACCTTCACAGGGAAGACGATGCACTCCAGCTCCTGAAGCTCTCTGATACATTCGGGCTGAAGCCAATAATAAACCACGGAATAGATTTTTACAGACCGGAAATATTCAATCTGGTACGGGAAAAGGGAATTCCTATGGTGTATGGCCCTCTTGACAGCCACCCGTACAAAGTTGAGCTCAAACACGAGTCATGGAGGAACTGCAAACTTGTTTATGATTCGGGAGTCAAGTTTTCCCTGATGAGCGACCATCCTGTGATTCTCCAGAGGAACCTTTTCCTGACAGTGAGGCACTTTATGAGATTTGGAGCAACTAGGGAAGAGTGCATTTCATACCTCACTTCGAGGCCCGCTGAGATACTCAACCTTCCTGACCTGGGAAAAGTGGAAGCTGGCAGGAAGGCGTCTCTTGTGCTGTGGAACGGTGACCCGTTCAGCCTGGAATCCTATCCGGTAAAAGTTGTTGGTGAGGGCAATCTCGTTTATGATGAAGCCTAGTACCAATATTTTATTTTTATATCAACAAGGTTTGGTGCCATTCTTTCTTTAATCAGGTCTTTCAGCTGAACGCCAAGCCTCTCTGATTCCACACACATACCGTAAGATATTCCATGGTCTAGCCTTTCAGTTCTGCCTCCAGCTTCTATGATGTATATGTATTCAATCCTCTCACAGTGGCTAGTTACTGTGTCTTCGCCGGTCTTCAGCTTCATGGATGAGTAATTGCTAAAGGATAGTAATAGATTGTGCCTTCTATGGGTCGATCTATATATTGATCACGCATATCAGGAATGAAATGAATTCGCCTGAATTCTCATATGCCACCAGAAAGAAGCACCTCGAATCCCTTGATGGAAGCACAAGAGAGTTTACAGTTATCGGCGGAGGAATAACCGGCTCTGGTGTAGCGGCTTTGCTCGCGCAGAATGGAATCCAGCCTGTATTGCTTGACAGATCTGATTTTTCATCCGGCACGAGTTCAGGAAGTTCGAAACTGATCCATGGCGGCCTCAGGTACCTGGCCCAGGGTGAAGTAATGCTGACAAGGCATCTTCTCAAGGAACGGAACTACCTCCTGAAAAACGTCAATTTTGTCACTCCCCTGAACTTTGACATACTCATTGATGACAATTCATGGAGCAAACGCGAAATCACGCTTGGCCTGTTTCTTTACAATCTTCTGGCAGGCAGGATAGCACTCCCCCGCATGAAGAGAAATGCAGGCAAGTACCCGGAACATGTGAAGGGGTACTTCACGTACTACGATGCCTATGCAACTGATTCTGTACTTGTTATCCACAACATTGTTTCAGCTGTCAGGAACGGAGCATCCTGCATTAATTACGCAAACGTTGAATCAATAGAAGAGGTAGACGACGGGCACTACAGAATCACAGTTGAGGATCGGGCAACCGGAAGGAAGATCAGTTTCAGGTCAAAGTATATTGTGAACTGTGCAGGGCCGTGGGTGAAGGAAGTGGCAGACATGATCGGTGTACCCGGCAAAGGAGTTTTCAGGCTGAGCAAGGGGGTGCACCTTATATTCAGGAAAGAAGACTGCCCGGCTGTAAATGCAATTGCGTTCAGATCCCACATCGACAGGAGGCAGATGTTTGTTATACCGGCCGGAAAAGTCACGATAATAGGGACTACAGACACATTTGTCGACTCGCCTGATGATTTCAGCGTCACAGATGAGGACATTCATTACATAATCAGCAGCTCAAAAAGGCTCTATCCTGATCTGACTGCTGAGAAAGTGCTCACATCTTACTCCGGGATAAGGCCGCTCTTCGGAACCGGTGAAACGCCAGGCGAAATATCAAGGGACTTTTACATCAGCAGCCGTGGGCATGCAGTTTCAGTATTCGGCGGCAAGCTTACGGACTACAGGAACGTGGCCAGAAAGGTCGCCAGGGCAGTATCTGCTGTTTCCGGAAGGGGGATCAGGACAAAAGGGCTCCCCGTCATTGATTACAGGAGGCCTGAGGTGATAGACGGATATGATTACTACATTGATCACGAATGTGCTCTTACTCCTGAAGATGTTTACAGAAGAAGAACTGCCGTATCACTGTATGAGCCCGAATTCGAAAGCCTGAAAGAGGGCATAATCGAGACCTTCAGACGGGTGGAAGAAATCCCGGAAATAAGGCCCCTATAATAGTGAGGCCAAAACGCCTCCCACCCGGGAAATTTACAGCAAAATAAGAGAATGTGCCCAGAAGCAGGAGCACTATGAATGAGATTATTACTGCTATTATTGCTATCAGCAGGCCGCCAAGAAAAGACGTGTCAAATATTGCGGAGTAGAAGAATATCAGCATTATGAGGGCTACAATAAATGCAATTGGCAGCATTATTGCATAAACAAGCAGCGTGAGTGCCCCGACTATAACAAAAGTGACATAGAATATGAGGGGCCCAAGGAATGCCGCAATGAGCGCCCTTCCAAATGATGCTTTCCTGGAAACTATCTTTGCAGAAATGTAGATTGGCAGTGTGATAATCACCATTCCTATTATGATGAGGGCGATCAGCGCCAGTATGTCCATAAATAAAATAGAAATGGGGAATTAATAAAAATTTTGTAGAACTTTAATCGGAAAGGCCGTTCCAGAATTCTGTTTCCAGTTTGAGAATTCCGTCTGCGCCCACTTTGAAGTTCTTCCTGGCGACAGGGTCGCTCTTGTGCGTTCCCAGAACGTCCTCCATTGCCTCCTCATGTTGTATCTCCAGTTCCCTGTGGAACGTGAAGTAATCTATGTCCATTCCTGAATAGGAGGGATTCTTGGATCTCCATATGCTGAGCCCTGCAAGTATCTTGTCCCACATGGGTATTGCCATGTTCTCCAGTCCGAATTCGGCCCCGAGAGCCTCAAAATGCTCACCTGCGAAATAGTTCCTCATTCCGTCCAGCCATGCCTTTGTTGTCATGAGCTGTTCTTTCTTCACAAGATCCTCAGGCTTGATGCCCAGGCTCCTGAGGTACTTCCTGTAAAGCAGTTCATGCCTCTTGGCCGGGTTGTCATCGCCAAGTTCTGATACGAGTATTGTTGTAAGGTTAGCAGCGTCAGCCTCGTCAGGAGTGTTCACCAGCAGCGTGGAAAGAATGGACGGCCACTCTCTCGTAAAATGATAGAACTCCGTTGAAAACCTGATAAACTCGGCTTCTGAAATGTCACCTCTTGCGAACCTGTCGATGAATGCGTTGTTTGTTGCACTGTGTCTCTTTACAAAATCATATGTTTCCTTGTAAAAATCTTCCGGATTGGTACTTTGTGCTTCCATGATAGTTAATATGAAGAAGTACTTATTAAAATTTATTAAAATACATTGCTACGAATTTCAGAACCTGAAACCAAGTATGCCCGGAATGGCCATTTAAGAGTGAAAGGAGACCGGATCGATCTCCCCTTGATGCCCCCTGAGGAGTTCAGCGCATTTCCAGCGGCACGTAGTCGGCCAGCGTGCGGTCACCAACAAACTGTGCTTTTGGCCTGAAAATCCTGTTATCCGAAAGGTACTCCAGCGCTCTCGCAACCCATCCTGTCACCCGGCTGACTGCAAATATTGGTGTGAAAATGTCAGGTTCGTATCCAAGGGCACTGTATACAATTCCAGAATAGAAGTCTACGTTGGGGAATATTCCCTTGCTGCCCAGCCTGTCAATCATGTATTCCTCAATCCTCTCTGCAGTCTCGTAAGTGCTCCTCATGTCAGTTCCCCTGGTAAGGCTGTCCGCATATTTCTTGATTATTTTTGCTCTCGGATCGTAGACTTTGTACACCCTGTGGCCGAATCCCATGATTTTCTCTTTTGACTCAAGCATATGGCCAATGACTTCCGGTACTTTATCCGGTGTGCCCACTTTCTTGATCATCTCAAGCGCCCTTTCATTTGCGCCCCCATGAAGAGGGCCCTTCAGTGATGCTGTTGCGGCCGTAACCGCGGAATACATGTCCGAGAGAGTGGAAATAACAATCATGGAAGTGAATGTTGATGCATTCATGCCGTGATCTGCGTGCAGAAGAAGTGCTGAATCCAGTATTTTCAGGTGCTCATCGCTTGGTTTCTTTCCGAAGCTCTGGTAAAGAAAGTTCGCAGTGTATGAGAGTTTCGGGTCCGGCTTAATGAAATCAAGACCCTGCCTTGCCCTGTAAATTGCTGATACAAGAGTCGGCATTTTTGCAATTATGTCTATTCCCATTGCTTCCTGTGACTCATAGCTCTCCTTATCTCCTATGTCTGACTTGGAGCCGGCGTATGATATTGCTGTCCTGAGGGAACTCATTGAGTGGCAACCTGACCCGATCTTCTTTATCACTTCATAGATCTCATCGTCAATGGTCATTCTGCTCCTGAGCTGGTGCACAAATTCCTCGTATTCCTTCCTGTTCGGAAGCTTTCCTTTAAGCAGAAGATATGCGGTCTCTTCGTAATTTGAGTTATCAACAAGCGTGTTGATCTCATAATTTCTGTATACAAGATGGCCTTTCTCTCCGTCAACATAGCCTATTTTTGTCTGTGATGCAACTACCCCTTCCAATCCCTTTGAAAACTGTTGACTTGTACTGACCTCTGTCATGTTAATCCTCTAAGGTATTGTTTTTACAGACATTAATGTTAGTGCTAATCTCTTTAGTAGGAAGTATGAAGAACAGATCACTTTTCCATGACTGCCGGTATAATGTCCAGATTAGAAGAATAATAGATTGGAAACGGCCTCAGGGGCCGTTCAGGCTGGCTGTAGAAGCGAACAGATGTTTCCGGCCCATTCAGATGCCCTGTCCAGTTCCCCGTCCCTCAACGGGCCCTCCTTGTCCTCGACAATGAAGCCTTCCGGTTCAGCAAGCAGCCTTCCTCCCCTGGAAACCAGTTTTTTCGCTATTTTTTCTGCAGCATAGCCTATGGACTTCATGAGCAACCTCAGACCCATGTTCTGGTCAGGAGCATAAATTCTCGTGTCAAACGCTGCAACTCCAATGTCTCCGCGATCTCCCAGGGAAAGCCTGTCCATGAATGACTGTATTGCTGGAGTGGGCCTTCCGCCATGTGTCGGAGATCCAACAATCAGCAGATCAACGGAGTCCAGCATGTCTCTCTTGAAGTCTGCAGCGTGGATGCCCTCGACTGTTCCGTGCATTGCCAGGCCTTCGACTATTGCTCCCGCCACCTTTCCAGTATTCCCAAATTCTGAATCGTAAACCACAAGTGCTTTCATTATTATCACTACCAGGAAAGAAGAGGAACCCCCTGTAATTCAATCCTTATTTTTTACTAGTGATTTGCCGCTTATAACATTTCTGTAGAAATTTTATTCCGGCCATCCAGCCACACTTGACAAGCATCTGATGTTTCAAGTATCAGGCACAATAATTGCCTTTATTTCGGCCGAAGCCAGAGTTAACTTCTTTTAATAAGCAATCATGAACGTTCATGGAAGAGAAGGCAAAAGATACCTCACTTCTGATTGGTGTAAGTGAAAATTTTGGAAAAGCACTGGCATACTTCTGCCTGACTAATAACCAGAATGTCGTCATTTCATCCAGGGATGACAAGAAACTGAAACTAATGAGGGATGAACTGAAGAAATACGGAAGCATCATCTCAATTGCAGCTGATTCGTCTTCCACGGAAGAGTGTGAAAGCCTGTTCAGGGAAGCAACTGCAAAATCCGGCAGGATATCCAATGTGGCAATACTCATTGGCGGGTTCGTCAATGATAATCCCGAAGTCCCGTCCGGCCTCGATTACATGCTGAAGAACCATGTGATTATTCCGACGAACATCATAAGCGTGGCAGCAAAATATCTGCATAGCGGATCCTCCATTGTTCTGGTGAGCAGCACCCAGACTTTTCATACTTCAGGCGCGCTTCCCTATTCATATACGCTTGCGAAGTCTGCACTCAACAAAATTGTTGAGATGTCAGCTTCCTACTTCATAAGGAAGGGGATTCGCATAAATGCAGTTGCACCATCTGAGATCATGGAGAGCTTTGAGATTGGAAGGACCTGGAAAGACCTCAGGAAGATGGGGGACAGCATTACTCCTCCAGAAGACATAGCCCAGGTCATACAGTGGCTCTTTTCAGAGAAATCACAGTGGGTGACGGGCACGATTGTTCCGGTGGACGGCGGCCACAGGTTCACGAAAAAATAATCATCCAAGTGAGCTGGCCATCATTGCCAGTGATTTTTCCATTCTGTACACTGTTCCAAAGTGGCCGTCTTCATATTCTTCATAGGTGTGGTTGATCTTGGATTCCATAAGAAACGCGTCAACTGCCCTGGAACCCCAAATAAGGGAGAATTCATCCTGTGTGCCGGCGTCGAGGTAAATGAATTTCATCATGTCTATCTGCCTCGAGAACCTGTTCACATTCTTCGCAGGATCCCATGCAAGCCATTTGTTCCACACTTCCTGGTTGAATCTTCCTGTTATCCAGTTGAACGGGAAATCTATGCCCATCTCCTGGGAAGAAGGGTTTGGGCTGTAGAAGGCGGAATAAGCAAGGACGGAGAGTGTCCTGATGGAGCTTGAACGCATCCTGTTGAAACTCTGCAGGTATTTTTCGAGCCACTTTGAGGGGCTGCCTGCGCGCCTGAATTCTTCCAGGGCAAGCGGAAAGTCAGGCATGTAGGAGTATTCAAACCCAGCGTCCATGGAGTGGGAGGCAAAACCGTTAATCACGCCCGGATTTCTCAATGCAAGTGTGTAAGCGCCGAATCCTCCAGACCCTTTCCCAAACAGGCCTGTTGCACTTGTTCCAAACTTGGTCCTGAGCTGCGGAATCAGTTCCTGAACTATGAAATTCTCATACATTCCAACTGCAGAAGAATTGATGTACTGATTGCCTCCGTATTTTGTGAAACAGTCCGGAATGGCTATTATGGAGCCATTTAGCTTCTCGTTCCTGTAGAGGCGCACAATAATATCTTCCAGGCTTTCTGAAAGCGCGCTCCCTGCGACAAAACCCGTGTGGTTGATGCCAAACGGTGGAAGGCCAATAAGAAGGGGAGGGCGCGATCGCAGTGTGTCGGGAGTATACACTATTATCTCCCGCTCAACGCCATCTCCGGGTGCATTACCGCCTAGAGCCTGACTCTTTAACGTGATGAGGCTCTTTTTCACCATATCCAGAGTGAATTAGAGGTGAGTTTATAAATATTGAGAGAAAAGCGCAACAGAAATAACGAATATGCGTATGTGGAAGAGTTGCAAATAGAAGGAGACTATTCGGATGTGCTCACCTATCTGGCAAATCTCTTTTCCATAAAGAGGATAGAGGGTGTGGACATTGACAGGTTCAGGGTCTCGTACTCGGGCTGCGATGTGATTCGGGATGCCTCGACGGGTTCGTCGGAACACATAACGCATATGCCTGAAAGGGATGATGTTGACAGGATAAAACTGCTCTCCCTCAATGTGGACGGCATCGGAGACAGCAGAATTCAGGTGAACATAGGATGGGATTCTGTTGTTTTCATCGGTAATCCGGACGGAGAAATTGCGCGCTATTTCCTTGAAGTCCTTGATAAATCAACTTTCAGGTATTTCTGAATTCTTAGAATACAAAGCAGGAAGCCTGTGGTGGCTGATTCTTATCCCACTATGTTTACAAACCTGCCTATGAACATCATGACTACCCCGACAGATGCCAGCAGGGGCGGCCAGAAAAAGTAATTTCCGGACTGGACTCTTGCAACGAGGACTCCAAGCAGCGCAAGGCTTAAGTCTGCTCCGAGGAGTGAGACCCAGTATTGCGTTATAAAAACTGAACTCAGGGCCAGTGGAATTAGGGCACCCCCAAATCCAGCCAGGGCCGACAGAAGAGTCTTTTCAACAGATTCACTGACTATTCTCCTTCCCAGCTGTGTTTCCAGCAGTTCAAATGGTGTGTTTGGATTCACAATTTTTGACAGTCTGACGAGCTCCTGTTTCAGACTTGAATAATCCGCCATGAAGAAACTCACCGCACCAACAGACGCAGAACCGAGTGCAATCCTGATGTAAAGGTTGAACTCTGGAACAGTCACAGTGAGTATCTCGTTGGTAGCGATCATGAGAGCGGTTACAATTCCGTCCGTGAGCCCGAGAATGACAGGAAAAGTGTAATCTTTATTCAACTTCAGTTCCGTGACGCTTCAGTACCATTGCTAGAAGCGACAACTTCATCTATTGACCTGATGGCACAGCCCGATTCTTCCACACCCTCTATAAGTGTGTCAAATTCTATCCCATCGCCATCAATTGTTACTGTGAGGCCCATAACCTCCATATCCATCTCACTAACAGAAATCTTGACGTCACCGACACCTTTTATCTTGACAATCTCTTGAGCAAGTTCAACAAGTGTTGGTTTATTCAGTCCCTTCACAACATCCAGTACAAGTTTCTTTAAATTCATTGCCTATCACGTATGTATTTACACCGTACCCATTGGTAGCAAATCGCCATAACACATACTCAACGTCTCTGAGTAAATCATTATTTTCCCTTATTATTTAATTCTTCTTTTGTCAGGCTACTTAAATCTGGCATCTTTATCCCATATGAAATGGTAAGTTTTATCTGAAGACAACGATCAGCTTCCATGTGCCACCAGTCAAGCTTAAGGAAGGTGTTGCAAGCGTATTCAGGCTAAGTGTAGTCCTGATTCTTTCTGGAGTTATCACATTCCTGTTGTCGAACACCTATTTTAATTTCTTCCCCAATCAAAATTGGGCAGACGTCTTCAACAATTTCTTTGGCAACACATCACTTCCTGTCTTATATGGAACGCTGGTCGGCCTTCTTCTCTCTTCTTTTGCAATAGTCATAGCAGTAATCCCTGTGTTCTCAGCAGCAAGCCTCAGACAGCCAATCTTCACGCAGATGAACAGGCTGTATACCTTCACAATACTTGACGGCATCTTTCTGCTCATCATCTACTTCATGAACGGTACTCTTCCGTTCAACGCTGTATTCTTCTTCATCTACATTGAGATCTTTTTCTTCCTTGCACTTATTTTCGGCCTGATATTCTGTGTCCTCACGCTGTCAGACCTCTTCCGGATTATCAGGTTCAGGGGCGAAAGGGAAACCAGGCCAAAGTGAAGAGATGCCAGAGTTCAGGAAAATTTGCACTTCTTTTAATAGAGCCCGCTCATTATTGGATTGCCAATGACAGAGGAAGAAAGAGATATAGAGATTCACTCTGAAGACATGTTCCTTCGTGTCGGCAGAAAGGGAGCATACGTGAAGAAGCTCTCGCTTGACGGTGAGCCGCTAATTGTTCCCGCCTCCGACGGAAAGGAAACACATGGCGGGGCAACTGTCATGGTTCCTTATGCAAACAGGATAAGGGATGGATCATACAGTTACAATGGAAAGGACTACCATTTCAGGAAAAACACTGAGGGCAATTCAATACACGGGTTTGCAAGGGATGCATTGTTCAGTGTTATGAACGCTTCAGAAACGGAAGTAACACTTATTGCAACCCTGGAAGATAATGGATATCCCTCACCTATCGAGGTGGAAATAACCTATTCTTTGACCGCAGGCTCGTTTGCAACGGATGCCAAAGTAAGAAATCCCGGGAAAACCTCTGTTCCGCTGATGGTAGGTTTTCACCCTTACATAGCCGTGAGCGGATCTTGGAGCCTTAAGACAGACGAGCCGGCCAGGAAGCTGGAGTATGAGGACAGCTATTTCCCGAGCGGAAAGATGTATGATTTTGACTTCAACAGTCTTCCTGATCTTTCAGGGAGGACTTTTGACAATACCTTTCTGGGAGGAGGAACGATCCGGCTGGAGTCCGGTGGAAGAACAGTGAGATTCGAGAGAAGAAATTTTCCATATTTCGTCGTGTACAACGGAGAATACAGCCGGGGAATTTCTGTGGCACTTGAACCTATGACTGGCGCCCCTGACTGCTTTAATAATGGCATGGGGTTGATCTCACTTAATGGCCATTCTGCTTTCCACTGTTCGTACAGGCTGGTTTTGGAATGATTTTCAAAATTAATATAAAGAATACACTATGTATGGCGGAATCAGCATTTTACCCGTTAAAAGCAGTGTCAATCAATGGCAACTGGAGGCACAACATTTAATATCATCGGTGGAATTGTAATATAAAAAGTTCAGCATTAAAGGATGGAGAATAGAAATGGTTAATTGTCCAGTATGCGGAGAAAGTTTCGATCGTGGCGACTACGACTCTCTTGCTACTCATTTCAACAGGTATATCGATAGAAACGAACCCTCGCACATAGACTGGGTTCGAATTAATGTTCCACTCTCTGATTACGAATCAAACGCCTTCATTGAAAAGTTGCAGTCGTTTTTCACAGTTACACCAGAAAATATCGAGAACTGGTTCTGGAAACGTATAGTTGAGAGATTCTATACAGACAGGCCGAACACATTTATTGAGGCCATGCAGAGGCCCAAGAAAGCTACGTTTATGGGGTATGCGATGGAAAACTACAGCTTTGCCAAGCAGCGTGTGAAGTCGCTTGCCTATGTGATTGCCAAGACAGACAAGGAAGACGTGCAGATCTATGAGGGAACACTACTTACTGGAGATCTTGTGTACAACGGATCTTCAAACAAGTCCAACGTGGCGCTCCTGGTGCAGATGGCAGAAAGTGTGGGATTGCCGAAAGACACGCTAATGACATCAATGCCACTGCCTCCTACACTGCATTCAATAAAACTGTGGAATGGCATAGCAGAGAACGGGCACTGGCTAGACATTATGGCTTCTTCAAACCTCCTTGACCTTGTTCATTCACCGAAGATCAAGGATGCGGGTTCCAAACTCTACTATTTTGGCAATGGAGTTGTTGACAATGAGTGGATTCCAGACCCTGTGAAAGAATATCTTAAATTCACCAGAGATGTCATAGGCACCAATGCAGAAGAGGGCCTCCATCTAGTGGCCAAGTATGCCATAGAACTCAAGATGGTGGAAGAAGTGCAGAGCATTTTCCTAAGGTCCCTGGACGCCTTCGAGAGGCATCTTCAGGCAAGAATGACCAGGGCAAAGCAGTTCGAAGCGAAGTAGTTTTTTAGTTAGTCGCGTTGCAGTGTCAGATGTCTGATCTACTCACCGCGACAAAATATATTGAGTCGCTTGACCTGACTTTCGAGTTCAGGTACAGGCTGAATTTCACTGAAGAGAAATCTTGCGGTTTCACCAAGGTATACAAGGGAAAACTTGCAGAGGATGACGAGAATTATGAACTCTACATGGAAATGTACGAGTGCGGCCTTACAAAGGAGCAGGCCCTTTCAAAATTCGAAAGGGTAATAAAAGAGGTTGAGCAGGGCGAACTCGACCTGGAACTCTGATTCACAGGTCAACTTCCACTGTTACTTCGTCTCCATCCTTGAGGTTCAGAGTCCCTCTGAGAAATTTTTCTGAAATAAATTCTATTACATCTGTGTATACTGTGCGCTCAGGCATTATCACGGCCCCTTCCACGCCGTTTATTCTCGCTGGAAAGGCCTTTACATCACCAAAGGTCCGGTCATCTGTGCTGAAGCCGTCGATGTGTATTCCTTCAGATGACCTTAAACGCCTGAGCTGATCCCAGTCTGCCTGCTCAACTTTTACGTTGAGTGTGCCCAGGTATGGGATCATGTTCAGCTTGTATTGGAACTGGCGAATGTAATTTTTCCTTGAAATGTAATATCTTCCTTCTCCAAGGCCGCTTGACACACGCCCCGGTATCCTTATTCTTGCCTCCATTCCAAGTATCCTTGAGAGTGAAGAAAGTTCCGAATACAGAAGATGAAGGCCCTGTTCCGTTATCTTCAGAGTCTGTTTTCTGTTTTCAAGGCTTCTTGTGAGATAACCCTTCTCAACAAGCTGGAGTATGAATCTGGAGGCGGATTGCTGGCTCTGCCCTATCTTTCCGGCCAACTCTGTAGAGGATACGGTTATCCTGTTTGACTGCCCCGCCATCCTCTTTATTTCTTTCAGGACAAAGTAAAACTTGAGCTGATCCGCATCCGGCTTTGTGTACACCATTTATCTTGCCTCACCTATATACCTTCGTTCCTTAACAAGGTATACCTTTGTGCCTGCTTCTTTGAGCCTTTTAGTGAGTTCTCTGTCATTTGTCAGAACGGGCCAGCCTGTATTTGATGCAAGCTTCAGAATGCAGTCATCCCCCTTTCCTTCAGAACTTATGGCTTCGAAACGGGAAGACATTGATAGCGCGGTCCTGGCGTGCATGTTAGTCCTGGACAGCCCCCTAAGTTCTGATATGACACATTCCGGTATCACGGGATATGAACCAGGAACGGCTATCTTTAGCTCAAGCTCAAGATTAACATGATTTCTGACTGCATAAATAATCGAGTTTGAATCCAGTATTACCGGTTTTCTGTCTTGCATGTGCCCAGTGGAATCCTGTGACTACTTGACAACTTCACTTATTGCCGTTTTTCTTCTAATCTTCTTGATCAGAACTTCGACTGTAACTCCCTTTTTGCCGCCGGGAACTAGAATTGTATAGCCCATGTAATTGGCTTTTCCTTCGCCGGATGTACCAACATCTGTGACGGTAACAGTGTATTTCTTTCCCTCTTCCACATCAGCCTCAAGCCTCTTGGAATCCCTGGAAACTCTGACAGAGTGCTGAGCTCCACACGCCTTGCACACGAGGACATCAACTCTGCCGACCCTTTCCATTTCCGTGTCTGGAGAACCGCATTCGTAACAGATAACATAAGTTTCCATGTATTCCCTGATTTTTTGCTGTATTGTGTTTGCATCCACTTTCTTGTTTATGATCAGCCTGCGTCCGTCCATTGCAACACCGATTCCGAGCTCCCGCGTGAAATGTTTCATGATCGCCTTTGCTGGCCTGTTTATGAGCTCCCCTATGTCCTGAAAATTCCTTATGATTGTCACTTTACCCTCAGATATGACGTCCGGCTCCGGGATCTTGAGTCTGCTTTGGACTTTGGTTGAATCAGAAAAGGCGCCCTCAGCCTTATTGAGGAGTTTCATGTAATCATCTTCTACTGCCATAAATGCAGTATGCAATTTCACTATTAATATTAATCAGGAAAGAACTGGACCAACCTTTCATTAGCGTTTACCGCCCCAAAAACCGGCGATGTCTGAGCCATCTTAACATAACATAACGGCAATAATTATAGTTGTATATTTTCTTTGTATGGACAACCAATTTCATCAAAACAGGATGATGTGATATAAATCAGCTAAAATAAGCTTTTATGTGTGTCTTCGATTTAATTATTAATTTAATAATTGTATAGACATATGTATGACGATGAGATATCTTTATATACTACCTAAATAATATTGTTTAGCTCATCATGGACCAGGGAGAAAAAATAACACTGAGGATATCCAGAGACAATCTGGATGAAATTGACGAGTTTCTGGACAGAAACCCCAGATACGGCAGCAGGTCAGAGTTTCTTAGAAACCTGGCAATAGATTTCATTGCCAAGACCAGAGTTCAAATGATACAGTCCAACGAGACTGTGTGCGTTAAATTGCCTGCTTCCATTGACACATGGATCTCCCAAGCAGTAAACAAGGGTATTTTCAACAATGTCAGCGAGGCAGTTGGAATACTACTGAATGATCTTGACGCGAGCGGAAAACTTCTCGAGATCATAGAGAACAGGTTTAAGCTTGAAGAGAAGAAGAGAGAGGTCCTGCGCAAGTATACAGAAAACCCAACTGATTCCGATGAAAGTGAGCAATATAACAGATTCAGAACAGGAAGAGAGGTGTAAAAATTGGAAACTGAAATGGAAGAATATGGAGCTATGCTGAGTCAGAAAGAAATAAATGACCTGACATCAAGAGTCGTAAAGGAATACTTTGAGGAGCACAGTGACAGTACAATAATATCCTTCGGCAAAGCAGGAAGCAGAATAATAAAGAGAATGCTTCCCTTTGAAAGCGGCAGGACAAATTTCCACACTGTCAACCTTGACAGAGAGACGGTAACAAAGATGCCAAAGGGCAAAGGGAAGATAGCAAAAAGGCTGCTCAAGAGATCAAACTACCTTGAAGTTGACCTGGACGGGAGTTCTGTGAGCGTCAGCGGATACAAGAACACGGGAGTGAGCGTTGAGAGCATATATTACAAAGTGAGCAACCTTAATGTCAGGTATGACAAGTTCATGTCATCACCCAGGTTTGTTGCCAACGAAATACTCGCCAACATAGAGAAATCATCAATGTTCATACTTGTGACAGGCTTTGGCGGTACCTTTGGCCAGACAATGCACATCGAATTTTCCAGGATGCTCAGGCAGAGGAAGATACCTCACATGAATGTTGTAATCAAACCGTCCAGGCTGGAAAAACAGAGAAGGTCCCTTGCGCAGAGAGCAATAACTGAACTCATGAACGAAGACGGCCCTGTGTTCGTCTACGACAACGAAGACTACATCGACAAGGGAAGAATGTTCGATTCACTCCACGCAGCTGAGATTACTGACAGGATAAACGAGAAGATAGGAATGGATATCTGGCTTTACAATCTCAGGCTGACCGATCAGTTCGGCGTTCTGAAAGAAGACAACAGTATTTTTTCAAGCATACTCTGATCAAAGGGCGGAGTGTATTTCGCCCTCTGACATATTTCTTTCACAAAAAACACAGGTTACAACAAGCGGTTTTGTTGATTTAAGCACAAATTCTGAATTCACGGGTTCTCCTGAATTCGTTATGCAGTTCTGGTTCTTGCACGGAATTATTCCAACAATCCTCTCAGGCAGTTTCACGGTGAATTTCTCAGATATGCTGTAATTCCTGATTATACTGATTGTTGCCTCCGGTGCAACCAGCGAGATTCTATCCAGTTCATCCCTCTCCAGAAACCTTGCCTCAATCTTGACTACGTCCTTGTATCCTATCCGCTTGCTCTGAACAAACATGCCAACGCTGATGGAATAGTGGACCTTTTCATCAATCCCGAGTATTGATAGAACCTTCAGCGCCTTTCCTGCAGGGATGTGGTCAATAACTGTGCCCTCCTTGATTTTAGAAATCTTCAGTGTTCTTTCAGGTTCTGTGTCCAATTTCATTCCTCCAGTATCTTGCTTATGAGCGCCATTCTAACAGGTATACCGTTTGCTGCCTGCTTGAAATACCTTGCTCTCTTGTCCGTGTCAACTTCGGCCTTTATTTCGTCAACTCTTGGCAGAGGATGCATGATGATGGCCCGCTCCTTCATCTGGGCCAGCATCTTCTGGTCAATTGAATATGAGCCTATCACTCCCTTGTACTCGTTCATGTCCGCGAATCTTTCCTTCTGTATCCTTGTGACATATATGACGTCAGAATCTGCCAGTGCATCATCCAGTTTTTCAGTCTCAAGGACGTCTATTTTTCCGGATATCCTCCCAAGTATGTGATCTGGTATCCTGAGTATTCCCGGTGAGACCAGATTTACCTTGACATCATACCTTGCAAGTGCAAGTAGAAGCGAATGTACGGTCCTGCCGTATTTCAGGTCTCCGAGCAGAGTGATTGTCAGGCCGCTGAGGCTCGAAAATTCACGGAACACTGTGTAGAGGTCAAGTAGCGTCTGTGTCGGGTGCTGCCCTGACCCGTCACCGCCGTTTATTACGGGGACAGAGGAAAATTTGGCGGAAAGTCTTGCAGCTCCCTCCATTGGATGCCTGATGACAATTATGTCAGAATATGAAGAAATGACTCGTATTGAGTCGGAAAGTGTCTCTCCCTTTGTTGCAGACGAACTCTTTGAATCTGCCATTGTCAGTACAGAACCGCCAAGCCTGTGCATTGCGCCCTCGAAGGACATCCTTGTCCGCGTGCTTGGCTCAAAAAAGAGCGTGGACATTACCTTCCCCTGCATTGTTGTTATTTTCTTGCCTCTTTCGAGCGACTCCTGCATTTCGGTTGACAACCTGAAAATTTCATTCATTTCGTCTGTTGTAATATCATCCACAGAAACTACACTGCGATTAGCCAGCATTCATTTTGATAGACTTCAGATGCTTATTAAACTTTCAGGAAAGGATCAGAAACAGAGTTCCTCACCCTGTTCTGGTATTGAGGACAACAGAAAATTCATTATGACCTGTTGGAATTCAACTGCATGGGAAATTCTGCCATGCCGGGATTCAACAAACTCTCTGTAAGAGAGAGAATGGCAAAGTTAGCCGAATTCGCAGGGCTCACAGAAGAGGAAAAGGAAATTCTGCAGATAAGGGGATCGCTTCCCGAAGAGATTGCTGACCATATGATTGAGAATTATGTAACAAATATGGAAATCCCTATGGGAATTGCCACGAATTTCAGAATAAACGGAAAGGATTACCTGATTCCAATGGCCATTGAGGAGCCGTCAGTCATCGCGGGCTGTTCATATGCTGCCAAAATAGCAAGGGAAAAAGGGGGTTTCAGGTCTTATTCATCTGAGCCGCTCATGGTCGGCCAGATCCAGATTATGGACCTGCATTCACCGGAGGCTGCTGCAATTGACATATACGGCCATAAGGAAGAATTGCTTAATCTGGCAAACGAAAAGAGCAGAACCCTGTCTAAACTCAACGCGGGTGCGAAGGACCTTTACACGGAGAGATATGAAAGCCCTCAGGATATGCTCATCCTCAACCTGATCGTCGATGTAAGGGATGCAATGGGCGCTAACGTGGTTAACACAATGTGCGAGCACATTTCACCAAGAGTAGAAGAAATTACCGGAGGGAGGGTGAACCTGAGAATTCTCACCAATCTCACTGATCTGCGAATGTCCTACTCCACAGCCACGTTCAGCAGTGAATTGATTGGAGGGCCGGAGGTTGCCATGAACGTGATCGAGGCATACAACTTTGCCAGAGCAGACATACACAGGGCTGCCACGCACAACAAAGGCGTCATGAACGGTGTGGATGCCGTCCTTCTTGCCACACTTAATGACTGGAGGGCGGTGGAGGCCGGCGCCCATTCATACTACTCCAGAAACGGATACGGCCCCTTCACCGAATTCAGCCTGAACGATGAGGGCGACATTGTCGGAACAATCAGGATCCCAATGGCTGTGGGAACAGTCGGAGGGTCCACGGGAAGCGTTCCCAAGGCTGGAATTGCAAGAAAGATACTGGGCGCGAAATCATCCGGCGAATTTGGAGAAATACTGGCTGCTGTCGGGCTCGCTCAGAATTTTGCTGCCGTCAGGGCCCTTTCCAGCGAGGGCATACAGAAGGGCCACATGAAACTGCATTCGAGGAACCTGGCAATGAGCGCAGGCGCTTCCGGCGATCTCATTGACAGAATATCCGCCATTATGGTGAAGGAAGGAAACATAAGCCTTAGCAGAGCCAGAGAGATTCTGGCTGAACTGAGTGGCAAAAGATAAATTACTGTGGTAAGAGATACGGAGTTGACTCAAATGGGAGAATTTGAAGAAGCTGTCAAACAGGGAGATTCGTTCTACGACAAGGGTAAATTTCTGGATGCCGTCAGATCGTACCTGAAGGCCCTTGAACTCGACGTGAAGGATGACCAGTCTATGGCAGACCTTCACTACAAACTGTCACAGGGATTCCACGAAATGGACAGGAAGAGGACAGATGAATCAATACAGCATGGAACTGCCGCACTGGAACTGCACAGGAAGATTTCAGACCAGGAATCCGTTGTGGGGGATCTTCTCAACCTTGCTTACATAATGCTGGACGTCAAGGATGACAAGACAGCGGAGGAATACGTAAACACAGCTCTCAAGGAAGCAAGCGGACGCGAAGACCTTGAAGTGGAAGTGAAGCTGACTCTTGCGGACATGTATTCCTCAAGCAAGAGGAAGAGAAATGATGCCCTCAAACTCTATGAGGAAATTGCCAGGACATCAAGCGAAGCGGGCCTCCACGATTCTTACTTTGCAGCCTATTACGGGATCATAAGCATCAGGAGAGACAGCGGAGATGTCGATGGTGCATTCAAGATGGCGATGAAGTCGCTCGATGACATTGATTCCCTTTGTGCCCAGATAAAGAACAAGAAGGAGAGGGCAAACGTGAAGAAATCTCTCTCTTTCATGTATGACATGGCTTCTGATCTCGCCATGGACCTTGAGAACATAAGCCAGGCAATTGAGATAGCGGAGAGGATGAAAAAAGAGTGAAATCACTGCCTGATTTCTTCCAGGAACTGTGATATTTCTATGCCTTCTTCCTGAAGCACCGCAAGGAGCGCAATCTCGAACCCAAGGTAATGCATCTGTTCGTTGAGTTCCTTGGCTTTTCTCGCTGCGTCCTCCTTTCTGAGTTTACCGGAGGCGGCAACTGCGTCAAGCATCCTGTCAACAAGCGGCTTTTCCCTGTCAGTATACAGTTCATCGAGCTCAATTACAAAATCAAGCGGCACAATTATTCCGCTGACACTGAAATTCGGTACATAATCATCCCCGTTCTGGTTCAGTATCTTCTCTTCCACCGCCTTTCTGACAAATTTTTCTACTTCATCGGCCGGAAGGAGATTTTTCCTGAAGTTTATTTCTTTTATGAAGTCCTGGAGTTTCAGAGTGCTGCTGCCCTTCCTGGCCGAAGACACAAGTGCAACGATTTTACGGGCGATGTCTTTGTTCACAACCCGCACATGCGCTTCATATAAAGTAATGTTTCGATGAGTCCCGCATGATTGTGCTCTATTTTATTATTTAAGAATCACACAAAGTTTTGATAATAAGTTGTGTTTACTAAGTTGTGCTATCCGATTCATGGGGGAGACAGGTTACCAGTCTCAGAATTCAGCTTAATACCCTCTGCAACTTCAAGTGCATTTTCTGCCACATGGAAGGTACGCCTGTCAACGGCGAGCAGATGTCCCCGGAGGAAATAGAAAGAGTTCTCAGGATAGCACACGGCATGGGAGTCAACAAGGTGAAATTCACCGGCGGAGAACCGCTTCTGCGTAGAGACATTGTTGAAATCATATCAAGAACAAGATCTGTCATCTCAGGAGACATATCTCTTACCACAAACGGCACCATGCTAAAGAACAGGGCCCTCTCCCTGAAAGAAGCGGGCCTGGACAGAATAAACATTTCCCTTCACTCCATTGAAAGGTCGGAATTCCAGTTCATCACAGGCACTGATGCGATTGACAGGGTCCGTGAAGGAATAAGGGCTGCAAAGGAAGCAGGTTTTGACAGGATGAAAGTCAACTTTGTCGTATTGAAGGGAGTCAACATAGACCAGATTCCGAAAATGATAGATTTCTGCGCTGAAGAGGATGTAACACTGCAGCTGATTGAGTATGAGACCACGAAGGACAATGAGAACAGTGAAGAATTCCTGAAATACCATATTGATCTCGAAGTAATAGAGGAACAGATTGCCCCGGAGGCAATACTCCTGGAAAAGAACGAATTGCACAGCAGGCCTGTCTATACCATAAGGAATAATGGAAAACTCGTCAGGATTGAGTTTGTGAAGCCCATGCATAACAGTGAGTTTTGCATGAACTGCACCAGGCTCAGGCTGACTGCCGACGGAAAGCTGAAAACGTGCCTGATGGTCGATAACGACTACCTGGACATAGGCACGGAAATCAGAAGTTCAAACAGGACAGACGAACTGAAGAGAATCTACACGGAGAGCGTTAAGTCCAGGAAACCGTACTGGAGGGATGCAAATGATAGTAGAAGTGAAGTTTTTTGCAAGGTACCGAGAAATAACGGGAATTGAGGCAGAAGAACTGGAAACAGCTGCTGCAGACCTGGAGGGCTTTATGCTTGACCTGTTCAGGAAATATCCTAAGCTTTCCTCTGAAAAGAATATGCTTGTCGCAGTTAATGAGGCTTTTGCAGATCCAAAAGCTCCCCTGAACGAGGGTGACACAGTGGCAGTCCTTCCGCCGGTGAGTGGTGGATAGTTATGGCAGCCCGCGACGGGAGTTGATTTTTCTTTGAGGACTGACAGGTACCGCGGGCAGATAGTACTGCCTGAGATTTCTCTTGAGGGCCAGAAGAAACTGGGAAAAAGCAGAGTTACCATAGTTGGAATGGGTGGCACCGGATCCATGGCGGCAGAAATTTTTTCAAGAATAGGGACAGGATACCTGAGGCTTATAGACGGAGACAGGGTGCACGAATCGAACCTGCACAGGCAGATACTGTATGATGAAGGAGACCTGGGTTCATACAAGGCCGTCAGTGCCGCCAGGAGGCTCAAGTCCGAGAACAGTGAAGTTGAAATTGATGCCAGGACTGAATTCCTGGACGGTGAAAATGCAGAAAGACTTCTTTCCGGCTCAGACCTCATTTATGACGGCACAGACAACATTGCTTCAAGGAGAGCAATAAACAGCGCATCAATATCACTCAGAATACCATGGATCATGAGTTCTGCAATAGAATACTACGGCCAGGTGAAGGCGATAATTCCTGGCAAGACGTCATGCCTCTCGTGCATGAACTATCCGGAGGAGGAAGCAGCACTATCCTGCAGCGAACAGGGCATATTTCCCTCAGTTCTTCTGTGGGTCACTTCTATCGGAATAACAGAGGCTGTGAACATAATTCTCAACCGGGAAGTCAACGGAGACTTCTACCATGTGGATGTCAAAAGGTTAGACATGCAGAGGATCAGGGCCGAAAGGAATGCATCTTGCAGTGAATGTTCATCCATAAGGTAGATTCATTTCCTGTTTGCTTCGTGGTGCGCATGAAAGGCCATTTCAAGCACAAGAGGAATTCCTGTTTCCTGGGCATCGGGTGAACCGGGAAGGCAGAAAATGATTTTTCCCCCGTATGAAAACATGGAAGCATCTGAAAGATAGGCAACACTTTTGCCTGACCTGCTCCTGAAGAGTTCACCGAAGCCTGCAACTTCTTTGTCTGCTATCTTCCTGATGGATGAGGGCGTCAGGTCATACCTGCTGAGTCCTGTACCTCCCATATAGACAAAGCAGTCATAATCATCCATGTTCTTGAGCAGGGTGAACAGGATCTCCCTTTCATCGTCCTTCACAACTGTACGGGCGTGTTCCAATCCGTTCTCTTCCATGATACTGCCGGCTCTTTCGCCTGTGGTATCATTTTCAGCGCTTCTCGTTGTGGAAACAGTGACAAGGAGAAATTTCAGGTCTTTCCTGTCTTCTGAGAAGTGCGTGTGGTGATGGCTCATATTGGTTCCTTCGTCTTTTCCGTGACTCTAATCTCACTTATGCGTGTCTCCGGATAGTTTCCCGTCTTGTCCTTTTCCAGATACTTCACCATGTCCCAGACGTTGAGGAGTGAGCCGCTCACGCATGATAGGGCCTCCATTTCAACTCCTGTTCCATATGACGCAGAAACTTCGCACCTGAACTTTATGCTTTCTTCACCGATTTCAGCATCAGCTTCAACGTATTCAAGCGGTATCTGATGGCAGTGCGGAATAAGGTCCCAGGTTCTCTTAGCCCACTGGATGCCTGTAGTCTTTGAAATTTCTATGACGTCACCCTTTTTCACCTTTCCATCAAGGATGGCATGGATTGTTTCTTTTCTCAGCTTTATGGTGCCCTCTGCAGTCGCCTTCCTCTTCACGATGGGCTTTTCAGAGATATCAATCATGAAAGGACATTCATTGAAAAATATTAAAGATGCTATTCTCAAATTCTCTGTTTCTGGAATTTATCGGCTGCCAAACCTGTTAACATCAGACCTTACGTCAATATCAATGATGTCGCTCTCTTTCAGTTCCACAGGCACGACATTCCCGAATCCCCGTATGATAGCTCTCGCGCCAAAGTCACCGCTCAGTTTTTTCATCTCTCCAAACAGGGACCGTGGAAAAACTGCGGGCACCATGAATTCATTCCTGACCATGCCTGATATTATTGATTCTGGATTTTTCCGGCTCAATTCAGTGAACTTTTCAATGATTCCTGAAGTGATGTTTGGCATATCACCGAGCATCACAAGGGCAGCATCAGCGTGTTTGGAGGCTTCCTGGATGCCGAGCCTGACTGAATAGCTCAGGCCGGCAGCCGGATTGTTGTTTATTACTACACTGATTCCGTTCGTGTCCTTAAATGATCCAGCTGTCTCGCCTGAAATGACAAGTATTACCGAATCCACGGGCGAATTCCTGGCTGCGTCCACCACATGCTGCAGCACTGTCTTGCCCCTGATCTCGGCCAGAAGCTTGTTCCCTCCAAATCTCCTGGAGGAGCCGGCTGCAAGAATGACTGCACTTATATGCATCTGACCCGGAATTGCAGAACAGGTCATAACTCTGTCCATTGCCCTTGATCCGAACGTTTATCATGTTTCCGTAATGGCATCCTTAACCTTTCCGGCATTCTTGCCTGAGTGGCTGGAGATCTTCAGGATTTCCAGCCATGATGTCGAAGCGAAGGATGCTATGGCCACAAGCAGCCAGTCAAGAGGAGTCAGGGACTGCGTGCTCACTATTACCTGCAATTCCGGGAAAGCTGTTATGACAAAAAGAAGTACTGCAACTGCCATTGCCCATATCAGAATGGGCGTGTTCGAGAAGAAGCCCCTTCTGAATACCGGCTCCCTCTCTGTGCGGAAGTTCTGGGCCAGGACTATCTGGGCGATGACCCATGTCGCAAAGGCGGTTGTTTGTGCCTCAACAGGCCCTCCATTACTGTAATATTCCCAGAGATAGAGAAGAACCACTGAAATTATCATGCCGGAAGTCCCGCCCGCGATCAGCTTTGCCAGCGTTCTGTCTATGAATTTTTTCCCCTGTCTGCGTGGCCTTTCAGTCATGAAGCTTTTCTCAGGCTTTTCGGAGAGGAACCCCCAGAGGGCCCCTATGTCCATGAATATTTCCAGCAGTATTATCTGTATGGGAGAAAAAGGAAAAGGAATTCTGAGAATCAGCGGAACAACCAGAATTCCAACCAGGG
Organism: Thermoplasmataceae archaeon; assembly: GCA_046703525.1. Lineage (GTDB taxonomy): Archaea > Thermoplasmatota > Thermoplasmata > Thermoplasmatales > Thermoplasmataceae > WAQW01. The sequence goes on from JBJKSW010000004.1 coordinate 61,264, forward strand.
CAAACTGAACAGTCATGTAGAATGATACTCCCTTCCTGAGAGTGTGGTAAATGTTCCTGCCGATCCTTACAGATTCAACTATGGTGGAAAAATTGTCGTCAGCCAGTATTATGTCTGCTGATTCTTTGGCCACATCCGTTCCCCTTTCACCCATTGCGATTCCAATCTGTGCAGCCTGAAGTGCCGGTGCATCGTTGACGCCGTCTCCTGTAACTGCAACAATTTCTCCCATGTCCTCCAGAATCCGAACTAGCCTCAACTTGTCCTCTGAAGTAATCCTGGCGAAAACCGAGAACCTGTTTATTGAAGTGCTCAGTTCCTGGTCTGTCATCTCTGTCATTTCACTTCCGGTCACGACTCCTGAATTTCCTTCCAGACCAACCATTCCTGCAACTGCCCTGGCTGTTTCCGGATGGTCTCCCGTCAGCATAATGACCTTTATTCCTGCCCCCTGGCACTCCTTGATCGCCTGCCTTACTTCCTTTCTTGGCGGGTCGATGAAGCTGATTATTCCTGCAAAGGTCAGGCCATTCTCCAGAACATTCCTGTCTTCAGACTCCGTGCAGTTCTCCCTGTAGGCTATAGCGATAGTGCGTTCGCCCATTCTAGAAAGTTGTTCAAGTGCTGAAATGGCGGATATAGAATCTTCGTCCAATAGAGGCCGTGCGGCACCTCTTTCAACCACGGACACGGACCTGCTGAGTATTACCTCGGGGGCCCCGCTTGCAAACAGGGTCAAGCTGTCCCCCTCCCTGTAAAGGCATGAGGATATTTTCAGCCTGTTGTCAAAGCTGAACTGGTCCACGAACCTGAACCTGCTTCTGAGGCTTCCGAAGTCGATCCCCAATTCAATGGAGGCATTGTAAACCGCTATTTCCATAGGATCGCGGTGCTTCTTGAAATCTGAAATGCGCAGCAACTGGTTGGCAGCGGCAAGGTTGGCCCCTGCAAGAATCGGCATTTCTCTGTCGGATAATTCGTTTATATCTCCGTCAGGTGTATAAAAGTGTTTCACTGTCATGAGATTCTCTGTCAGAGTGCCTGTTTTGTCGGTTGCAATGACTGTCACGTTCCCTAGAGTCTCTGCTGCGCGCAGGTTCTTGACAATGGCATTTTTCCGGGTAAGTGCGTAGGCGCCCAGAGCAAGCGTCAGGGATACGATTACCGGCAGTTCTTCCGGTATTATTGCAAAGGCAAGCGAAAGCCCAGTCAGGATCATCAGCCTGGGGTCACTGCCCTGGATATATCCTGCGAGAGGTATAACTATGCTGAACGCTGCTGCAATGTATGCAAGAATCACCGTCAGCCTGTTCAGGGAAGACGCCAATGGCGTCGGAGGCTCCTCAGCTTCCTCCACCATGCCCGTAATCCTGCCGATCTCTGTCCTGATTCCGGTTGAAGTGACGATTGCCCTTCCATTCCCCTGAACCGCCAGTGTGCCGGCGAATATCATGTTCACGGGATCCCCGGGTTGTGAGGAGTCATTTACGAATTCTGAATCCTTCAGCACCGGGAAAGACTCTCCGGTCAGGGATGATTCATCAACTTTGAGCCCGAACTCCTCCACCAGCCTTGCATCCGCAGATATCCTTTCTCCGGCTGAAACCAGCATGATGTCCCCTGGCACCAGTTCAAACGAAGAAATTTCTTTCACCTGGCCGCCTCTGATTACTGAAGAATGCGGAGAAGTAAGGTTTCTCAGGGCTTCCATAGATTTCCTTGCCCTGTTTATGCTGTATACCTCAATTGTAACAACGAGTGAGACAATTACGACAATAGTAAGTGTATCTTCAGGGTTTCCAAGGAACGTGTAGATTATTCCCACAAGAACAAGCACAAGGATCATTGGCTCTTTCAATTGCTGCAGTATGATTCTGAGCAGAGACGGCTGCCTGTATGTTGCCTGCCTGTTATGCCCGAATTTCTTCAGCCTTGACTGTGCTTCCTCATGCTCAAGGCCACGTTCTGCGTCTGTTGAGAGCATCTTCGCAGTGTCTTCAACAGTGGCTGCTGACCATGACTCCATCCCCTCAGGACCGCCCATAACCTGATAAAATCAGTTTCGGGCGGTATAACCCTTTACCCAAAAAAATGACTCAGAATCACTGTTTCCACACCCTGATTCTCCAGACAACAAGAAGACTTGTCACATAATTCATGGGGTATGCGGCAAGCGCACCCGCTATATTGGCAATGACCGGGTTAATGCCGAATGCATAGTATATGGCCAGCTGGACCAGTATTCCTACGGCACTCCCCGCAGCATATATGAGCTGAAACATCAGCATTCTGTAAAACAGGCCTCGCCTTCCACCCTCATGTACACCTTCATTTCTGACAGTCCACCACTCATTGAGGAAGAATCCGAAGGCAACGCTCGTAAAGACAGCCGCAACGTTTACAGGAATTATGTAATAAAAGCCGGCTGTATAGAGGCCGAGAGCCAGTATTCCCTCTTCCACTCCGAAACTCAGGACGCTCACAGCTGAGTATTTTGAGCCCCTGATCAAGTTTGATGCAAGAACACCGCCTCTCTTCACGTTCATACCGGATTCTCCTTTATAGCCGGATTCTTTTCACTACGAAGCACGCACATGCAGTTTTGAAACCGCTGTGAACCACTTGTTTCCGTCTCACTGTACGCGTATGTCAAAGAATACACTTGACCCAAAAAAAGTGCTTTCCAAAAAGTGCTTTATAGTCATTTTAACTAATAGTAGCAAGATGGAAGACCCAGAATTTTTTGGAAAGGTAAGCGAACTTATTGCTTCCGGCGGTTCATTTGTGATTGCCACTGTTATATCTGCAGAAGGTTCAACGCTTGCAAAGCCAGGGTTCAAACTTCTCATGACGTCGGACAATGAAGTTGTCGCGGGTTCTCTGGGTGGTGGATGCCCCGAATCTGCAATAATCCCAACGGCTTCGGAAGCGATCAGGACCGGCGTTCCCAGGCTTCTCAAGGTTCATCTGGAGCAGAGCGAGAAAGCACTTGAAGCAATGCTTAAGCCTGCTGAAGGAAACGAGGTCTATGTTGAAACATTCTGCGGCGGCAACCTTTCCGTGTTTGTAGAGCCTTACACTCCAAAGAAAAGGGTCGTTCTGTTTGGTCAGGGGGGAAGAGACAGTGTGGAAGATGCCCTCCTGGACCTGCTCAGATGGTCTGGTTTCAACACTGTTCTAATTTCACCATCTCCTGATTCGCCTGAAAGGGCAGACAGCATCCTCGATTCCATAAATGAAGATCCGGAATTGTTTGAATTCCGGCCTTCAGATGCCGCAATAGTGCTCACCAAGGGCAATGAGGACATAAGGATTCTGGAGCTACTCAGCAGGCGGGACCTGCACTATGTGGGACTTCTGGCGAGCAGAAAGAGGTCACAGAAGGACAGGGAAGACCTAAAGCAAAAAGGGGTTTCTGAGGATTTCCTCAACACAATTCACACACCAATAGGTATTGACATAAATGCAATATCTCCCAGGGAGATAGCAATGAGTATTGTGTCAGAGCTGATAATGAGTCACAACGTAGGCAGGAGATCTAAAGACCGGAAGGCAGAACCGGAAAAAGCTCTGTAAAGCTAAGTAGAAAAACTAATTATATCAAGAATTACTGCTAAGCCAATGGCACTGACTCCACCTAAATTTGATTATATAAGGCCTGATTCAGTTGACAAAGCTATAGAATTGCTTTCTGACAATATGGGAAATGCTAAGCTCCTTGGAGGCGGACAGAGCCTTATCCCTCTCCTTAAGACCAGAATACTGACACTGGAGAAACTTATCGACATCGGAAATATGGCATCCCTGAACCACATCGGAAGGCGGGATTCCGGCTTTTCAATAGGCTCGACAACAAGGATTAACCAGCTTGAGGGTTCTCAGCTGGTAAGAGAAGAACTGAAGATGCTTCATGAGGCATCCGAGCAAATTGCAGACCCGCTGGTCAGGAACATGGGCACTGCAGGCGGGAATGTTTCTCACGCAGACCCGGGCAATGACCTTCCAGTGGTGATGCTTGCATACGGTGCATCCTTCACACTGCAGGGAAAAACGGGAGAGAGAAGGATAAAGGCAGACGATTATTTCGTTGGCCCGTTTGAGACCGCTGCAAAAGAAAATGAGGTCATGACTGAAATACTGATTCCTTCCCCTGTGAAGGGAGAAGGCTCTTCTTTCATGAAGGTGAAGAGGACGAGCGGAGACTTTTCGGTTGCAACTTCCTCTTCAAGAATCAGAGTCGGCGAAGACCTCAGGATTACTGATGCCAGGATTGTTGTCGGTTCTGCGACTCCGGCTCCATCCAGGCTCAAGAGCATTGAAGAAATGCTTGTGGACAGAAGGATAGATGCAGCCACTCTCACCGAAATCAGGAAGCTGGCAACAGAGGGCCTTGACATAATGGATGATGCGACAGTTTCAAGAGATTACAGGTTATTTTCAGTTTCAAACGCAGTTGCCAGATCAGTTGAAGTCTCTTACGGGAGGGCAACAGGCAGGTGATTATTATGAAGATAGAATTGAATATTAACGGAAAGGAAAGGAAAGTGGACATTGAGGGAAGAAAGCTTCTCATTGACGTGTTGAGGGATGAACTGGAACTCACTGCTTCACACATTGGATGCGATACCAGCAATTGTGGTGCTTGCACTGTGCTGCTTGATGACAGGCCGGTCAAATCCTGCACAGTTCTAGCAGCCGAGGCGCAAGGTCATGTTGTAACAACGCTTGAAGGCCTGTCCTCAAACAGGGAGATGAAAGTTCTGAAGAAATCTTTCCTGGACAATCACGGCCTCCAGTGCGGGTTCTGCACCTCGGGAATGCTGATCTCCTCATATACGCTTCTCAGAAAGAACAGAAAGATGACCGAGGCTGAGATGAGGGAGGCAATATCAGGAAACCTCTGCAGATGCACGGGATACCAGGGAATAATCAGGTCAATAGAGGAAGCGTCCAGGGAACTTGAAAAACAGAAAGAGGAACAGCCTGTAAAGATCGGGCAGGTGAGAGATTGAGCAGCATTGAGGATATTGTTAACGGCAAGGGAAAATTCATTGATGACATAAAGCTCCCCGGCATGGTCCATCTCGCATTTTACAGAAGCATTTACGGCAGGGCCAGAATCAAGAATGTAAAGGCAGACATAACACACAAGGATATCAGGGGAAATGTGGCTTCAGTAGGAGAAGGGGCAGGAGAAGAGGATCCGGGCAACAGTTCTCCACCGGTGCTTGCAAAGGATATTGTGCTTTACATTGGGCAACCAATTGCCGCCGTCTACGCTCCCACAAAGTATGAGGCAGAGGACAGACTTGACACTGTTGAAGTTGATTACGAACCACTAAAGGCTGTTATGGACCCTGAAAAGGCGGTTCATTCAGAACCCATTATACCAGGATCTGAATCAAATGTAACTTCAGACGCCTACCTTGGAGAAGATTTTGAAACAGAGGCAGACATTGTCCTGGAAGATACGCTATACAACCACAGGGTGGCTACAAACCCCATTGAGACCAGGGGCATAGTTGCCTCGTATGATGGTGACAGGCTCACAGTCTGGACATCCACCCAGTCCGTTTTCAGCATAAAAGAGGGGCTTTCAGAGTCGCTCCAGATGGAGCCGGAAAAGATCAGGGTCATACAGACTGACACTGGAGGGGCATTCGGCCTCAAGGGCGGACTCTATCCTGAATATGTGGTGGCGGCCGAGCTTGCAATCAAGATCAGGAAGCCGGTGAAGTGGATAGAGAGCAGGAGCGAACACCTGATGGCATCAAGGCCAGGCAGGGGAGTAGTTGGAAAGATGAAGCTTTTCGCTTCCAAATCCGGAAAAGTTCTCGGTGTCAAGGGCGAGGTAATAGTGGACAGTGGTGCATACGGAGGAGGGATTGGAGGTTTTTCATCTTCGTTTATTGCAAGGCAGATCACCGGCCCTTACAACATGAAAAATGCATATATTCACGCCCTGTCTGTTATGACAGACAAGGTTCCCCAGGGCCCGTACAGGGGCGCAGGAAGGCCGGAAGCGGCATTCTTCATGGAAAGGATGATGGACCTTCTTGCAGAAAAGACAGGAATAGACCCTGTTGAACTGAGGCTCATGAACATGTCTGATGAACCGCTCACGTCGCCAACCGGATTGAAAATAGAGGCAGCAAAGCCATTTTTCCAGCGTGCTGTGAAGGAGCTTGAGTATGAAAAATACCGGAACAGGAAACCTGGAATTGCGTTCTTTGTGCTTGTTCCTGCGGTTTTTGGCGGCGAGAGTGCAAGAGTGAAGATTGACCGGGGGAAAGTAACAGTATGGCTTGGAGGAAATTCGCATGGCCAGAGGCACGAGCTTTTCGTCAGGAAACTGGTATCGGAAGAACTTGGAGTCGATGAAAACGCAGTCACTTCAGAAATGGGCGACACTGACATGATGAAAACGGGAGTCGGTTCGTGGGGGAGCAGATCTGCAATCGTCGGCGGAAATGCAGTTATCATGGCATGCAGGAAAATCAAGGAGAAAATAGAAAAGGAACACGGAAAGTATGAGCCGTCAATGCTGGACAAGGTGAACATCGAGGAGGAATTCTATGAAAACCTGCGCGGTTCCCTGAACTCTTTCGGGTCCAACCTTGCAACCGTGGAAATTGACGAACTTGGCCACATCAGTGTTAATGACTGTGTGAGCTGCTATGATGTCGGGAGGGCCCTCAGCATGGATGTTGTGATCAGCCAGATCGAGGGAGGTTCTGTCCAGGGAATAGGGCAGGCACTTTCAGAGAGCCTGCAGTACTCCGATGATGGCCAGATGATAACATCCTCGATCTCTGATGCAGGTGTTCTTGATGCAACAAGAGTACCTAACTTCAAGGTCAGGGTGGTTGAGAATCCTTCACCTTTTCCGCACGGTGCCAAAGGCCTCGGGGAATCTCCAACAATAGGCGTTCCGGCTGCCGTAGTCTGTGCAGTTGACAGGCTCACAGGAATCAGAATAAGGGAGACGCCAATAAAGCCAGACCTGTTCATGAACCTGAGGCATTCGGATGAGCAGCCCACTTGAACTGAAAGGTGACAGGTACAGGGTCGCAGTGCAGAGTGATCCGCTGGTCCCGGAAGAGACAGTGCCCCCTTTTTCTGGTGGGCGTGTCACTTTCTCAGGAATAGTCCGGCCGACTGAGGACGGCAGGTTAATCACTGGCATTGATTACAACGCGTATTCAGAGATGGCACTCAAGAGCCTTGAGTCCATTGTCAAGGATACAATTGGCATTTATGGAAACACGTTCATAACGGCTGTGCACAGGACTGGTTTCGTCGGCAATGGTGAAGCGTCCGTTCTTGTTGACGTGTTTGACGGGCACAGGGCCAATGCCTTCAAAGCCTGCTCACTAGTCATAGACAGGATCAAGACAGAGGTTCCGGTGTGGAAAAACATAGTTTATAAGGACGGGAAAAAAGGCTGGAAAGAAGGGCAGCATAACGTGGAACCTTTGAACAGTGATGTTTCACATGAATAATGATACTCGATGAAAATATTGGAAAAGCAGTTTTCAGATATTAGAAAAAAATTGAAGTCCTGGAGAGTGTCTAGAATTTCCCCAGTTCCTGTTCAATCAGTGCGTAGTCCGGTTCCTTTCCAGGATCTTCGCTGACCCATTTGTACCTGACTTTTCCTTCCCCGTCAAGTATGAAAACAGACCTTTTGGAAGCGCTGAGCCCTGATATTCCTATGAAGTCTTTGTGGAGGGCCCCGTATTTCTCGGACACTTCTCTGCCTGAATCACTCAGGAGGTCAAATTCCAGCCTGTTCTGCTTTGCGAACTCCGCCAGGGAGAAAGGAGTGTCAACACTGATTCCCACTACTTTGGCGTTGAGTTTGTTGAACTTGCTCATCGAGTCCCTGAAAGTGCAGAGCTCTTTTGTGCACACAGACGTAAAAGCGCCCGGAAAGAACGCAAGAACCGTCTTGTTCCCCTTATAATCTGCCAGAGTCTTGTGTTTTATCTGTGTATCCAGTAACTTGAAATCCGGTGCTGTCTCACCTACATTTACCAACGTTTTTCACCGCGTTTTGAATTGTTTAAATCTATAAAACGATTATGTGAGCGCAAGATGAAATCAGTGTGCCTGCTTTCCGGCGGTAAAGATTCGTTCCTCTCGGCTGCCTATGCAATGGAGCAGGGCATTGACGTCGTAAGAGCCATTACTGTACTGCCTGAGGAGGACTCCATGATGTTTCACGTTCCAAACATCAGGTTTGCGGAGCAGGTGGCTTCAATCCTGGACCTGAGCGTGGAATTCGTAGGGGAAGACAAGTTCGCTGAATCGCTGGCAGACGCAAGTAAACATGGAATAGAATGCGTCATCTCCGGTGCAATTGCTTCTGAGTACCAGAAAACAAGAATAGAAAGGCTCTGCACCGAACTTGGCCTTGTCTCATTCACTCCACTTTGGAGAAAAACACAGAGAGCAATTCTTGATGAGATCATAAATTCAGAGGTTCACGCCATAATTGTCTCCGTTTCTGCGGAAGGCCTGGGCAGGGAAATGCTTGGCAGAAAGCTGGACATGGCCCTGATAGAAGAGCTCGAGAATATCTCGGCAGGCAGGGAAATAAACATAGCTGGAGAGGGTGGAGAATACGAAACGTTTGTCACCGGATACGACGGAAAAAAGGAACTCGTAATCACGGAAAGCGAAATCAGCTGGTCCGGTTCATCGGGTGCACTGATAATCAGAAAAATCGAATACTAGATCTTTACCCTTTCAACTTCTATGGCATCCCAGGTTGGGTACTCTTCAATTTCGAACATTTCATAATCGAGCAGTTTCCTGAGGTCAGGAAGTATCCACGGTGGAACCTCAACTCTGTTCCTTGGCACGTTTATATGGATCATGTCCTGTTCAAGGCCCGAGATCTTCAGATCCTCAACTATACGGTATATGTCACTGCCCTGGATGATGCCCCTGATGATTGTTCCGTCCTTTGTGACAACATCAATGGGCCTGGCTATGTTTCTGGCCCTTCTCTTCAACCTGTTCTTGAGCTGAACTCCATCCTTGAATCCTGCAGAACAGTAATGCACCGGGAAGTCCCTGTTGTTCCTGACCATCTTTATGGCCAGTTCCGCGCTTCCTTCTGCCCCTGATTCTACGTCGTTCTTGATAACATATCCCCTGCCGAGCAGCCTGTCAAAATTTGTTTCAGAGAATTCAAGCTCATTGAGGTTTATGAAGTCAAGATCCATTCTCCTTGCAAAGTCTATGAGGTCCATTGTCTCCTTTTCCATCTTCGGAATTGCCGGAACCTCTATGCCGACATCCATCCCGCTGTCCTGGGCCCATTTTACCCTGTTCCTGAATGCAGAGTTGTCCATTCTGGACCAGATTTCTTCAGGGGCGTGAAAGCGTATTTCATCAAGTCCCGCCTTGGCCACTGTATCTATTGCGTTCCTGGTGCCGCTTATTGTGTAAAGGTGGATGTGGTGTTTTTCACCGAATTCCTCTTTCAGGATCTCTATGTACTGTGAAGTCCTCTGGTAGTATTTCAGTGGATCTCCGCCGGTTATGCCAGTGCCCATGGCTTCGATCATCTTTGCCTCCAGAATTGCATCTTTCATATTTCTCAGCGGCATTTCATCTGCGTACATCACATCCTTCATCTTCTTCGGTGACGACAATGGGCAGTAGAAACACTTTGCATCACAGATTCCCGATACAAAAAGGACCATTTTTCCTCCTTTTGCGCATTGCTGGCAACCAGGGGAAAGCGGCCCCGTGTATGCAGATCCTCCGGGTAGTCTGTTCATCTTCATATGAAATGGCGACCTATTATTAAAATACAGTCAGTCAAGTGTCTTCTGCACGCTGTCGCTTCTGCCCAGGTATTCTCCCTTGATCTCGAATCCCTGTGAAATGACCAGCCTGAGCATCTGGTTTATCAAGTCATTGTCCTTTCTTGTTGGTTCAACCATTGAGTTGCTTGGTGGTATTGTGAGGCCAATCGTGGAAAGCTGGTCTATGTATTCCATTCTCTTTGGGGGCACAACTTTCCTGTAATCCCTGGGCAATCCCACATTGCACCTCTCAATCTCCTTTATGAATATTGGCCGCCCGAAAAGCGCATTGAGAAGCATGAGCGCATAATCAGGCATGTTCTCCTCGCCGTAGATCTTGACCACGGATCCGATGATTGAATAAATGTCCCTGCTTGATGCCATGTCTATTGAATATATCTTGGATGGCTTTATGTCCCGTTCCTTGAGGATCCCCATGTCAGCCATTGCATTAAGGTATCCTGTAAGTGTCAGCCTGTGCATATCCACTCCCCTGGCATTAAGCTCCTTCAGTATGCCGGAGATGGAATTTTCACCGTTGCTGAGCACGCTCAGAATCTGTGCTTTGAGTGTTTCATCGTGGTTCAGACCGGACGTCGTTTCCACTCACCCGCCTTCGCTTCCATTTCTTCCTTCAGTTTTTCTGATTCCTTCAGTGTTTCAGAACAAATTCTTTCCGCTGTTCCAAGGAAATTCCTAGGATTCAGAGCATCCGAGACTTCCGCCCTGTCAAGCTTCACTTCCCTTACTGTTTCAAGTATCAGGGATTCAAAATCTGAACTGGTTGAAGCCGCCTTCATTGAAATCTTTCTGACAGTCTCGTGGGCATCCTGCCTTGAAAGGCCCTTCAGAGTAAGGAGTCTGACGACAGATTCGGACATGGAAAGTGGATCGCTGAGAAGGTTCTTCAGCATCCGGTCTGTCCTGACTTCAAGGTTTCCAAGTATTGCCTCGATCCTGCTCACGATAAAATCGCAGATTATTGAGGTGTATGGGATTGTAAACCTTTCCAGTGCACTGTTTGTCAGGTCCCTTTCATGCCAGTACACGGATGCCTCATATTCAGGCACAAGGAAAGACCTCATGAGCCTGGAAAGGCTGCAGACAGTTTCTGAATCCACTGGATTCTTCTTGGACGGCATGGAGCTTGAACCGACCTGGCTCTCAATGTTGAAATGTTCAGATATCTCACCTATTTCCGGCCGCTGGAGATTTCTGATCTCGGTTGCAAGCCTTTCTATAGTCACTGAAATGTTGTTTAGAATTGAAATGTATTCGATGTACCTGTCCCTTCCAACAAGCTGAGTGGGGTTCGTCTCATAATTCAGGCCAAGAACCTTCATTGCGCTCTTCTGGACTTCGAGAGCCGACTCTCCGATGAATGCGCCAGTACCGACCGGCCCCATAAGCTTGCCTGCAAGGAATCTGGAACTGCCCTGTTCAATACGCCGGAGATGCCTGTTTATCTCTGAAAGGAAGACAGCCATTTTCAGTCCGAATGTAATCGGGCTTGCGTGCTGGCCATGCGTTCTTCCAAGCATCATATCGCCGGAATGCTTTTCCACTATCCTGCAAAGCCTCTGCTGCAGCTTGAGTATCGAATCCGTGAACACACCAAGGAAGTACTTCATCTGGAGTGCGGTGGCAGTATCGTTAACGTCGTTGGACGTCAGCCCGTAATGCACAAACCCCCCAGAATTCTCAACTCTGGATGAAAGAACAAGAACCATTGCCATAACATCATGATTAATGCGCGCCTCGTTCTTCTTGACCTCTTCGAGCGTCACAGATCCATTCAGGATGGCATTCCTGATGTCTAAAGGAACGTTCATGGGCACAAGCCCTGCTTCAGCCTCTGCACTCGCGGCAGCATACTCTACCAGCAAAAGGTTCCGCAGTCTGGCTTCTTCAGAAAATATTTGCTTTGCCTCGGACCTGCCGTACCTGTAATCAAGCGGTGAAACCAGTCCTGTACCGTGATGAATTTCTTCTGTATCCAATGACGATCATCTCCTGAACTGTCCGAAGTTTAATAAATTTAACAGGAAGCGGTAGGCCCGCTTCTCTGCCCCTTACTACTAATCCGGACTACTTTCTTCTTCCCTTGGTGTATACTATGAATATCACCAGAAGGCCGATTGCACTAATGGCAATCAGTATGTACACCACCAGGCTGTTCAGAGGAACAGTGGCAGGTATTGTCTTCGGTGGAACGTATACAGTCTTGGTTACGGGCTTGAAAGTAACAAATGTGGTGCTGTTTGCTCCCTTTACAGTGACATTCACTGATTTTTCTGTCACGTTGTATCCGTTTATGTTCACAAGGTTGAATGTGTATGTTCCATTGACAAGGTTGAAAGTAATATTGCTTGTGGATACAGTGTGGTTAACTCCGCCAAGTGTTACATACCAGGTAGTGTTTTTCGGAAGGCCTGATTCCTTGAGTGTAACGCCATAGTAGACAGGGGCGAAGGAAACAGACACGCTGGTTCCCGCACCATTAATGGTGAACTGCCCGGATGTCGGGGATGAGACCGTCTTGTTCTCCGATGCCACCGTGTAGGAATAAGTTCCGTTTAACAAAGAAAATTCTATTGTGGAAGAGGTGGAATTCAAGGCATATGTCCTGCCGGTATCGCTTGTGAGATTAACGTACCAGGTATCTCCGGACGGGAGGCTTGTTGTATCCTTGAAAACTGCTGTGTAGATATAGAGCCTGAAAGTTATGCTCTCGCTCATGCTGGTCCCGTTTACATAGAGTGTTCCAGAGGCTGGTGTTGAGACGTAATTGTCAGATGTCAGTATCATGAATGAATAAGTTCCGTTGGTGAGGTTGAATGTCAGTGAAGTGGATGCATTTGTCACCTGTACTCCGGAGCCAGATATAAGGACGCCCCACTGCGTTCCAGAAGACAGGTTGAGTTCATTGAATGTTACGTTGTACTCTTCAGAATGGAATGCAACTGTTATCACCTGGCTTGTTCCCGCAACACGCACAAGGGAGTCGGAAGGAACAGGGTTATGGTTTGCAACGGGTATTGTGTTGAATATGTATGAGCCGTTCTCTTTCTGCAATACCATGGAGCTCTGGTTGGTCCCGTATACCTTTCCTGCAAGTGAAAAAGACCAGAATGTGCCCGTGGACAGCCCGCTTTCCTGAACAGTGACATCAAACAGCCTCTGTGCATATGAGACATTAACAGTGGTGTCTTTTCCGGTCATGTATAATGAACCCGAGGAAGCACTGCTCAGGTAATTGCCTGAGGGCTCCACCATGTAGTAGTATGAGCCGTTTCCAACAGTGAAAGTTATGTTGCTTCCTGTCAGGGAAGACTTGATCATTCCTCCAAGATATACTGACCATGTTGTGCCGGACGGCAGCCCCTGCTCATTGAAAGTGACTGTGTGCGCATCATCATAGAATGAGAAAGCTGTTGTAACTGACTTCCCGCTTGCGCTCAGAACTCCCGATGACTGTTTCGGATGGAATGCCCCCACTGTGTAGGTGAAATACCTGTAAGTCGAGTTCTGGACAGTGAAGCTTATTGTTCCATATATGGAAGTCTTGGAAATTATGTTGCCGTAAGAGGTCGCTATTGATGCCGTCCACTGCGTATATGCAGGCAGCCCGCTCTCCTGGAATGTGAGAGTTGTGGCATCAGAGACAAAATTGACTGTCGTGAGGTTTGAAGGCACATAATCGGTACCGTTGACGGTTACCGTTCCCTGGTTAAGCTGAGGATGGTAGAATCCCGTGTCAACGAGCCTGTATGTGTATGTTCCGTTTGGAACACTGAACATCAGAGAGCCTGTCTGTGTGGATTCCACATATGTCTGGCCCGACGGGTAAGATAGGGCAACGCTCCATGTTGTGTTGTATGGGAGGCCATTTTCCTTGAATACAAGGGGATGGTTGCCGTTCACGAATGTAACGTTAACTTCCCGTACCGTTGAAAGATCTATTATTCCTGAGATTACGGTGGGATAATAGCTCCCGACACTTGGAATCGAGTAGAAATAAGTCCCGGTGTGGACAGTAATGACATTGTCCTGGAAATTAGTCGAAAACGATGAGGCGCCTGAAGTGTTGTTAAGCCCTACGGTCCAGTGCGTGCTTGCAGGCAGTCCTGATTCGACAAAAACGACAGTGGAGTTTGAACTTGTGCTTGTCAGTGCTGATGTGTTCGTGAAATTCTCAATCACATTCGTGTTGGAGGAAAGAGTAATGACGCCTGTCCTCGGGAACACTGTATAGCCGCTGAGGGTGCTGACAGCAAAACTGTATGAACCGCCTGGAAGTAGGAATGAGAGCGTTGAAGTATTGGAATATTCTCTGATATAAGACTTGGACGTTGAATTGGTGACAGTAACTGACCATTCTGCAATTACAGATCTTCCATTGGAAGAAAACACTGGAAGGCTCTTTTCCGTGAATTTAAGTGTGTAATTTATGGCCGTGAATGATATGGGAACCAGATAGCTGTTGTCTGTAACGTTGACATATCCGGACTTTACTGAGGGCCTGTAATCATTGAGCTTCAGAACAGAGAAAGTGTAATTTCCCCTGTCTACGTAGAATGACACTGTCTGGTTGCTTGAATACTGAACGAAGGACTTTCCGTTGGTTGAATTAGTGATCTGAACGCCCCATTCAGTTCCGTACTGGCCAACAGTTGCCTTTGAGGGCAGGCCATTTTCCCTGAAAACAAGATTATAGTACAGCGAAGAGAAATGAACGCTCTCCGAAATGCTGGCATTGGTTACAGTGAACGATCCTGTTACGGGGTTTGATGAAAAACCAAACGGGCTGCTAACTGAATATGTATACTTGCCGGCCGGGACAAAGAACGATATTTCAGAAGAATTACTGTACATTACAAGAGGTGTAGAGAGACCTGGGCCGCTGACATTAAGTTTCCATTCAGTCACAAGGTTTGATGATGCAGCCTTGGGAAGGCCCGATTCAACAAAAGTGGCCTGGTACAGTGTGTTGTTGAAAGTGAGGTTCTGTATCACGTTCGAGCCGGATACAGTTATGCTTCCGGTTGCCGGGGCGGAGAAATAGCCATGAGGGGCAGTGACTGAATAGCTGTAAGTACCATTCTGGACAAGGAATTCCACATAGCTGCTCTGGGTTGTGTTGTTCATGCCGTCAAAGTTGACTGACCAGGTGCTCAGAGCAGAAGTGCCGCCAGTGACGGAGGAATAATCATTAACATTGAAAGTCACAAGGTATGTCTTGCTGTGGAAATTCACAAGAACATTCTTGTTCGAGCCGCTGACTATCACGGTTCCGCTTGAAGGGACAGGAAAATAGTTGTATGTTGAGCCGACGGAATAGTGGTATGTTCCATCAGTCTCATTGAAAGTGATGCTGGTTCCTGATGTTCTTTCAGTGACTCCATTCAGGATCACATGCCAGGTGTATCCGTATCCTGTTGCGCCCCTAGGTAAACCTGTTTCTGTGAATGTTATGCTGTACTGTGTTATTGTAGAAGATTTAGAAGCATTACCGTTGTCTGCTGAAACAGAACTCATCCCGGGGGCGGAAAAGACGATCACCGAGCAGGATGAAATTACCATCATAGCTATGACAGAAAGTATGGCTATACCTTTGAAACTACCTTTTTTTCTAATGCCTTCGGACTTCATAGGATATATATCGCTTAAAGCATCCTTCCGTAGATAAATGTTTTGAACAAATCCAGTGAACTATTTATATACTATTAAATAATAGATTTAGCTAGAAAAATATTACTGCAGGCTCTGAAAATCAGCTTTTTTATGCATTATGTCCACATTGCGAGAAGTCCATCTCTGTTTTTAGCGAAATAATTATGTTGCTTTAACTGTTGTATTCAATATGGCTTCTGGATATCATAAATATCAACTCACCATAGACAAGATTCTGGAGAGCGCCGTCAGGAGAAACCCGAATCAGACCATTGAATACAGGGATGTGAGCAGCATAACATACTCTGACTTCAAGAAGAGGGTACTCAACCTCTCCAAGTCGCTTCTCAAGCTTGGTCTGGCAAAAGGAGACGTTGTAGCAGTCGTGGACTGGGATACAGACAGATATCTCACAAGCTATTATGCTGTTCCAATGGCAGGAGGAATACTCCACACCGTCAACATAAGGTATCCTCCGGAACTGATTTATTATTCGATGAAGGATGCTGGCGACAAATACGTCATAATAAGGGATGAATTTGTTCCTTTGATTGAGAAATTCATCGAGATGTTCAGCTTCATAGATGGCTGGATAGTTTATTCAGAATCCGGAAAATTTGAAACAAAGCTCAAGCCCGTGTACAACTTTGATGACCTGGTCAAAGATCCAGAAGAATTCAGCAGAATAAAATCTGGTGGCGACATGGAGGAAGTTGGTGATTCTGTTGGTTCAGAAACTCTGTCGCTTCCAGCCTTAAGCGAGGATGATCCAGCAACAATCTTCTACACTTCCGGAACCACTGGTATGCCCAAAGGGGTTACTTTCACCCACAGGGACCTCACTCTTCACACTCTTTCACTGATGGCAGGCATTTCAGACAAACCCATAGGTGTTGCAAATGAAGATGTTGTAATGCCACTTGTTCCTATGTTTCATGTGCACTCATGGGGTTTTCCTTTCTGGGTACTGTTAAAGGGCAACAAATACGTGCTGCCGGGAAAATATGAGTATGGAAAACTGCTTGAATTGATCGACAGGCACAAAGTTACGGTGAGCGCCATGGTCCCCCCGATCCTTTACCTTCTAATGTCTGAGCCTGAAGCCCAGAGGGTACTTGGAAAGTCCGGACTGCGAGCAACAATAGGCGGAGGCGCCCTCTCGGAAGGTCTCGCCCGAAAAGCTGAACAAATGGGTGTTTCTCTGATCAGTGGTTATGGAATGTCCGAGACAGCCCCTGTTCTCACGCTTGCATCATTCACTCAGGATGTTCTTGCAATGCCTGAAGAGAAGAGGTTCGGATTCAGGTTAAAGGCCGGAGTGCCCATCTACCTGGTTGACCTCAGGGTCGTGGACACGGACTTCAATGATGTGTCATGGGATTCTGCTTCCATAGGCGAGATTGTTGTGAGATCACCGTGGCTTACTTCAGGATACTGGCACAATGATGAAGCATCAGAGGAGCTCTGGAGGGGAGGATGGCTCCACACTGGTGACCTTGCGGTGGTTGATGAACACGGCTACGTAAAGATCGTGGACAGGGAAAAGGACGCTGTCAAATCCGGGGGAGAATTCATACCGACAATACTCCTTGAAGACATCATAAGTACAATAAACGGTGTTGAAGAAGTCGCTGTCATCGGCAAGCCTGACGAGAAATGGGGAGAGCGGCCTGTTGCTTTTGTGACGTCCAAAGCTCCTATTGACGCAAAGCTTCTGAGAGACGCACTGGAAAACGCCGTGGATACTGGCAGAATAGGAAAGTTCTGGATCCCGGACGACTTCATACAGGTGGAAGCATTCACAAAAACAAGCACCGGCAAGATCGACAAGAAACCACTCAAAGAAAGATTCAAACAATAGAAGCTTTATGGCGCGCCTTTTTAGGCGTGCCTTAATTTGAATTATTAACAATATACTATATGAAAATGACATTCGTTTACGCAGATGCAGTCAAACAGCGAGTTTTTAACAATTATTAATTTTTGATTATGTACCTAAGAATATAAATACTCCTTTGAAATCGATGGAAAGAAAGATGTACCTGGAATTCACCACTGTATTGATCGCCCTGATATTCTCAGTAATATCTGCCGGGTTTTACCTTATAAATTCAATCAGGTCCGTGTTCTACAAGGACAATACAAAGGTTTCTGACCATAAGGTCGAAGAAGTAACAATCGTGGTTCCTGTGTACAACGAAGACAGTGAAATTTTCGAGAAAGTCATTGCCTCGCTGTCAAGTCAGGGCTCTCCAGTGCTCGTGGTAGGGGACGGAGTAGAGAAGCCTTACAGGCAGATAGCATACAAATACGGCTGCAAATTCATCAGGAACAAGAAAAGAGGAGGAAAGAGAGCAGGCATGGTACACGCCATGGATTATGTTGATACCCCCTTTGTCATGTTTGTGGACAGCGACACAATCGTTCCAAAGGACGGAGTGGCAAAACTCCTTTCCAAATTTGAGCCGGACGTAGGTGGCGTTGGTGCAAACCTGTCAGTTGAAAATGACGGCACGGCAGTATCCTACAGTTCGGAATTTGTTGAGAGATCCAGGGAAGTCGTACTGAAGGCCATGTCTGTCAGCGGCAGCGTAATGCTGCTTGACGGCCCATGCGCAGTATACAGAACAGAACTTGTCAAGCCTTTCATAAAATCTCCAGAGTTCAGCCAGCTGAAGGTGTTCGGCAGAAGAAACAATCAGGGCATGGGAGACGACAGGCAGCTCACAAGCTATATAATTAGGTCAAACTACCGGGCCATAAAAAATTATGATGTGCTGGTAAAAACACAGGCAAAACAGAATTACAAATCATATGTGAAGCAACAGGTCAGATGGTCAAGAACAGGCTGGTATTACTTCTTCAAGGACCTCGTAAATGGAACAAGCAGGAAAGCCGGTGTATTCTACACTTTTGAACTCATATACCTTTACGTCCTTCCAGTCGTGATTCTCGGGCTTACACTCGCACAGGTTTATTTCATCACTTCACATCACGTCCCATACCACCTTATAATGTCACTGCTCACTCCCAAGGGACTTGAAATCTTCATATTCCAGGCATTCTCTGCCACTATGAGCGTGCGATTCCTGAAACTGATTAGCATGATTGTTAACGGATTCGGGGTAACTGTGTTTGGGATTGCCATCTCGACCAACATGCTGAAGAGGAAGCTCAGGACATTCGCTTTCGGGGGAATAGCGCTCCTCATAATGTTTGCAACTTTCTTTTACGGCCTTCTGACTGTATGGAAACAATCCTAGGCTGATATATTTTCATTTCCGGCATTGTGAACGGACAAAAAGATTAATATCACCTCTAGCTCTTTTAAATTGTATTTTCAATGTTCGGCAATACTTCATATGGCAGCGAACCTCCGTCGGAATGGAAAGGCACCAGCGAAGACGAAATAGACATGTACGCTTCAAGAGCATCATCGCTTATCAAGATTTTTGGACTCGGAGGCGCTGGATCAAACACAATTTCAAGACTCCACAGGGAGAAGCTGGCCGGAGTTGAGTTGATAGCATGCAACACAGACGCAAACCACCTTCTCAGGATCAGGTCACACAACAAAGTACTGCTGGGTGAAAACCTTACAAGCGGCCAGGGTGCAGGAGGAGACCCAAAAATAGGGGAAGAAGCAGCAAGGGAAAGCGAGAGGGATATTCACGAGCTCATGCGTAATGCGGAAATAGTGTTCGTTACAGCAGGCCTTGGCGGTGGAACAGGAACAGGATCTGCCCATTATATTGCCAAAATGGCCAAGGACCGCGGAATGCTTACTGTTGCTGTTGTGACCATGCCTTTCTCCTCTGAGGGGGACGACAGAAAGAGAAAAGCGCTTGCTGGGCTGGCAAAGCTCGCGCCTGTATGCGACAGCGTAATTATGCTCCAGAACGACAAACTCCTCGATCTTGTTTCAGACGTGCCGCTAGAGACAGCATTCAGGTATGCTGATGAAGTGATTGTGAAGGCCGTCAGGGCAATAACAGAAGTGATTGGTAACACCGGGCTCATTAATCTTGACCTCAACGATCTGAGAGAAATAATGAGAAATTCAGGAGGTGCCCTCATGGGAATCGGAGTTTCGGATGGCCCACTTGAGACGAGGGTGGCGGATGCTGTGAAACTTGCCATTCAGTCCCCGTTTCTTGATGTTGACCTTTCCAGGGCAACAGGAGTTCTGATCAACGTGACCGGTGGCGATGACATACAGCTCGAAGAAGCGAGAAACGCCTCCGATGAGGTGGGAAAGATGGTCAATGAGAGGGCGAAGATCATACTTGGCGCAGGCATAGACCAGACTCTGAACGCGAAGATACAGGTCATTCTCATTGTCACTGGCATATACTCTGTGGAAGAACTTACAAGGGGAACCAAAGAAGATGATGCCGGCCTTGATTTCATCGCATGAAGAGAGTTGTGCTGAAACAAGCTAAAAAACATTTTTAATAAGTATTGACATTAGCACTGGTGCTGTCACCCCGCTTCCAAATGGCAGTCATTTAATTGGTGCAAAGGTGCAAGACTGAGATGTTGTCTGAAATAGAAGTTGATGAGCTTAGGGAAGTTGCAAGAAGAATTAGGGTAAACGCAATAAAGATGGTTTATGAAGCAAAAAGCGGGCACCCGGGAGGTTCACTCAGCCTTGCGGATATACTGGCGGTTCTTTATTTCAAGGTCTTGAATATCGATCCGCTCAAGCCTGATGCCCCCGACAGGGACAGGTTCATTCTCAGCAAAGGGCATGCCTCACCAGGAATGTATGCCACTCTCGCTGCAAGAGGTTTCTTCCCCGAAACGCTTCTTTCCGGATTCAGGAAACTCTCCTCGAAACTTGAAGGACATGTCCACAAAGGCGTGCCCGGCATTGAATCGTCCACCGGATCACTCGGGCAGGGCCTTGGTGTCGGAATAGGCATGGCTCTTGCTTCGAGAGTCGATGGAATTGATTACAGCGTTTATGTAGCCATAGGTGACGGCGAAATTGAAGAGGGCAACATCTGGGAGTCTCTCATGGCCGGCAATAAGTTCAGGCTCTCAAACCTGACTGTTATATTGGACAGGAACGGAGTCCAGCTGGACGGAAAAACAGAAGACATTATGCCCATGGGGAACGTTGCCGAAATGGTGAAGAGCTTTGGTTGGAATGTTCTCGAGATAGACGGGCATGATATCAACCAGATCTATGGTGCCCTGATGAAAGGAAAAGAAGAAAAAGACCTTCCCACATTCATTGTAGCAAACACGGTCAAGGGCAAAGGGGTCAGCTATATGGAGGGCAATCCAGCCTACCACGGCAAGCCACCCGCCAACGAGGAAGAGTATAACATGGCACTTCAGGAGCTTGGGGAGGAGATACCCGCATGATAAAAGAGAGCCTCAGGGAAGCATACGGCCTGGAGCTTGTTGAGCTTGGCAAGAAAGACCCAAAGATGATGGTTTTTGACGCAGACCTGTCTTCCTCCACAAACACGGGAAAGTTCGGGAAGGCGTTTCCAGACCGCTTTTTCAATATGGGAATTTCTGAACAGTCAATGGTAACTGCTGCAGCAGGCGCGGCACTCACCGGCAGGCAGGTGTTCGTCTCTACCTTTGCCGTTTTCCTCACAAGAGCTTATGAACAGCTGAGGCAGAGCATCTGCTACAACAACGTCAACGTGAAGTTCGTGGTCACTCACGCCGGGATTACTGTGGGTGAAGATGGAGCAACACATCAGATAGTGGAGGACGTTGGCATAATGTCCGGCCTTCCAAACATGTCTGTGATGGTGCCTGTTGATTCAATCGAAACAAGGAGCATGATCAGGTATCTGCACGAAGAGACGACAACTCCATACTATGTCAGGCTCTCCAGGGAGAAATTCCCTGTTCTCAATGACAGTAATTACGAATACATACCGAAAAAATCTGTAACGTTCAGAGAAGGATCTGATCTCACGATCATTGCAAACGGCGTAATGGTTTCAATGGCCATGGAGTCCGCTGAAATCCTGAAGAAGAAGGGAATAGACACCAGAGTCATAAACATGTCATCAATAAAACCAATGGACTCGGAAGCTGTTCTTAAAGCTGCGAGAGAGACCGGAA
The DNA here is from genome assembly GCA_046703525.1 of Thermoplasmataceae archaeon. Classification (GTDB taxonomy): domain Archaea; phylum Thermoplasmatota; class Thermoplasmata; order Thermoplasmatales; family Thermoplasmataceae; genus WAQW01. Next base: position 82,851 of record JBJKSW010000004.1, read on the forward strand.
GAATCGTGACCGCTGAGGAACATTCCATTTACAATGGACTCGGGAGCAGAGTTGCAGAAATAGTGTCTGAATCATATCCCGTGCCTGTAAGCAGAGTGGGAATGAAGGATACATTCGGAAAATCTGGAAGCTCATGGGAACTGTTCGATTACTTCCACATGGGTCCTGCAGACATTTCAAAGGTTGCAGAAGAAGTGTTCAGGGAAGAAAGCAGGTACGAGAACCTCTCCTGAATTCCTTTTTTTATTCACAAATCCTGAAGGAATACAATAACGCACTTTCAGGAAAGAACAATCAATATTTTTGTATTAGTTGCGATTTCAGGCATGTCATGAAAATATTTCTCGATACAGCAAACATTGATGAAATACGCGAGGGTGTTGAAATGGGACTTGTTGACGGCGTCACTACCAACCCGTCACTTGTTTCCAAGATAAAGGGCAAGGATTTCAGGACAGTTGTCACAGAGATACTGAACGTCACTCCCGGCCCGGTAAGCATTGAAGTTGTTGCCACTGAATACGGGGAGATGCTAAACCAGGCAAGAAAGATCCATGAGCTGGGAGAAAACGCGGTTGTAAAGATCCCAATGATTCTTGAGGGCCTTAAGGCGATAAGAAAGCTGAAGAGCGAGAATATAAAAGTCAACTGCACCCTGATTTTCAATCCCGTGCAGGCCCTCTTTGCAGCCAAGGCCGGAGCTGAGTATGTTTCACCGTTCGTGGGAAGGCTTGACGACATCTCAGAGGACGGCATGTTTCTCATAGAGCAGATTCGAACAATCTTTGACAACTATGACATCAGGACCAACATCCTTGTTGCTTCTGTCAGGCATCCGATTCACGTTGTCAGGTCTGCCATGATAGGCGCAGACGTAGCCACAATACCCTTTGAGGTTCTGAAAAAGCTTCCGCAGCATCCAAAGACAACCGAAGGTCTGGAAAAGTTCCTTGAAGACTGGCAGAAAGTTTCCGGAGACGGAAGATTTCCCCTCTGATTCTTTCTTTCAGTAGAGCCTCAGGGTCTCGAGGTTTCGAAGGGCATAGGCATCGATGCCGAACCTTGACTTAACCTGCCTGGCGAATTCCTGGGCCTTTTCACCGTCACCGTGGTTTACAAGTATTCTGTGCGGCTTTGGCTGCATTGTGGCAATGTAGGCAAGAAGCTGCCTCTTGTCAGAATGCCCTGAGAAACCTTCGGCAGTTTCAATCGCAATGTTAACACTGTACTTGTTTGCTTTTCCCTTGTCTGATAATGTCAGTTCCTTGGCTCCCCTCTGGATTCTTCTTCCAAGCGTGCCATCCGCCTGGTACCCGACAAAAACGAGGCTGTGTTTTGGAGAATCAACCCACGTCTTGAAATACTCCATGACAGGACCCCCATTCATCATTCCGGAAGTTGCAAGGACAATATGGCTGTCGGTGGAATCACATATTTCCTGCCTCTGTTCCCTTGTCTCCACTTTCTTGAAGTGCTGGCTCAGGAACGGGTTGTCATTCTTGAACATAATCCGCTCCCTCAGCTCCCTGTTAAGGAATTCCGGATATGCAGCGTGGATTGCGGTTGCTTCCATGATCATTCCGTCAAGATGCACGGGAGATTTCATGCTGATGTGCCCCTCCCTGATCATCTGCTCGAGAACAAGCATAACTTCCTGGCTCCTGCCCACCGCGAAAACAGGAATAAGGACAGAGCCTCCCCTGTCAAATGTCCTGTTCACTATATCTACAAGAGTCTCCCCGGCCTCCTTTCTGGAGTGCTGGTAATCCTCCCTTCCCGCATACGTTGATTCAGTCATGAAGGCTTCCACTCTAGGGAACCTGTTGTTTGCAGGGTTGAAGAGCCAGCTCTTCTCAAACTTCACATCGCCGCTCAGCACAATGTTGTACAATCCCTCGCCGATGTGGAAATGTACTGAAGCAGAACCCAGTATATGGCCGGCATTATACAGAGTCAGCCTGGTGTCTCTTGTAATGTCCGTTGTTTCGTTATACTTCAGAATGATTGTCCTCTTTACCATCTCGCGTATGTGTTTGGATTCATATGCAGCCTTGTGGCCTTCCGCGTGCGCAACCTTGATAAAATCGTTCTGCAGAAGAACGGCGAGGTCCCTTGTTGGTGAAGTCATGTAGACTGGGCCCTCGTATCCGTATTTGAACAGAACAGGCAGCAATCCGGAATGGTCAAGGTGGGCATGAGTGAGTACAACAGCATCAATGGAAGAAAATGGCTGAACTTCCGGTACATACAGGTAAGGTGCACCCGCCCATGGCTGGTCGTCTTCTGCCTGGTTGAGCATGCCGCAATCAACCATTATCTTTGAGTTATTTGTTGACACGAGAGTTGAACTCCTTCCAACTTCCCTGTGCCCTCCAAGTGCGGTGACACGGATCCAGGTCTCTCCGGGCATCAGAGGTATGTTTAGCTTTTCCCCGAGATTGTGCAGAAAAACCTTCCTTTCCTGCTTCATTTCCCTCAGGAGTTCACGGACTTCCTTGACTGTCCTTGAATACATTGGAGGTGCCCTGACAACTCTTGGGGCCCACTTTGTCTGTGACTTTATCTGTGTGATGAAATCGGCAGACCTGCTCGTGACTGCAGATGGTTCATCGACCTCAATGACCACTTCCCCAGTGTCGGCCTCAAAATAAATATCCTGTTCCCCGGCCTCTGAAGGAAGTATCTTCTCTATCTTGTCCCTGGCCTCATCTTCAGCAAGCAGAATTGAAGGATCGGGCCTTATGGCTATTCTCCTCCTCATTTCCTGTGCTATCTGTTTTGCCAGGTCTTCCCGCTTGGAAAAGAGTTCCTCATCCTTAGTGTAAACAACTATGGTCGGGCCCTCGTAATCCACTTCCGTTATCTTATTGTCCGGGTAGAGACGATCGAATATCTCCCTTGCCTCTGACAAATAGTCTTTAAAAGACATCGAATCACCGTTGAAATTAATAATATGTAAGGTTGAAAAATGTTTAATATTTTACTTTGAGTTTTTTCATTCTCTCCATGACATCCTCTTCCGGTATGTCACGGTACCCCTTGCTGTCGACAACGGCAACATCAATCATTCCGCCCGATGCAGAATCTCTCTGTTTTGATGCGCTAATTGCCTTTACTGCAATATCGATTGCTTCATCGACAGATATGCTTGGGTCATACTGTGTCTCAAGGACACCGTAAACGAAAGGAGAGCCTGAGCCTGTGCTCACATACTTGTCTTCGACGCTTCCTCCTGCCGCATCCACTGAAAAGACGTGGGGCTTTGTGTCGATTCCAGCAATGAGAAGCTGGACCATGTATGGGTAAAACTTGCTCTGGTTCATTATGTTTGAGAGCAGGGTAGCAGCGGCTTCTATGGGCATTCCAAACTTCCTCTGCAGACGATAGAGTTCAAGTTCGGCCCTCATGTATCTCACGAGGACCTGGGCATCTCCAACCAGGCCAGCGATTGTCATGGCCACATAATCATCTATCTTGTGGAGTTTTCTCCCGTCCTTGTGGACAATGAAATGATCCATTGTAACACGCCTGTCAGTGGCCAGGATTACTGCATCCTTTGTTGTCATGGCCAGAGTTGTCGTACCAGTAGACATAACTTCATTCATTATTTAACACCAGAAAATTCAATTGGAAATTCGGAATTGGTATTAAATATTTTAGATTAGTTCTGAACCACAGAAAGCCCAGTCTATCTTCAGTCTCCGCAATAGAGGACGTGTTGGCTTCAGGTTGTTGATGATCGTGTTTTAATATTCCATGAGCATACTGAAACGATGGTTCTAACCGCAGCTGACATAATGAGAAAGACTCCAAATCTCGTTTCGTACGACGTAACTGTCGCAGACTGTGCAAGGATTATGTCCTCGTCTGGAGAAGGCTTCATGATCATTACTGAAGACAAGAAGCCTGTTGGGATTGTAACAGAATGGGATATTCTCACAAAGGTGCTTGCAAAAGGTGAAGACCCTGCTGCAACCAAGATAGGTTCAATCATGACCCGGGAGTTCATCTTTGTCAGCCCGGACACTCCAACTGAGAAAATAACTGAGCTGATGCGCGACAAGAACATCAGAAGACTGGTTGTGATGAAGGGTAACGAGCTCATGGGAATAATCACATCAAGAGACATTCTCCGCATTTTCAGGGACTACATGGACAACCTTGGCGCGGTAGTCAACAAGTTCGGCCTTTAATTTATGGCTGAATATCCATAATCTTTTCAAATATGATTATCAGGTCGACCGCATCTCCCAGGCTGTAATTCAGGAATTTTTCTCTGTCGTTCTGCCACAGATGCTTTATAGCCTGGCCCTTGTCCATTCCTTCCAGTTTTACAAGGTCTTTGGCATTCATCGTCCCCAGTTGCCTGTACCTTTCATGGACAAGGACATCGTCAAGCTTCCTGACCCTGTAGTACCCGTCACTCTTGTAGAGGTCTTCCGCAATCAGGTATTTCATGTCAAGGCACCAGGAAGTTCCCAGGAAGAATTCTATATTCCTTGTCCTGTCCTCATGCGACAGGGATCTTGTCTTTCCCATGATCAGAGGTATGTCATAACCTGTGTGGTTGTATCCTATTATGATTTCCGGAGAAAATTCAGCCAGCTTCATGTCCAGTTCTCTCAGGATCCTCATCTCTTCAGGATCTGTGTCTGATTCTGCAACAAACACAAAGGATTCTGTTTTCTTGCCAAGAACCGCGAACGAGATAGCAATAATGCGCTCTCCGCTCAAAAATGAGCCGGTATCTGCAACCAGGGTCTCGACGTCAATCGAACAGACTGTTGCGCCATCGCAGGCTGCCATGAAACCGGCCACTCTGTCTTTCAATGTTCCCTTCACACACTTCCATGAAGAGAGTGATTCTTTATTTTTGTGTTATTTTTGACACGTATGTGCATTTTGTCAGCACTGTGGCCTTCTTCACGTTTTCTGGTATGACGAGCTCATCGATGTGCACAAATGAATGCACTTTCTTTCTGATGTCCTCGTCGTTAACCTCAGTGATTATCAGCTTCTTGATGTTCCTGAAGAGTACCTTCCTTTTGAAGTCGTTGAGATCGTCTCCACTGATCTCAAGCTCATTGAGATTTGCAATTACCTGTGCCCCTGTTTCCCAGGCCCCTGTTATGAAACTCTTTGATACAGATTTTGCTCCGTCAATGGTTGAGGCAAACACCTTGTACGCATCGTTTGTAATCTCACCCATTGTCTTTCCTGTTTCGTGCGCTATCTCATTTATCCTTTGATAAAGGTCCTTACTGACACCTTTTATTGAGACATTTCTCTGTTCTTCTTCCGTTTCCTTTGTTTCTTCAACCTCTTCCGCGTCTACTGTTTCTTCCTTTTCTGTTTTCTTTCTTGCTGTTCCTTCTGCCATGCAGGACTATCATGACATGGTATATAGGTTTTCTGGAAATCTGGAAAACTGGAAATCTGTTACTGTCTGAATAAGAATAATAAGATTATAAGCACTATAGTAAGGAATACAATGAAGACAACGAGCAGAGAATATTCAGGAAAGAATGTTGATCTGAAGAAGCTCAGTGGACTGATAATGGATTTTTTCAGGGAAGAGAATTTTCAGGTACAGAACACGACACACCCAAGGGGGTTCCTGATCCAGGCAAAGAAGGGGGGAATGTTGAGGACGCTCCTTGCAATGAACAGGGCATTTACTTTGATTATAGAAGGCGAGCCCTCGGATTTCAGGATAAAGATAGGGGTAGGCGAATGGCTCAAGGACCTTACCATCGCTTCAATAGAAGGTTTCTTCATATCTCCAATGCTTGCATTTGTTGAAGTGCCTGAGGCACTCTGGTCATACGAGATAGAGCACCAGCTCTGGCACTATGTTGAAAACCAGATAGACCTGGGAATTCAGTAATCCCGGGAGATTTTTTTAATCAAATTTCCACACCTGGCCGGTTATTCTGCTGAACATTTCACGGTAGAGCATTTCAGTCTGGTGTTTCAGGTCGTCCGGAAGCGGCGGAATATCGGGCTCAGGCAATCCATTGCTTCTGGCGCTGTACAGCTTTTCGTGGTAACCGGTGGATCTGTAATACTGCCGGACAAATTCCTTGCTGAGTTCATGCACATTTCCGCTCTGATATTCTTTCTTGTCCCAGAACCTGTCTTCGTCTGCAGTGCCGAAAGTGTCAACAACAACAAAATCCCTTTCGGAATCAAGTGCGAGCTCCTTCTTTCCGTCAGCGTGGAGAAGCCCTCTTTTTGAAACTTCCGCGGCGATTTCCCTGTCTATCTTAAATACCAGTTCCCTGGCAGAATCCAGTTCATCAGCATTCAATCCGGATATTTCCATTGCCTCTTTCCTGCTGAGGGGCCTGTCGAACTTCTCGAACTTTGTCGTTACCTCAAAGTATGGTTCAGGAATTTCTTCCCCGTATTTCGGAACAGAAGAGAAACCAAGGTCCCTAAAGTCAATCTTTCCAGCTTTTATTCTGTCCATGAGCGTCCCTGCAGCGTAGTATCTCGCGACAAACTCAAGCGGGACCAGGTAATTTTCGCTGACTGTTCCGTTGTACCTCTCCACAACCTCGAACTTCCTGACATTCATCCTGTTGAATTCAGGGGTGGAAATGAGATGTGTCTTTATACCCTTCTCCTTAAGCCTATCAAACCAGAACTTTGAAGTCATGCAGAGAGACTTTCCCTTTCCGTCTATTAGAGTGGGTATTACCTTGTCAAAGACGGATATTTTATCAGTGAACACAAAAAGAAGGTGGTCTCCTTCATCATATACTTCCTTCACCTTTCCAACCCTGACGGGATCCATGTTCTAGCGTAATGCTGTGCAGATAAATTATTTTGCTGAATAAATTCGGTTTCCTTCTTATATATGGCAGGGTAATAATCATATATGGGCTCAGTTTGATGCGCCTGTGAACTCACCAAAGCAGAAACGAGGCGCCGGCAAACCAGCCCAGAGAGGTTCTGATAATATGAGGGTCAAAAGCAAGGCAGTTGTCCTTTCAAAAGCATTGAACAGAACATCATTCCGGGATGAAAATAATGAGGTGATGGACAAAATAGTGGACATGATTCTCAACGGATATAACAGGGAATCAGTTCTTGACAGAATCTCGGATTTGACGGAATTTCCCTTTGAACTCTATGACTTCGCAAAATCCAGAGTGACAGTGCGAAGGAAATTCTCAAAATGGAACAGACTCTGGCTCGATTCTTATTCCTGTTCCTATTCGACTCCTGAATACGTGGGAAAATACAGGGGAGAAAGACTGAGAAAGTCGAAAATGTATGACCTTGGCTCCGGTGCAGGCATGCAGTCCATAATGTTCGCAGGATTCTCTGACGTTGTTGCGGTTGAGAGAAATACAACAAGGAACCTCATGGCAAACCTCAACGCGCTTGAATATGCGGCAAAGGTTGACTTCAGGGATTCAGACGCATTCAAATTCATAGAAACAGGAGAAATAGGCACTGATGCTACTGTATTTTCCGATCCGTTAAGGGTCAGGGATGAAGCAGGCTCCGTCACACTGCTGCCGGATCCCGATATCATGAAGAAAAAGCTCCAGCATGTTACAGGTAGATTTGTTTTCGACCTTCCTCCCCTCACTCCCGTTGAAACCATCTCAATTGAAAGCGAGGCAGAGTTTATCTCCCTTAACGGTTCTCTTGTGAGGCTGACGGAATACAGCAGCAAGCTGGCTGAAAGCCAGTCAACGGCAGTTATTTTCCCTTCAAAGAGAATAGTGCGGGGAGAAAGAAAGAAGCATGAGTTCCTGTCCGGTGACGGGCCCAGATATGTTTGTGTTCCTGATGTTGCATTAGTTTCGGCTGAACTGACCCATCTTGTTGAAGACTATGGCGAATTCTTCCTGGGAAACAGGGACAGAAGACGGTTGATACTTGGTTCAAAAAGGGAACCTGACAGCGAATTCCCCGGAGACATGTTTTCGGTAATCGGTTTCGGAACTATCGGGCAAATCAGAGACATGATAAAACGTGAAAGACCGTCAAAGTTGTACCTGAGGTATTCTGTAAACCCAGGAGAATACTACAAAATTGCCAATCAATTGAATCCAGTTCCGGGCTATGGGGAACCTCTTTACATATTCCACCTTCAGAACGGCTATACGCTTTGTTCCAAGATGACCTGAAATGCATAATTTTCCTGCATCATGCATATCCCGGTGCATCTACCGTGAAGTATGAACTGAAATGGTGCATCAGCACTGAACGGGGTTTCCGCAAATCTAAATTTTTATACCATTCTGTTATGTAGAGCAGGAAATGTTCAAACTTTACTCCAAGGCAAAATTGCCAACTATATTTGGTGATTTTTCCATATATGCCTTCAAGGACGATGATGACCCAAGGGAGCACGCCGTCATCGTGAGAGGTGATGTTTTCGGCAAAGATGCAGTGCCCTTGAGGATACACTCTGAATGTCTCACTGGAGACGTGTTCGGTTCAAAGCGATGCGACTGCAGGAGCCAGCTGATCAAGTCCCTGGAAATTCTCGCTAAGAAGGAGTATGGAATACTGATCTACCTGAGGCAGGAGGGCCGGGGGATCGGGCTTTTCAACAAGATCAAAGCATACAGCCTTCAGGAACAGGGTTACGACACTGTTGAGGCAAACGTTATGCTTGGCCTTCCCATTGACAGCAGAGAATATGGCTTCGCTCTTAATGTCCTGAATTATTTTGAGATAAAACGTGTCAGGCTTATGTCTAACAACCCGCTAAAATTCGAGTTTCTCCAGAACAAGGGCATTGAAGTTATTGAGCGCATCCCTCTGGTTACAGAGCCAACGCCTGAAGACCAGTTTTATCTGGAAACTAAGAAAAACAGGCTCGGCCATCAACTTTGAAGAATTTTTAAAATAGTACGTTCCAATAAAGAGGCATGGATGATGTTTCTGCAATAACAACAAATGCCCCGGATGGGGGAGTTAATTACAGGACGGTTAATATTGCAGTTCCAGAGAAGTATGATGTTATTCTGGAACCATTATACACAGGAATATGCGGAACAGACCGCGGAATTGCAAACGGATCTCTTCGGTTCGCATACAACCCGAAAGGTTATGACTACCTTGTTCTTGGACACGAATCAGTATGCAGGGTGAAGGAGTCTAATGTGCCAGGATTCAAACCTGGAGACACTGTTGTTCCCGTAGTGAGAAGGCCGGGTGACTGCCCCAACTGCAGGATAGGGCGCCCTGACAACTGTTCAGACGGAAACAAGCATGAAGCGGGAATAACTGGAATGCACGGTTTCATGAGGTCAGTGTTTCCAGAGAGCGCAGACTATATTGTGAAAGTGGAGGACAGCAGCATGAAGAGGCTTGCAGTTCTTACAGAACCCCTGAAGAACGTGATGAAGGCATTCGAAGTTTTTGACACGGTATCAAAGAGGTCAGTTTACGCAAACGATGAATCAACATACGATGGGAAGAAGTGCTGTGTCATAGGCACGGGAAACGAGGCTTTTCTATACGGAATGATGGCATCAGAATACGGTTTTGACGTCGTTCTCACAAACAGGCATCCGCTCGGGCAGCAGAGAGATGAAATCACTTCAAAGCTTGGACTGAGGTTCACCGATTATGCAGCGACTTTCGACAGCGAATTCAGCGGCGGAATAGACCTTCTAATTGACACAAGCGGAGACCCCGGAACAATATTCAAATTCATGAGAAGGCTGAACTACAACGGCATATTGATGCTTTTCGGCACCAATGGAAGAGCAGCTCCGGCAAGTGTTGACGGAAACGACATTGACTACATAATAGAGAGGAACATAACAATCGCCGGATCGGTAGATGCAGCCAAGATCCATTACTTCAAGGCACTCGAATATCTTAGAAAATGGAAATACACGACTGGTGAGATAGAATCACTGATCACGGGAGAGTTTGCACCTGATTATACAGACCTGTTTTCCAAGAAGCCCGACAACGAGATCAAGTCTATAATTGCCTGGAACAGGTGAACCTCATGACTCAGATTCTTGACGGCAACGAGATTGCCAGAGAGCTGATGGGTGAACTGAAGTCAAGTTTCTCTGAACTTGAGAAGAAAAGGGGAAGCAGGGTCTCCCTTAAGATCATTCTGGTGGGAGATGATGAAGGGGCCAGAATATATTCAGAGGCAAAGGTGAAACGCTCAGCACGGCTGAACGTTGATGCTGAGATACTTAAGTTTCCTTCCGGAATAGAAAAGGGTGAACTCCTTCATGTCATCAGGTCACTTTCGGAAGACAAATCTGTTGACGGAATAATGGTCGAAAATCCACTGCCCAAACACCTTGACTTCTACGAAATGGTTGACAGCATACCGTATTATAAGGACGTAGACGGGACTTCCACAAGGAACCAGGGATTGATCGTTAACAGAAAAGAATTCCTCACTCCTGCAACAGCTCTGGCGACAGTCAGAATAATGGAGAAACACGGATTGTATGGAAATGTAACAATTGTGAACAGGTCGCAGGTTGTGGGACGCCCACTTGTAAACATGCTGCTTAACAGGGACTATACTGTCTCGGTGTGCCACAGCAAAACGAGAAACATAAAGGATTATACCAGGAACGCAGACATAGTGGTTGCCGCAATAGGCAGGCCAAAATTTTTCGGCAGGGATTATTTTACCGAAGACTCAAACGTCATAGATGTAGGGATCAATTACGTAGAAAACAAGATAACTGGAGACGTGGACTTTGATTCTGTCAACGGCTTCGTGAGATCTGCCACACCTGTTCCCGGGGGAGTCGGCCCTGTCACTGCCACACTGATTTTTGAAAATCTCTATAGAGGCGCTGTTTTAAAGGGCCAGCTTGACCTATGATCAGTTGAAGTCAAAGGATAGTAAGTTCTGCTAAACATCCGACCAATAATATATTTAAGTATTTGTTGGATAGAGTATGTAAATGAGCTTTTTCAACCCATCTGCCGAGACCGAAAAAATCACGAAATTCCTGCATGACAGTGCAGGATCCAGGCCTGTAGTCCTGGGACTCAGCGGCGGCATTGACAGCTCAGTTGTCCTGAAGCTCTGCACTCTGAGTTTTCCAGCGGAGCAGATACACACCTTTTTCCTTCCTGAGAAGGGGACTCCGGAAAGCGATTTCAAAGACATTGACTTGCTTCTTGAAGGGACCGGCCTGAAATGCAGGACCATTCCGATCGACGGCATTCTGGATTCTTACTCTGCAATCATAGGCAAACCTGATGCGGCATCGCTGGGAAACCTGAAATCAAGGATCAGGATGACACTGCTTTATTTTTATTCAAATTCACTCAACGGTCTTGTGCTTGGCACCACAAACAGGTCAGAATACATGACGGGGTATTTCACAAAATTTGGAGACGGTGCCTGTGATGTGGAGCCGATCATGCATCTTTACAAGACCCAGGTAAAGGAGATTGCATTACATCTGCATTTACCTGACAGTATCATCAGAAAACCACCTACAGCAGGTCTCTGGCCGGACCAGACGGATGAGAGGGAACTCGGCCTGAGTTATGCTGAACTGGACAGCATACTGGACAGGTTAGACAGGGGTGTTGAAGTTTCTGATGAAAAACTTGTCACAGTAAACAGACTCATTTCTGGAAGTGAACACAAGAGAAATCCGCCAATCAGCCTGGAGTTTAGAGGAAATTAGCGCATATGGATCCTTCAAGTTTTCTTCAGCTGAGTGTTCTTCTGATTGTAGCTGCTTTCAGCATACCCATTGCGCGTAAAATCTCAGTAATAGAAATACCTGTACTAATAGTGCTTGGCCTTCTTCTTGGCCCACTTACTGGAATTATAACACACGGTTTTGCAATTTCACTAATGTCAAATTTCGGCAGTGTGGGCGTAGGTCTCCTCGGAATAATGATAATACTCTACGCAGAGAGCCACCACATCGACTTCAAAGTGTTCAGGCGCCAGATGGTCAAGATAGCAATGCTTGACACCATAGGCCTCCTCATAACTGCATTTGCAGCAGCATTTCTGTTCTCTTACATCACGGGAGCTCCGCTGATCATTGGGTTCATTTTCGGGGCAATCATTTCTCCAACTGATCCTGCCAGCGTGATACCTCTTTTCAGGAAGATGACAATAAGCGAAGACGTGTCCGGAGTCCTGACAGGAGAGAGCATGTTCAATGACCCTCTTGGAATTATACTTGTGTACCTTGGGCTCGCACTTATAAACCCGAACATGTCAGAAGTCTCTGTTTTCTCTGCCCTCTCAGGCTACTTTGGAATATTCGGGGCTTCAGCTTCATACCTGCTTCTCCAGATAGCTGTACCAGCACTGACAGGAGCAGTAATCGGTTTTGTCATAATATACATGAACAAAGTTTTTGATTTCGAGAATCTTCTGGTAGGGCTGCTCCTCGGAGTCATTCTGCTTGAGTTTGCATTCTTTGAGGCTCTATCGCTCACGCCGTTCACGGCAATCATAGCAACTGGAGCAGTAATCGGCAACTTCTCTGACAAGAGCATATTCTGGGAGAGGGAAGAGAACTTCCAGAGAAACCTCAGTTTCCTTGCCCAGTCTCTGATATTTCTGCTCCTCGGAGCCATACTCACCACGGCAGACCTCTCCAGATACGTTATTCTGGGCCTGATAATGTCCCTGACAGTAATGTTTGTTGCAAGGCCCCTTGCAGCATTTCCATCACTCTTCATGTCAGATTCCTTCAGGAGCAGAAAGAGATTTGACAACAAGATCAAATCCTTCATTGCCCTGACCGGGCCGAGAGGCGTCGTATCTGTCGTCATGTCGGCTGTTCCTTATGCACTGGGGCAGGAATACCAGATCCCCCTGCTTCTGCAGTGGGGCGAAGTGATATACATCACAACGGCTTTCGTAGTCCTGGTATCGATAATTCTTACTACGATCTATGCACCATACATTTCGAAAAAGCTGCTTCCTCAGCCAAACCAGGAAGGAACTTAAAATCCGAAGTCGAATTCTTCCTTTTCCTCCGAGATTTCGTCTTCGCTGAACTCCAGCTCCCTGTACAGGGATTCACGGTCTTTGTAGAACATGGTGATCAGCTTGGTCACGTCCTTGTACGTGATGAACTTCTTTTCTATCATCCTCTTGATGATTCTCTCCCTGAGTTCGACTTCTTTCTCAAGCATCTGCTCTGTCTTCCCTATCCTTTCTGCTATCCTGTTCATCACATAGCTGTAACCTGAATATGTGTAGCCGTCGTTCTGGTGGTTCCACTTGAACACGTTGTTAATTACTATATCACCGGATCCAGGATCAAGCCCTGTTTTTTCGGAAATTGTCGTCGCACGCCTTACAAGCTTTTCCTTGTAGACGAGAACCGACTGCATTATAATGACGTCCAGAGAAGTTATCAGCGTTCTCGGTATGTTGATCGGCTGGGATTCCAGCCTGTATATAAGTGTCCTGGGATCTTCTGCGTGGAATGTGCCGAATCCGTATCTTCCTGCCGACATTGCCTGGAAAACTGTGAATGCCTCTTTTCCCCTGACCTCCCCTATAATCAGGTAGTTAGGCCTCTGCCTCAGAGATGCAGCCAGAAGGTCGAACATGTCTATTTCACCTGCACGCTTTCCAGTTTCAGCGTTGAGCCTTCCAAACCCGGGCCTTGTAACTGCAGCAATCCAGTTCTCGTGCGGTATATTGATCTCTCTTGTGTCCTCTATGCTGACAACCTTCATCTGCGGCGGAATGAAAAGAAGGATGGAATTCAGGAGAGTAGTCTTTCCGGAACCGGTTCCACCGGCTACCATCATGTTTGAGCCGTATTCTGTCAGTACCCAGAGGTAGGCAAACCCCTTTGCAGAAAGCGAATTGCTGATGACCAGGTTTATGGGGCTCAGCGGATTCGATCTGAATTTCCTTATGGTGAAGGCGGGTCCGTTGTTTGTTATGTACCTGCCGTACGAGGCCTGTATCCTCGACCCGTCTTTCAGTGTTGCATCCAGAATCGGGATAGAAATTGAAATGTGTTTGCCGGAATCCTGCACCATCTTCTTCACAAAGAAGTTCAGTTCCGATTCGGAACTGTAGCGCACGTTTGTTGCCATGTATCCGAATTCTCTGTGGTACACAAAGACAGGCACTACTGCATTGTCGCAGGAAACGTCCTCAATTCCCGGGTCCTTCATAAGGCCGTCAATTCTGCCGAAACCTATGATGTCCCTGTTGACGTAATACCTGACGACAGCCAGTGAATTTTCGTCAAAAGTGATTCCAAGATCATCAACGGCTATCTCGAAATACTCATTGAACTCTTTCCTCTTGTCTACAGCAGGAAGTTCGTTGTATGCTGCAAGTGCAATTATGTAATCCTCTATGTCCGCTATTGTCTCCCTTTCCCTCTCGTCTACAACGGGTTCAATGAGAACATAGTTCATGTCGCCTGTCTTCTTGTTCAGGTACACTCTTGAATAAACAAGGCCGGGATCAAGTTCCTCGAACAGAATGTCCTCGTTGGTCGTCTGGTCTGTGAGCTCAATGCTCTCCCTTCTAAGATTCAGTATCCTTCTAGTCTTCTTGCTAAACATCCTATATTGCTCCCACCACTATCAAAACAACTGTGCTCACAAGAATAAGCAGCCCGGACAGCAAAATGCCTGAACTGACCCTTCCGTCTCTCAGCACACCGGAAAGAATGCCTGTTCCTCCTCCCTGTATCAGCATACCTATGTTGAAAACATTTTCTATGCTCTGGATCTGTGCCCCCTGGATTGACAGGCCGTAAAGTGCAACCCCGTGGGAACTCAGTTTGGGAAGGAAATCAATGTCTATGATCAGGACGACGAAGAGGAAAACGCCAAAGGCGATCATCATGACCATTGTGTAATTCTTCATTTCTGTGAACCTGGAATTCCTCATCAACTGCATCTGCGATGTGAATTCTGAAACCATGTTCATCACATCAGATATGTTGCTGCCCGATTCTGCAGCCTTTACTATGATTTTTCCGGCCCTTATTATGTTCGGAGAGTTCGTGTCCTTGCCGAACTCTGACAGGGCTTCCTCAACCGGTATTCCCCAGGATATCAGGGCAGCAACTCTCTTGACCTCCTTGGACAGCGGCCCGTAATTCGTCTGAGAAGCCCTGACAATGGCCCCTGAAATTGGCATTCCGAAGGTTGTATACTCTGCTACATCCCTTAGAAAATCGGATATTCTCCTTTCTGCCTCATAATAAGAACGCATATCCAGGAAATCCATTATCCCGTAGGGCAGTGTAAGAATGATCGCAACGACAGCGCCAAGAAGCAGTATGTTTATCTTGAAAGTACCGCCTGACCTCAGGTAGAGCAACACATAAATGGCGACAAACACCAGTGCCACAAGGTATGAGAGCAGCAGCGTCATGAATTTTCTGAGTATCAAACGTCCACCTCCTTGACAGTGCTGGAAACGAGGAATGTGAATCCGAACGTTATTGCAGGTATGATTGCAAGCACCACAAGATACAGGACAAGCGTCAGACCGCCTGTTCCGGATGGTGAGAGTGCTGCCATAACTCCAAGTATGACAAGGAGCATAAGCGGGAATGCAACTCCGACAGTGACATAGCTTTCCGCAAGCACGCCCACGGATTCTGCGTTTGCCCTGATGACTGTGCTCAACTCAGACTGGAACTGCACCGCTTTCATTGTAAAGTAGTCTTTCAGGCTTCCTCCGGATGTGACTGTTGATGTTATCCCCTGGAGGAATTCGGAAAACTTCAGTGAAGGCGAATACTTTGATTCCTCCCTTAGTGCTGTAACGATATCATTCCCGAACAGTCTGGAGGAAGCAGAAATGGCCTTAGCCTCCTTGGCGATTTCACCGTATTCGAAGCTCTTGCCCAGTTCGTACATTATCGTCTCGACTGGAACGTCTGCGGATGCCATTGTGGCAATGTAGGCGAGAGCCATTGGCAGTTTTGAGTCTATATCCTTCTTTCTCTTGTTCACAAGCGACTGCGGAGAATTTAAAGAAACGAGTGCTATGAGCCCCACGATGCCCAGCATGGCCGGGTATGCATACCAGATAAGGCCGCCAATGAGCAGCGACACGACAGATATGGCCATCGTGCCTGCCAGGGCTATGATTATGGCGACTATTGAGATCATTGAATAATACTGGATTGCAGAATACGGCATTTTGGCTTTTCTGAGTGCCACTTCCAGTTTTTCGTTCTTGATTCTCTTTGCATAGAAGTTTCTGAAGAAAAACAGTCCGAGCTTCAGGTGCAGAGGCACTTCAGGCAGGGAAACATCCTGTGTTGAAGTCTCCATGGTTGGTGTAATTGAAGTCTGCCACTTTCTTGCCATTACTCTCGGGAAAAGGGCACTCTGGAATCTCTTGATCTCAGCCTGCCTTACCATTACAGACTGCTTGTCCCTGTAGGCCGTTACAAATTTCCTCAGGGAAAACCTGCTTACTCTCTCATTCTCGTCTCCGCCTTCTTCTGAATCCTCTTCTTCCTCCTCTTTCTGCAGACGTTCAGGAAGCTGAACTGGAGCCTGTTTGGTCATCAGTTTGCCAGTGGACATTCTCTTCAGGTCTGTATCGGGGATTTTCTTGATTTCAGATTTCTTTTCCTGCTTCTCCTTTTTCTTCGACTCTTTCGCAAGCAGAATCTGTGTTCTTTTCTCCTCTTTTTCCCTCTTCTTCCTGTCCTTCTTTGATTCTTCAGTTGTGCGTGTTTCACTTTCCGCGCTGAGCCGGTCCTCTTCTTCTGGACCCGTTTCAGTTGCAGCTTGAGCGGTTTCACTGGATGCTTCAAGGAACTCCGGAGACTCCGGCCTGTTCAGGTCTGATTCCTCCACTGTCTTGAAATCGTGATCGCCATTCTGAACAATGGGTGTCTCTTCAGCAGCCGGCGTTTCTGCTGATTCGGAGGCAATGGGTTGTGGTAGTTCCTCTTCCTGAACAGGTACCTCCGGCCTAGAACTTTCTGCCGGCGCAGGTATCTCTTCTCCATGTCCGGCAACCGGTACAGGGACTTCTTCCTGTTTTTCTTCCTCTGGATTTTGAATTTCTTTCTCTGGCCCGGATGGTATTTCGCTGGCAGTCGGCTCAATTGTTTCCGGCGTAACGGGCGCAGGACCTCCTTCCTCCTCGGTCTCTTTTTCAGCAACAGGTTCATCAGAAGGTTTCTCTTCAATGGATTTTCCGGGCTCTCTGACAGGTTCTTTCCTGCGGTCGGATTTCTCCTGTTTCTCCCTCTTCTTCGATTCCTTTTCCTGAAGCAGCTTTGCCTTCTTTTCTTCTTTCTCCCTCTTTTTCCTGTCCTTCTTGGACTCCTCAACTTCTGGTTGAGGTAGCTCGATTGGTCCCTTCTGCCTCCTCTGTGTCACTAGTTCCTGTGGTTCCGGCTGAGCGGTGGCTGCAGCAGAGACTGCAGCCTCTTCAGCAGTTTTTTCCTGCTTTTCCTCGAACGGCTTTTCTTCAGGTTTTGCCTTAGGCTTCTTTGCAGGCTGCCTGTCTTCGTCCTGGATGAAGGGGCCTTTTATGGAAGACTTCTTTCTAGAGAATCTCTTTTCTTCATTATCTTCGGTCATACAGGCTCCCCAGATGCCATCAGCATGGCCCTGTCTTTATCCCTGTAGTAAGTATTTATTATTCGGGTTATCTGGACGTAATCTGTTATGTCCGACCTAACAAGCTCGTCCAGGAGCTTCCTTCTGAAATCGAATTCGTCCTTGAACTGCGCACTTGTGTATCCTTTCAGCGTCTGGACTTTCTTGTAAAGGTTGCTGAACCCGGTGAATGAGTGTTTTCCCCTGAAGGCATCATATGTGAAAACCTTGTTATAGACAACTTCGCCGCTCTCGTTGTCAAATCCGGACATTTCATCAATTTCTGTTATCCTTCTGACAACCGAATCACCGCTTCTTATGAACTTGTTGAATATCACTGTGTTCAGATATGTGATCATTATCCTCGGTATGTTGAGAGGTGCGCTCTCCAGCCTGTTCACTGTTGCTTCCATAGAGTCAGCATGTATCGTAGAATATGTCGTGTGACCTGTGGCCATTGCCTGAAACAGGGATGATGCTTCCCTTCCCCTCACTTCTCCCACAACAATGTATGTTGGCCTCTGCCTCATTGCCATTTTTACAAGTTCAAACATGTCGATTTTCAGGGCCGCATTGGTTCCCTCGTCAATATCAAAATCGCTCTCCCTAGTGGACGATGCTACCCAGTTCTGGTGCATTATGTTTATTTCCCGGGTCTCCTCGATGCTGAATATTTTTGTGTTGGGCGGAACCAGCATGAGAAGTGCGTTCAGTGAAGATGTCTTTCCTACCGCAGGAACTCCGGCTATGAGCGCTGAATTGAGATTTTCCACCATATACCAGAGATAGGTGACTATTTCCGAGCTTGCCGTTCCAAACTTGATCAGCTCGACTGGCGTGAAAGGCCTTTCCCTGAAAAGCCTGAAAGTGAATGTTGAACCCCTTGTTGAGATCTCGCTTCCATATATGGACTGAACCCTGTGACCCTGCGGCGTGGAACCGTCAAGGATCGGCTCTGCGACGGAAACTTCTTTGCCGCATACCTGGGCAAGTTTTATCACATAAGAGTTGAGTATATCAGAACTCTTGAACGCGATATTCGTTTTGATGGACCCGTATTTCCTGTGATAGACAAAAATGGGAATGTTGTAACCGTCGCATGATATATCTTCAACGTAAGGGTCTCTGACAATGACTTCAATTATTCCGAGGCCTTCAAAATCCCTCTTGAGGTAGTACTTGATCTTTTCTTTTGACTCTTCTGTCAGCTTTACCTCGTATGCCCTGACATAGTCATCAACAATTTTCCCTATGTCCACGTCATAAAAATCTTTCAGATAGCCGGGCTTGTTGGGTATGACCATCTGCATTTCCCTTGGAAGCGTCTGAAGAATGAGTTTTTCATAATCATCCAGTTTTGGTTCTGAAACTGAATATATCGTTTCATATGTCTCCCGGTTCCACATAATTTCCACTGAACCGAGGGTACCGATGATATCGTATCTGTCTATAAGGTCTAAGTTTTCTTCCTCCGAACTTTTGACCATCGGCCTTCTCGGCCTGGAACGTCTCCTGATAGAAAATTCTGGCAATTAATTAACCTCCGATATTCTGATGCCTGAAAGTTAAAGATATTCTAGGTTTAAAAACTTTCACCATACCGTTGATGATATTTTTCAATATAACATTGTACCGGGCGACATGTTATGACATCCATGTAGCTCTAACTTAGGCAAACCTAATAAATACACGTACACTTTCAGCAATATAGGGTAAAATAAGACAGATAAACTCTGGATGCTGTAACTGTTATGATTAACTTTGAATTAATACTTGTTTTAGGGGCCATCGCCGGCTTCACAATTTACTTCGGCCTCGCCACCGCCCGCATCAGGGTCATGAAGGGCAATACTAGGTATTTCCTTAGTTCTGTGGCTACGGGAATTCTCATATTTCTGATATATGACGTCACCAGCAATTCCTGGTCTCTTGTTGAGGGATCATTCACCGGTGGACAGATTAATTCCACCTCATTCCTTTATCTTATTCTCTTCTTTCTCGGGCTCGGACTGGGCATAATTGGCCTTTCCACTTATGAGCACAGTTTTCTCAACAGAAAGAGGGCGGGTTCAGGAAAACCTGAAGCAGACTCCAGGGCAAATTCGTACCGGCTTTCACTCATGATAGCAGTGGGCATCGGTGCCCACAATTTTGGTGAGGGGCTTGCCATAGGTTCCTCATTCGCTTCCGGAGCAATAGCTCTGGCAACCGTTCTGGTTATTGGATTCGGGCTCCACAACTCAACTGAGGGTTTCGGAATACTGGGTCCCCTGATAAGAGATTCTGAGAGGCCCACAGTCCGTTATCTCTTCATGGCGGGCCTTATCGGCGGAGGGCCCACGTTTCTCGGAACTGTCATAGGATCCATGTGGGCTTCTGACCTCGCAAGCATACTGTTCCTGTCGTTTGCAGGAGGGGCACTCATATATGTTACACTGACGATGTACCGGGCTATTGCGCCCTCTTACCCCGGAAACCGGCTCATGGCGGGCCTGTTTGTGGGAGTCGCACTTGGATTTCTCACCGATCTAATCGTCTCAATAGGCGGCGCTTGATACGGAATCCAGAATTTGAACGAAAGTTTATAGAATGCGATAAAATTCAGGCAGGACTCAGCTTTTAGGGGCCGGTAGATCAGAGGTAGATCGCTTCCTTGGCATGGAAGAGGTCCGGGGTTCAAATCCCCGCCGGTCCATAATTCCATTCATAGGGTGCAATGGATTTGAACCTCATGCCTTCCCTGTAAAATTTCACCTTTAGCTGTGCCAGCCTTGCTATTGCTTCCTCTGTGTCCAGAACCGAATATATCTGGGTTGAACTCAGATCATCATGGCCCAACATCTGCCTGATTGTTTCCAGGTCCGCACCATTCCTCAGAAGGTTCTTTGCATAGGTGTGTCTGCAATTGTGCCAGTGGAAATGGATCCCTGTCTTCTTCGTGATATCCAGGGCGATGTTTCCCATGTAATTCTCAGTGATTTTTCCCTTCCTGGTCGTGAACAGGTAGGGAAAATAATCCTGTTCTTCTTGAGGAATTATGCTGGTTCTTGGTTTCATTCTTCCAGAATATCCAGAAATCTTTCCTCTATTGGTGTAGTTGTTTCTTCACAGGAAGTTTCTAAGATTCTACTAAAGCTGTACAGAAAGGGAAGCGGAGAAATAGAGAGGCTGATACGTGGAAACGTGCAGAATCAAAGAGCCTATTACAGAGCCAAAATAATGATGTGGGGAGTTCCCCCGAATAATGATTCTTGCTGAAAGAACCGATAAAGGCTCAGTCATCTCCTTCGTACTCATCAATGCGACCCATCTTATCACTGTCCCCTCTGTCTTTAAGCGCGATTTCAGTCAGAAATTCTGGTGTTCATGATTGAACTCGATCTTTTTTTTAAGGTCTCTGGGTACTATTTATTTGAGGGTTTACTTCTCAATCTGTTCACACTTTCGTCGAAGTATTGCTTATCTATAACTCCCTTGTCCAGCAAAGATTTGAGTTCCTGAATCCTCTTTTCTGAAGCAGAATTGAGAGCAACTTCCATCAAATCTGCTCCATTCTCGGAGTTTAGATTTATCTTGCTAGAACGTTTTCTGTATATAACATAGGAAAGCATCACGGCTACAACCATTATCGGTACCAATATCTCCAATGCTGGGAGAATTGTCTTGCCTTCGGAATGCAGCATGTTAGTTTTTACTAGCGTGACATTGCTATATGTTGTACCGGTTAAAGTTGAAGAATATTTTGAATCATCTTTTACCCATAGACCTGTTGACTGGTCGATCCATATTG
>JBJKSW010000005.1:0-31682 GCA_046703525.1 Thermoplasmataceae archaeon
TGGAGGTCAGGCAGAGTACCTTATTAGTATCTCTAAAGATAGAGAAGCAGCAAAAACAGTTGAATTAACTATAAAAACTTATGATCGCATCAAGGATTACATGAGTCTTGTCTCAATGGGTATACGAATAATGAGAATGATGGTTATTTACAAATCCGCCCCAAACATGCTAAAGAAAACAAACGAATTGATAAAGAAGACTTTATTGGAAGATCAATGGATTTCAATGTATGAGAATTATGTATCAATATTTTATAGAGAATAATGGATTAGAATACCCACGTTCCACCGTTTGCCGGTACCTTCACTTTTACAGGTAGCTTTTCCACTTCAACTATTTCCGTCACTTTTGGGTTCAGTAGTTTCATAATCAAGTAATAAACTAGTAGGTATTAAATATTTTTATTTTTATAATTATAAATAAAATTAATTATATACTACGTAGCTAATTTTTATAATCTATACACTATATTGTCATATATCACTACTAATAAAATGTATCGGTTTTTAGGATTGCCTGAAATTGCTGGCCTTATGCATAACATGTCTACTCTGAACGATTATTCACGGTTACTGCCACGAGTGGCATTACAACCATGCTATCGATTAGCAATTAACTGTTTAGGTGATATAAATGTTTACCAAATTTGAAGCTAAGGCATTGTAAGTACAATCATGCAATGGAGCAAAATGGCAGTAATAGCAATGAAAGCGCACTCAGTGAAAACGTAGTGATGCACTTTGGTATCCATGTGCCATGTTATTGATACATGCTGTTGTCAGCAGAACTCTCTTGACCAACATCAATGGCAGCGAGGGCCCGGATCCTTGTGACAACGTTCGGGTGCGAAGTAGTGCCGCCCTCATAGTAGTTTGAGGGAATGAAGCTCAGCTGATCCAGCTTCACAAGGCTCGAAATCATATCGCTTTTCAATCCAAGGTTGACAGCTGAATACCTGTCAGCCATCAATTCCATGTTCCTTCTCTTTGCGGGTGCATACCTGAAGAAGTAGTACAGGAGGGCTACCAGTCCGATAAGTCCGGGAAGGAAGAACGAGAAGCTGAACAGATAATGGAGCAGGAAAATCACATCAAAGAAGCCGAAAAACATGAGTGAATTGGCGGTTATGTTCTTCTTCACATCCCCGTTCATGAAATGGCCCAGTTCGTGCCCAAGGACAGCCAGAAATTCACCTTTAGTGAGGTTTTCCATCAGGTAATCTGTTACAATTATGGTTGGGCTTGATGTTCCAACCTGGAATGCATCAGCAATCTTCATCTTCTTTCTCTCAGCAACGAATATCCTTATCCTTCCGGACTTCTGGTTTCCGATTGAAGCATTTATTTCGTTTTCCAGTTCCCGATCGATCTCCCTGAGGCTAGATCTGGATGAAAGAAGCCTTCTTTCTCTCCATCTAGGGTAAACAAGGAATGATGCAAAGAAAGCATTGAACACAATTATGAGAAAGAGCTCAACGTCTTTTGGGTTGAATTCAATTGGCAGAAAAGGTATCCTGAGTACGAACAGCATGAGCAGGGGAAAGATTAGCCCCCTCAGTCTCAGGATTAGGTAATTATTGAAATTCTCCGTAATCTCACGGTATTCAATTTCAATCAGAAAAGTCCTGGCCGATGCCGCAATGTAGAAGACAAAGATCAGCGCCCCTGGAATCACCCAGGTAAGGAGCGTGCCGTAAGCCATGAAAAAGAACTGTGAAACAACCACTGCGGACATGGAAAGGAACACGAATATTCCGTTTGTTCCACTCACGGCCCTGAAGTACTCCCACCGCCTGGCCTGTTCCTGTTCAGAAACGCCGGGAATCATATGTTAAGATCGACTGCGTCGCTTAAATACGTAATACCTGCTTTTGAGAGCTTAAACAGCAGGCTAAACCTGCCTTTATGAAGAACATTTCAGCAATCCTGGATGGAGAACCTACCAGGATTCAAGCCTTTCCTTGAGCGAATAGTATTCGTCCCAGAGCTTCTTCGGGAACCTGTTTCCGAAGCTTTCGAAGAATGGCCTTACCTCCTCCAGCTCAGCCAGGAAACCGTCCCTGTCGACATGCAGGAGTTTCTCGAGTACGCCCTTTTCGACGCCGCTATCCCTGAAGGCTTCTGCTGTTGGTACGATGCCTATTGGAGTTTCCCTGAAATTGTCAGTCTCTTCGTTGTACATTTCAATTGCCCACTTGAGTGCAAAGATGTTCTGGCCGAATCCCGGCCACAGGAAGTTCCCTTTTTCGTCAACGCGGAACCAGTTCACGTTGAACACTCTGGGAGGTCTCTCAAGCTTCTCCCCCATCTCGATGTGGTGGGCGAAATAATCTGCCATGTTGTATCCGACAAACGGCCTGTTGGCCATCGGGTCATTTCGAAGAACTCCGACCTTGCCCACAATAGCAGCCGTGGTTTCAACTCTCTGCATCGCGCCCATCAGAACTCCGTGGACCCAGTTGTAGCTCATGTACACCAGCGGAATGAGGTCTTTTCTCCTTCCACCGTACAGGATGACAGAAAGGGGCTCACCCTCCGGTTTGGAGAATCCTTCGGACAGCCTCGGGTAATTGGAAAGGGGTGTGGTGAACCTTGAATTGGGGTGTGCTGCCTTTCCTTCGCCATTGAATGCGTTTCCCTTCCAGTCTGTAAGGTGGTGGGGAATTTTCTCAAGGCCCTCCCAGTATGGTTCACCGTTATCAGAGAGTGCAACGTTCGTGAATATGGTGTCGTGTGAAATTGCCTTCATGGCATTGGGGTTTGTGTGGCTGTTCGTGTTCGGGACAACCCCGAAGAAACCGCTCTCAGGATTGATTCCATAAAGTGATCCGGATCTTTCATTGAGCCATATTATGTCGTCTGATATCAGTTCCGTATTCCATCCTTTCTTCCTGAAATTTTCAGGAGGTTCAAGCATGGACAGATTCGTCTTGCCGCTTGAACTGGGGAATGCGCCTGAAACAAATGTCTTTCTCCCCGAAGGTTCAGTTATGCCGATTAGCATCATGTGCTCAGCCATCCATCCTTCGCGGTAGGCCCTCGCGCCGGCAATTCTCAGCGCATGGCATTTCTTGCTGAGGAGTGCGTTCCCTCCATAGTTGGTGTTTATGCTCATAATGAGGCCGTCCCCGTGGTTTTCCTGCGGGAAATGGCAGATGTACCTGTTTTCAGGGTCAAGGTCCCTGGTTGCATGTATGCCAAGAACGTACCTTCCTGACCTTGCGATCTCTTGCAGTGCCTCTTTTCCTGACTTTGTGATTATCTGGAGGTTGACAACGACATACGGGCTGTCTGTTATCTCAAATCCTCCCTGCCCGTAAGGGGAGCCATACGGGCCAAGCCAGTACGGAACTACGTACATGGTCTTGCCTGACATCGAATTCCTGTACAGAGAAAGCAGTTTTTCTCTGGCTTCGTCAGTGTGCATCCAGTTATTGGTCGGACCCGCGTCATCAGAATTTCCAGTAGTGCAGATGAATGTGCTCTTCTCGGTCCTTGCCACATCTTTCTGGTCGCTTCTGTGAAGATAGCAGCCGGGATAGCTGTCACCGTTGAGGGTAATCAGGGTGCCGTCACTGACCATGGAGTCGATCAGGGATTTCTTCTCCGGCCCCTCGACTATTCTTACACTGCCTGGGTTGCACAGGTAAGTAATTTCAGTGATGTCAGAAAGGATCCTCTGTATGAGATCGTCATCTGTACCGATTGTGCCGGAAATGAAATTCATGTTCTCGATCCTGTTCATCATCTCTTTCCTGAACGTGGAATCGAAACCTGTCTGTGTTGCCTTTTCGAAACCGAACATGGAGGTTAGCTAATGGGTACACAGTATTAATTTTTACGATGTCTGATTCGGCAGAAGTCGAATATCAACAGAAACGTTTTTGTCTCTTTTGCTTGAAAGATCAGTTTTTTAGACATGAATGTATGCACACCTACTGATGACACAGAAAGAGGTAATAACCTTCAACGAAGCACAAACTATTTTTGAGGACTTGCAAAGAAAAGAGAAGAGAAGAAGGGTAAGAATCTCAGAGACAATATCGGGCGTCAGGGGCAGAAGGGGCTTCGAGTACCTGCCTGTCGGACTTGAATCTGATTTCGAATATCAGGTAATGAAAATAAAGCTCAGGAAGAGGTCATCGGACAGGAGGAGCCCGCCGGCAATTTACTGTGTCTTTTCCGACTACCTTCCGGAGAAGGGGGAGGTAACTCTGAACACAGTGAGCTCCAGGGTGAAGCTGTATGCAATATACCCTTATTCGAGGCTGTTCTCAAAGAGATATGTCCGTTTCAATATCTCCAGGATCGAGAGCATAACATTCATGAAGGTGTTCCTGAAGTTCAAGGACATAAGCCACGCATACTTCATAGAGAAGGACAGGAAGGAAGAATCCTATAACGTCCTGGGCCAGACAGTGCCCGATTACTGAAACCATTTTTATCTCGTTCCATATGTTCAGTCCATGGCGGAAATCGGGGAACTTCAGTCGCTGGTGAAGCTGTTCATAGACAGCCGGGACTGGAGGCAGTTCCAGAACACAAAGGAACTCGCGCTGAGCACCGTAGTGGAGAGTTCTGAGCTCCTTGAGCTCTTCCAGTGGAGATCAGGCGATGAAATGGATGAGGAGCTGAGGAAGGGTGGAGAGCTCCTCTACCACGTGAAGAGCGAACTTGCGGACATACTGTTCGGGTGCCTTGCAATATCCGATCACCTTGGCCTGGACCTTGAATCCCTTTTCAGGTCAAAGCTCAGTGAGCTGGATAAGCGGTATCCTGTGGAAGAGGTGCGTGGAAAGGTCACCAAGAACAGTGAGGGCAGGATAGAATTCTGATCTCCCGGCATGATCCTGCATCCTCGGTGTCGGGATTGGCGTAATATTTATCATTCCGAGGTTGAATAGATACTTTATGCCGTAGAATGCTACAATCACTTTTATATAAGCAGGGTAAATTAGGCTAAGGTGACTTGCATATGGCAGTTTTAGATACAGCCCACGCACTGCTCTCTCTTGCAGCAGCCATTACAATAGCCGGAGGTCTCATAGGAACCGGTATGGCTCAGTCAGGGATAGGTGCATCAGGCATGGGAATCATAGCCGAAAAGCCAGAGAAATTTGGACAGGTATTGATCTTTTTCGTGATTCCTGAGACGCTGTGGATTTTGGGATTCGTTTTTGGATTCGTGTTGCTACTGAATATTCTCTGAGCTGGACATGGCCCTACAAGACATTCTTAAGGAAGTGGAGGAGCGCTCTTCGGCTGAGAGGGAAGCCATCCAGAAGGACTTCGACAATAAGAAGAGCGAAGCTCAGGCCAGCGCCTCAAAGGAAACCGAGAGGCTGAAGCAGGAATACGGCAAGAAAACTTCCGATGAAACAGCATCTCTTGAAAGAAGGGAGAGGGACCTCACAGAGCTGGACGCGAAGCGGATCGTTGAAAGAAAAAAAAACGATCTCATAACTGCTGAAGCTTCGAGGGCAGCTGAACTGGTCAGGAAGGCGGACTCACTTATGAAGAGGGAGGATCTTCTAGAACTGATGGTTTCTGCATGCCGGAAGAGAATGGGAGACGGCATCAGGATCAGGTGCTCCCCGGCAAACGAGAAAATGCTGAAGGGAAAGGCAGGGGATATCAAACCGGACCTGCCGGAAAGCGAAAACGGAATAATATGCACTTCGACTGACGGAAAACTGGAACTCAACCTGACAATGGAATTCATTTTAAAAGACGTCCACGAAGAGATTCTGGACGGCATTTCCAGGAAGGCCAGTGTGGTATAGTGGACAGAACATACGCCGGCAGTTTTGGGAGAATTAAGGCTTACGAAAGTGATTTTCTCAGCATGAGTTATCTGAACGATCTGATGGACAAATCCGTGGACGATATAACACAGCATCTCATGGGCACATTCTACAGGGAAGACATAGAGGCCTACTTCTCCATCTACAAGAACCCGGACCTTCTTGAAATAGCATTCAACAGGAGGCTTATGAGGAGGAACAGCATAGCTCTTTCAGCCCCGCCGCCAGGCGCATCAACTTTCCTGAAGACATATTTCATGAAGTGGGACATTGAGAACATAAAGGCGGTAATAGCATCCAAGATACTGGGATACAGCATAAGGCAGAGCGAAGCCTTCCTGATAAGCTTCAGGGACATTCCAATGGGAATGTACGGAGGAGTTCTGAGCGAAGAGGACTACAAGATAATGATAGGCCTCGGGTCAGTCGAGAACATCGTGGAATTCCTGACACGGTACCCCATCGGCACCTTTCTTCTGCAGTACCTGGACGAATACAGGAAAACAAGGGACACTTCGCACCTGTTCGGAGCTATGGACAGGTACTTTTACGACACTTCACTTGCAAGCCTCAGGTTTTACAATGGCGACGAAGCTCCAGTGAGAAGATACTTCAGGGAAGAGATAGATTCCAGGAACATAATGCTGATACTGAAGGCCATTGACCTGAAGGTTCAGTGGGACGACATACGTGAGAGCCTCATAATAGGGGGTTCAATCGCACAGCCGGAACTGGAGGAACTCTACAGGTCAGGAGGTGTTCCGGATGCGGCAGCCCGGCTCAAGGAGAGATACGACTTCGAGGAAGCGGTATCCACGTACCAGAACGAGGGCCTGCTTTACAAATTCGAGATCACAATGAAGAAGACCAGGCACCAGACAATAGGGCATATGCGGTCTCTTGGCGCATCGCTCGCCGGCCTTTTTTCCTTTATCCTGAGGTCGGAGATAGAAAGGGAAAACCTGAGGGCCATAGTGGCAGGTAAATCCACGGGCCTGTCAGACGACAGGATAAAGGAACTTGTCTACATGGAGGCAGTATAATGATTAAGGACGACCAGAAAGGATTCATAGCCCTTGTTGGCGAGAGGAGCCTTGTTCTGGGATTCAGGCTAATAGGAGTTGAAAACACTTACATAGCCGAAGGCGATGAGGGCGTCTCAAAATTCAGGGAACTCTTTGAATCGAGAAAGTTCTCTCTCATAATGGCCTCGGAAAACATCAAGGGAAAGCTTGATCGTAAATATCTCGATCAGGTGGAAATGTCAACCAGCCCACTGGTTGTCTTCATACCTCTGCCCGGGGGAACAGAAGAGGAATCTGTGGGATATCTTGCAAAGAAAATACTGGGAGTTGATTTGGAAGCATGACAGAAGCGGGTAAGATAGTGAAAATATCGGGTCCTGTTGTTGTGGCAGAAGATGTGCCGGCGACAAGGATGTATGACGTCGTAAGGGTTGGAGAGCTAGGCCTCGTTGGAGAAATCATACGGATACAGGGCAGGCTCTCCACCGTACAGGTTTATGAAGATACAAGCGGGATCAGGCCTGGTGAGAAGGTGGAAAACACCAGGAGGCCGTTATCGGTGGATCTCGGCCCCGGGCTTCTGTCATCAATTTATGACGGAATACAGAGGCCTCTCGACCTCATAAGGGAAGCAAGCGGTGATTTCATCAGGAGAGGAGCCACAGCCTCGCCCCTGAACGAGGAAAAAAAGTGGGAATTCAAGCCAACTGCAAAGAAGGGAGACAGAGTCTCTTCAGGCGACATCATAGGCACAGTCGATGAAACAGGACTGATCAACCATAAGATCATGGTTCCTTTTGGAGTTGAAGGAACAATAGACGAGATCAGGAAAGGTGAATTCACGGTGAGCGAAACAGTGGCCGTCATTGACACCGGAAAGGGAAAGGCGGATGTGAGGCTCAAGCAGGAGTGGCCCGTCAGGAACGCCAGAAGGGTAAGGAGGAAGCTGACTCCCAACGAGCCGCTGATCACCGGACAGAGGGTCATAGACACGTTCTTCCCGGTTGCAAAGGGAGGTACTGTCGCAGTTCCCGGACCGTTCGGGAGCGGAAAGTGTGTTACAGGGGACACCCCTGTACTGCTCGCAGACGGTTCTGTATCCAGCATTAGGGAGCTGTATGAGGCAGGAGCGGCAAGCGGAACAGTTTCAGGAAAAGGAAATGAAGAGTTTGTCAGCCTCAGGGAGCCGCTGAAACTCGTTTCATACCACAACGGCCGAATGGTGCAGAGCGAGTCATATCTGCTCTACAGAGGAAAGAGTGACTCAGTTCTCAAAATAAAACTGGAATCAGGAAGAGAAGTAAGGGTAACGCCAGTCCACAGGCTATTCAGGGCGGATAATGCAGGCAACATCGTTGAGGTGCCTGCAATGAGCCTTTCTGCCGGAGATGCTATTGCCTGTGTCAGGAACATCAATGCCGACGGTGACAGCCCGATGGCTGCATTTGAAGAGCACACCGGCTCCACACCTCAAATGGAATTGCTGGAAGACCGGGCTCCGGATGATACTTTCAATGATTCAGCAGGCACTGTAACCGAACAGGTGCAGGTGTTTGAGCAGGAGACCGGGTATGAGATGTTCAGTGACAGAATCCTGGAAATAGCTGCACAGAAGGGTCCCTTTGATGTCTACGACGTATCTGTCCCGGATTACGGACAGAACTTTGTGGGAGGCTACGGAGGAATAATTCTCCATAACACAGTAGTTCAGCATCAATTGTCAAAATGGGCAGACAGCGACATAGTCGTTTACGTGGGATGCGGAGAAAGGGGAAATGAGATGACAGAGATCCTTTCCACTTTTCCTGAACTTCAGGATCCCAGAAGCGGAAGGCCGCTGATGGAGCGAACCGTTCTCATAGCAAACACTTCCAACATGCCTGTTGCGGCAAGGGAGGCCAGCATTTACACAGGAATCACAATCGCGGAATACTACAGGGACATGGGTTACCACATTGCTCTGATGGCCGACAGCACATCAAGATGGGCAGAGGCCCTGAGGGAAATATCCGGAAGGCTTGAAGAGATGCCTGGAGAGGAAGGATATCCTGCCTACCTGGGAAGAAGGCTTTCCGAATTCTATGAG
Organism: Thermoplasmataceae archaeon; assembly: GCA_046703525.1. GTDB lineage: Archaea > Thermoplasmatota > Thermoplasmata > Thermoplasmatales > Thermoplasmataceae > WAQW01. Next base: position 8,916 of record JBJKSW010000005.1, read on the forward strand.
AGATCAGGTTTTGCTGAGGTCACTGCAACGGACAAGAGGCTGGGTTCCGTAACACTGGTAGGTGCAGTTTCACCGCCGGGAGGAGACATATCCGAACCGGTATCACAGAACACACTCAGGGTGACCAGGGTATTCTGGGCCCTCGATGCTTCACTTGCATCAAGAAGGCATTTCCCTTCAATCAACTGGCTCAACAGCTATTCACTTTACAAGGGAGAACTGGAGGCCTGGTACAGGAAAACTGTGTCCGATGAATGGGAAGACCGTTATGCAGAAGCAATGAGCATACTCCAGAAAGAGGCTGAACTGCAGGAGATAGTGCAGCTTGTGGGGTACGATGCCCTTCCGGAAAGGGAGAAGGCAACACTCGACATTGCAAGAATAATCAGGGAGGATTTCCTGCAGCAGAGCGCTTTCGACGAGGTCGATACCTACTGTTCAATAAAGAAGCAGTTCCTCATGCTCTCCGCCATACTGGAACTAGGCAGGAAGCAGACTGAAGCCGTTGACAAGGGCCTTGGAATGGTACAGCTCCAGGGAATAAGAGTCAGGAGCAAGATTTCCAGAATGAAGGAAGTCAAGGAAGACGATTTCCAGAAGTATTACGAAGACGTGATGAAGGAAATAGATTCAGAGATTGGAAGCCTAACGGAGGAGATTTCAGTTGCCAGGAGTTAGTTACAAAACAATTTCGCAGATCTCCGGCCCTCTGCTGTTTGTTGAGGGCGTGAAGGATGCTGCATACAACGAGATAGTGCAGATTACGCTTGCAAACGGTGAAACAAGGACGGGCCAGGTACTGGAGACCAGAAGGGGCCTTGCAATCGTGCAGGTATTCGGATCAACCACAGGAATGGACGTGGCCGACACAAGTGTCAGGTTCATGGGAGAGACAGCGAGAATATCAATATCTGACCAGATGCTGGGAAGGGTCTTTAACGGGCTTGCAGAGCCAATAGACGGAGGAGCCCCCATACTTGGAGGCGAAAAGACGGAAATAGTCGGAAACGCCATAAATCCATATTCCAGGGAAGAGCCTTCAGAATTCATTGAGACCGGAATATCGACAATAGACGGAATGAACACGCTGGTCAGGGGGCAGAAGCTTCCCATATTCTCGGCATCAGGCCTTCCGCACAACATGCTCGCCTCGCAGATCGCCAGGCAGGCAAAAGTTCTTGGGAAGGAGGAAGGCTTTGCCGTCGTTTTCGGCGCAATGGGAATAACCAGCGAGGAAGCAAACTTCTTCATCAAGGAATTCACTGAAACCGGGGCAATCGCGAGGTCAGCCCTTTTCCTCAATCTCTCTTCAGACCCTTCAATGGAAAGGATCATACTGCCAAAGGTCGCGCTCACTGCAGCGGAACACCTGGCATACGAGAATGAGATGCACATACTCGTCATTCTCACCGATATGACAAACTACTGCGAAGCCCTGAGGGAAATATCGTCAGCCAGGGAGGAGGTCCCCGGAAGGCGTGGCTATCCCGGATACATGTATACCGATCTGAGCAGCATTTATGAGAGGGCGGGCAAGATAAAGGGAAAGAACGGATCAATCACCCAGATACCAATACTTACAATGCCCGGAGACGACATGACACACCCCATACCGGATCTCACAGGATACATAACTGAAGGGCAGATAGTCATGGCAAGGGAACTGCTCAGGAGTGGCGTTTATCCTCCGGTCAATGTGCTTCCCTCCCTTTCCAGGCTCATGAACCAGGGTATAGGTGCAGGCAGGACGAGGGAAGACCACAGGGGAGTCGCAGACCAGCTTTATTCAGCTTATGCAAACGGAAAGGACCTCAGGTCACTGAGCGCAATCGTCGGAGAAGAGGCACTTGGCGCAAATGACAGGACGTACCTGAAGTTCGCAGACATGTTTGAGAGCAGATACGTGAACCAGGACAGGAACGAGGACCGTACAATTGAGGAGACACTCGATCTCGGGTGGGAACTGCTTTCTGTCCTTCCGGAACAGGACATGAAGAGGGTCAAGACAGCCCACATTGAGACATACGGAAAGTGGAACCGCTAAATCATGCCGTCAGGAGACATAAGGCCCACCAGGATTGAACTCATCAATACGAGAAAGAGAGTGAAACTTGCCAGGCGCGGCCTTGATCTCCTGAAGATGAAGCGATCCTCGCTTGTCATGGAATTCTTCAAGATCAGCAGGCAGGTAAAGGGGCTCAGGGAAAATATAAGGAGAGAGATGGAGGAAGCACTGGAGGCAATAAGGTTTGCCGAGGTCGAGACAGGCATCATGTCACTGGAAAGGCTGGCACTGTTCTCTGCTGACACGGGAGCTTCCGTCAGGTCAAAGAACGTAATGGGGGTGCGAATACCCGACCTGAAGATACTGTACAGGGAAACTCTCCTCTCAGATATTTACAGGGCAATATCCATGCCAACTTCTGTCGAGGATGCACTCAAGAAATTCCAGAACCTTTTCCACCTCCTTCTGGACGTGGCCGAAAAGGAGAATTCAATGAGGAGGCTCCGTAAGGAAATTGACAAGACGAAGAGGCGGTCCAACGCCATCGAGAATGTTCTTGTGCCCAGGCTGGAAGACAACGTAAAATACATACGGATGCGCCTCGATGAGATGGAGAGGGAAACGTTCACCACACTCAAGGCCGTGAAGAAGAACATGGAGAGAAAGGCAGCCGAAAAAGAGGTGCCGGCTTGAAGTTCCAGAACAGGTACGCGAGGCAGCCGAGGCCGGTAACCATGGAGGAAATAAGATCCAACAGAAACCTCAGGTCATTCTACAGAATCATAAGGTTCAGCAGGCTGCTCAGGGTTGCACTGGGGATATGCCTCATACTACTGATAGTTAAGGTCGGTGTCTGAATGGAAAATGATCTTGAAATAATTAAGAAGATACGCGAAAAGGAAGACCAGGAAGACAAGCTAACGGAAGAGCTGAGGAACAGGCTAAAGGCCGAGCTGGAAGCACTGCTGAAGAAGAATGAGTCAGACATACAGGAAACAAGGAAGAAACTGCAGGATTCACACAACAGCAGCATTGCGGAAATATCCTCAAAAATGGAGAAGCTCAGGCAGGAAAAGCTCAAGGAAGCTGAATCAAAAGCGGACGCAATAAAGTTGAAGCTGTCAGAGGAAGACCTGAAGGATCTTGTAAAGAAAGTTCTGAGAGAATACCTGGAAGCATGAGAAAATGGCTCTTAAACCGAACAGGATGAAGAGGATCAGGATATTCGGCTCCAATTCGAGGAGGGATGCCATAGTGTCTGTCATACACAACTATGGCGTTATGCAGATAGAGCAGGTTGATCCGGGCCTGGCAAAGGAGATCGGAACGCAGAAGCCATCGAGCAGGCTTGAACAGCTTAACAGGGTGCTTCAGACATTCAGGAGCTACGAGTCCCTTCTTCCGCCTGTTCCTGTGAAGGAGAAGAGGAAGTTCAGCTCAGACGGGGAACTCCTCTCAGCCGCAGACTCAATCAGGATCGGCGATGAGCTGAGAGGCCTCAAGAGGAGGGAAGAGGATTTCCTGACAGACATAAGGGACATAGAGAACAGGATACAGACCGTTCGCCCCATAGCCACAGTGGACTATGACCTGTCAATATACAATTCTTCCATGATCAAATCATACGTTGCAGGGCCCGGAGAGCAGATCCAGGAGGCAGTGAAAGCTGAACTCAAGGATTCTGTTGTCATTCCACTTCCGCTGGGCGAATACGTCATCACAATAAGGCGCGAGGAGGACAAGGACCTTGCGAGAATAGCCACAAACAACAAGTTCACACTGAGGCACATTCCCGAGACTACAAAGAAGCCGTCTGAATACCTGAAGTCACTGGAGGAAGTGCTCAAGGAGAAAAAGGATGAGCTGACAGAGATCAGGGCACAGCTCCTTGCCATGTCACAGTCATACTATTCCACGATAGCCCAGATAAGGGAACAGCTGGAGATCGAGACTGCCGGAGCAGACATATCTGAAAAGCTTCCAAGGTCTGCGGACGCATTCGCTCTGGAGGGGTGGGTGTCTGAGAAAAACATCCCGAAGCTGAAGAAGGCACTTGAGAAAGTATCAGACAACAGGGTAATCCTGTCCGAAGTAGAAACGAAGGAGGATCCTCCGACAGTTCTGGAGAATCCCAGAATGATGCGTTTCTTCGAGTTTTTCATAAGGTTCTATTCTCTCCCGAAGGAATCGGAGTTTGATCCGACACTCATATTTGCAATTGTATTCCCGATATTCTTCGCAATAATGGTTGGCGACTGGGGATACGGCCTCACGATACTGCTGGCGGCACTGTGGCTCAAGAGAAGGATTGAGCATCCGCCGAGAGTCAGCCACCTGCCAAAGAAGCTCTCTGGCTTCGTTACAAAGATTTTCGGCCCGGGCCCTCTTCTTGTGCTGGCAAAGACGCTGATACCTTCAGGCATTCTCGCAATAGCGGTCGGCCTGTTCTTCGACAATTTCTTCGGTTTCCAGGTCCTCCACATGCTTTTCGGATTCAACGGATACAATGTCCAGGAGAACGTTCCCAAGCTGCTCCTGTTCTCAGGATACGTTGGAATAGCCATGGTCGGGTTCGGCCTCGTGCTCGGCATATTTGACAACCTCTCAGCCGGAAACAGGAAACACGCTGCCGGCAAGTTCGGCTGGCTCCTGTTTGCAGTCGGAATAGTGGTACTCGGCCTTAATGTTCTTCACAGGACCTTCGCGTTAAACGCCTCAAGCCCCCTCTCTCTTGTGTCCCTGGGAATGGTCATAGCCGGCGTTGTGCTCATACTGCTGACAGAGGGCGGACAATCCGGAATAGAGCTTCCGACCATGATATCTCACATACTCTCATACACGAGGATAGTGGGCGTCCTTCTTGCATCAGTTATACTTGCCTTCATAGTCGACCTGCCCATAAGCCAGGGCCTTCCAAACTCTCCCGCCATGATTGCCCTGGACATACTGATTCTCGTGCTGGGGCAGATATTCAACCTTGTGATAGCCATATTCGAGCCAGGAATACAGGGGGCGAGGCTCATTTACGTCGAATTCTTCTCGAAGTTCTACCACGGTGGCGGAAAGATGTTCAAGCCTTTCAGGGTAAACAGGAAATACACTGTCGGCCCTGACGGGATTGAGAAAGAGGAGTGAAACCACCCATTTCTTATGAGCGTGCAGCAAACATATTAGCCAATTCAGGATACACGAGCCTGCATGAACATTCCAACCGATTATTTTGACATCCTGGTGATACTCCTGGCCATGGCCTTCTTTCTTTTCGGAGCATGGTTCGGCAGGTTCCTCACCCGCTATCCTTTCGGCAGAAAACCATATGCAGGCATGGAGGCGCTCATAGGGAGGATTGGCATAGTCAGAAGGGTGAGGGACGAAATCCTTGAGGTGACTGTGCAGGGCCAGATATGGGTGTCAGAGAATGACGGAGTTCCCGGAATAAAGGAAGGCGATGAAGTCATGATAACAGGAGTCGAGGGACTCAAGCTGAAAGTTGCAAGAAAGGAATGATCGGGTCAGCCCGACAGGAAATCTCCAAGCTTTTTCAGGGCAGCTTCAAGTTCTTCCCTGCCCGATGTGAAGCATAGCCTGAAGCCGCCATCGTTGCCAAGGAAACTCCCGGGTACAAGCAGAATTCCTGTTTTTTCAAGAACATTCCTGCACAGTGCTTCTGATCCGGATTCGCCGAACTTCACAAAGCCGTAGGGTGCAGAATCAGGTCTTTCCCATGAGAGTCCGGAAGTGCCAGAAACGAATTCATCAACCATCTCCAGATTCTCGGTCATGACTTCGGATGCCCTTTTCCTGAAGTATCCAGCGGATTCCATTGCCTGTGAGCTGATCCAGAGCGAATACCTGCTTATGCCGGGTGCAACAGTATAGAAAATCCTCTCCAGTTTTTCTATCACGTCTTCATTCGCAACAAACCAGCCGGCCTTGAAGTCTCCGAGCCCGAAGTACTTGGTGGTCGTTCCTGAACATATTATGTTCCTGTTTCCGGAGTAAAGCGTCCTGAAGTTCTCTGAGAAGGGCAGGAAGGTCTCGTCTGCGAAGATCATACCGGTTGACCTGCCAGCAAAGGACTCCAGCCAGGGCGGCATTGTTCCTGTCGGGTTATTGGGCGCACTGCAGGCTACAGCCCCGGCCATTGAATCAGGGGCTTTGTGGATGTCAAGAAACTCCGTTTTCATGCCAACAGCTGCCGGCACGGACATTATTGGCTCATACTCCGGAACAGGCACTGTAACTTCATCATACAGGCTGCTGAGGTAAGTGGATGCGACATAGATTGCCTGAGATGCGGATCCAAGCGGAAGCACCTTTTCCTGATCCACGCTCATGAATCTTGCCACCGATTCCCTGAAGCGGCTGAAAACACCATCCGCCTCCCTTCTGAATTCCCGGAAGGAAGTCTCAATGCCAGCTTCAGCCAGGTCCGGAAACGGCAGCGCGCTCAGTGAAAGGTTCATTCTGCACGATGGCGTGTTTGTTATGATCCAGTCCAGCATTCTGTCTCTTTCAGGCAACCTCATGTGCGGCATTCATGGCCTCCTGAACACAAGTATGTATTCATGCTTGAAAACGTAGAACCCTCCTGCCAGAGCCCTGTATCTCCAGAGCATCTCGCTTCCTCTCTTGCCCTTTGTTTTTTCTATGTTCTTCACAACTATCCCCTTGAATGTGTAGCCATGCTTCAGTGCTATGCCGGACACCATGTGCGAGAGCGGAATCAGGTCACCGTGGTCATACTTGTCACCTATGACTATGCACAGGTACCTGCCTCTGTCAAGAACACTGTCCACGCCGGCCATGACTTCGCTGAACATGCTTAGGAACTGATCCACAGACCCGGCTGCAGACAGGTCACCTTTCTTTCCAGAGAACTTGACGACGTCGAAATACGGGGGATGCAGTATGGCCAGCTGCACACTGCCTACACCTGCCTCCCTCTGAAGAAGTTCCCTGCTGATCGACCTTGAATCATGCCTTATTATGGCGGTTGAAACGCCTTCCGTGTTCCTGAGCCTCGCCAGCTTTTCCCTGACAAGGTTGACTGCATTTTCATTTATGTCCAGACCTATGCAGTTCCTTCCAAGCTTCACGCTCTCAACCACTGTGGTTCCGCTGCCGATGAAAGGGTCGAGAACCCATTCACCCTTCCTGGTGTACCTCTCGATCATCTGCTGTGGGATCTCAGGAATGAAGTTCCCCCAGTATGAAGCGTCCTGGCCCTCTCCTTTTCCCCTCCTTTCGAACTGCCAGAGGGAATCAGTCCTTATGTGGGAGTAGTCTCTCCACCTCCTCAGGTTTATGTCGCTGTACGCCGACGTTCTTTTTCCGTCAACCGATTTCAGGAGCCTTCTTGCATAGTAATCAAGGCGCTGTGCCGTCAGGGATTCAGACATCTGATCCAGCTGTGGATAAAACGAGGAGCGAATGAATGAAACTGTGCTTCCTGGGGACGGTTCCGGGCCTTTTTCCGCATTTCTTCTGAAATCAAGCACCTTCTTCTTTTTCCCGGGCAGGCCATCAGAGCTCAGAATCCCCTCTATAGAGTCGGTGATGAACTTTGCATCCGCACGAAAGGATCCGGCCAGTGGCTCTTCTGCCGCTTGTTTCCCTTTTCCTCCCGTTTTTCCTTTTTCCATTGTTCATCCCCGATCCTCTGCAGCCGGAACACGCACAAACGTGGAAAGGCTGAAGGGATCTGTCATAGAGAATGCGCTGAGCCTGCCATTGTTCCTCTTCCTGACGAGTTTCCATCTGAACCTCTTTCTCAGCCTTCTTATTTCATCTGCCATTGACACTTCAGCTGCCTTTATTGATTCAGAACTTCCCGAGTACCCGAAAAGGATGGCAAAGGAAAACTTTCTCTTCCGGAACACCCCTTCTGAAGATCTGATGACAACCTGGTACTGGAATTCAAGTCCTGATGCCATGTCCGGCAGGTTTATCATGTTCCTGATGAACGATGGATAATAAAAATCACGCCTCCTTCTGTTCCTCCAGGAATTCAGCAGCACTCTGCCTCCCGCCATCCTGTCCGGTGGTTCGCACCTGTTCACGGAGCAATCGTAGACTCTCTCGAAAAAAGACTTCATGAGGTTATACTGACCTTCGGACGTACTGCCGATAAGGTATTGTATAGTACCGTGAATCGACTGGACCACAAACCTGTTCTCCTCCCCGGAGTCGGGTATGAGGAGAGTTGACCTTTCTCTGTACAGAAGCAGGTCAGTCGGGACATCGCTCTGAATGAATGAAAGAAGACCCCAGTAATACAATTTAACACGTCATAAACTCGCTTCAGATAAAGATTACACAAGTGCGGAAGCCATTACTTCAGGAGTGGTACTGTCTATAAGTTCACACTGTATATATAGAATATATAGTCTATTGAGTGAATATTTATGGAATTTAGTGCTATATTGTTACCTAAGGATATCGCTATGGATGACAGCAGTCAGAATATCATAGGGAGAATCAACGGAAGTAAGCTGAGAGGCTTCCACTACAAGACCTGGCTGATTTCCGGAATGGGTTTTTTCACGGATGCGTATGATCTCTTTATCATTGGAATTGCCGTAAATCTTCTCCCCCTTGCAGGATGGAATGCACTGACCACCGCCCAGAATGCACTCATAAAGTCAACTGCTCTTCTTTCCGCAGTGATAGGTGCATCCGTATTCGGCATCCTCCTGGACAGGTTCGGGAGAAAATCTGTGTACGGCTTCAATCTCATCCTTCTTATTGGAGGTGCACTCGGAAGTGCATTCCTCACTCCAACCAACAGTGTGATAGGCCTGATTGCCTGGAGGTTCCTCCTTGGGATCGGCATCGGCGGAGATTATGCAATAAGTTCCACAATAATGACAGAATACTCTAACACCAACAGCAGGGGCAAGCTGGTCGGAATGGTATTCTCCATGCAGTCAATCGGCCTTGTTGCCGGCCCTGTGCTTACGCTGGGACTGATATATTCCGGCATACCGCTGGCTCTTGTCTGGAAACTTCTGCTGGCTATCGGGGCAGTCCCGGCAATGGCTGTCATATACTGGAGGAGGAAGCTTCCGGAAACACCAAAGTATTCTCTTCTGGTCAAAGGGGATGCAAAGAAAGCTTCGGAAAGCTGGATGAAAGTGTCAGGAGAAAATGTGGAAATGGTTCCGGAGCAGGCGTCTGAAAAGATGCCATGGTATGCACTTTTCACTAACAGGAAATTCCTGATCACACTGATCGGCACGGCCGGCTCCTGGTTCCTCATGGACTGGGCGCTGTACGGTAATTCAATAATGTCAAACACAATGCTTCACGGCCTTGTTCCATCAGGCGTGTCCGCTCTCCACAACCTCACACTTACGACAGAGTACACCGGTATGATATTCGGTTTCGCAGCATTTCCAGGATACTGGATTGCAACACTTACACTCGACAGGATCGGCAGGAAGCCCATACAGCTGGTCGGGTTCCTGGCAATGACCCTGAGCTTCCTTGTTCTTGGAATGTTCTCATACCTGCTCAGCCCGGAGTTTGTTGTTCAATTTCTCCTGGTATACGGTCTCAGTTATTTCTTCATAGAATTCGGGCCAAATATCACAACATTCGTTTATCCTCCTGAAGTCTTCCCCACTGCCGCAAGAGGAATGGGGACAGGGCTTTCCGCTTCCGGCGGAAAAATAGGTGCGTTCCTGGGCACTATTCTCAACGTGGTCATGATGACCGCAATAGGGGAATCAGGCCTTTTCTTTGTGCTGGCGGGCCTCTCAGCTCTGGGCTTCTGCCTGACTCTGTTCACGCTGCCTGAAACAAAGAGAAGAGACCTTGAGGAGATAACAGGCGAAATGAAGGCAGTGCCTCACGCCTGACCTTTTTTTTCTTTTTCAGCTTCCTTCAGCAGCTCATCTTAAGATATGTCCGGAACCTTTGCCAGTGCCTCCGGGAAAGACACATCTACCATGGATGCTGCAGCATATCCTGTTCGATAACAACGAATATGCGCACCACTGGGCCTCAATCGAAAGGTCATGACGTCCGCTGCATGAACGGGCCAGATGAAGGGTGAGGTATTTACTCCAGTTTAGCGGGGTCAACCACAGTGCCGGATTCAATGGACTTCACGGCTGCGTTCAATATCCTCACAACATCAACGCCGTCCTTGGCGGTTGCAATATCTGTTTTCTGGCCGTTTATGGAATCCCTGAAAGCCTTCAGTTCAGAATGGTACATGTTTCCGCCTCCGAAAGTCTGTTTCTGCTCTCCATTCAGGAAGAGTTCAGAATTGATCTCAGTGCTGAAGAAGCCGGTTACTTCAATGTAGCCTGATGATCCAAGTATCCTGAGTGAATTGTCCGGAACGTCTGTCTTCCTCGACGACAGCACAGAAGCAACCTTATCGCTGTAAAACAGGTTCAGGAAGAAGGAATCGTCTATGACGCTGCTTCCTGGTGATCTCCAACCTGCTACACCGGTCGGCAAGCCTCCGCACAGGTGTTTTATTGTGTCCACCACATGAACTCCAGTGCCCATGACCGATCCGCCCCCGACCATTTCAGGGTCTTCCCACCAGCTTCTGCTTGGGTCTGCTGCCCTTGACGAGGACCTTCCGCTCCATCTTCCTGATACCTGAAGTATGTCTCCAATCCCGTCATCCTCAATCAGTTTTCTGACCTCTGCTATTGCCGGATGGAACCTCAGGTGAAATCCTATGTCGAGTGTCAATCCGTACTTCTCAGCAAGGTTTGTGAGTTCTTCAGCGTCTGATACTGTAAGAGTCATCTGCTTCTCCAGAAGCACGTGTTTTCCGCTTTCCAGTGCCTTTCTGGCATGCGGGTAGTGAAGTGAGTTTGGTGATGAAATGTAAACGGCATCAAGGCCGGAATCAAAGAAACTGTCCATATCATCGAAAGCGGAGGCACCCAGTTCTTCAGAAACTTTCTGTATCTTTTCCAGGCTTCTGCTGTAGATTGATGCAACCTTGAAATCAGTTCCTGGAATATTGGGTATGATCCTGTTCCTGGCGTGATTGCCCAGAGGAAGAATTCCAATGTTCATGCCTGCACATGTCATGATAACATAAAGTTGTTTGACAGAACATGCCTTAAAGTGCATGCCGTCATACAAGCTCATGGATTCAAACGATCCTGGAATCCCGTCTCCGGAGGAAATAAGGGCTGCAGAGAAGCTCATAAGGGGAAACATAAACAGGACACACCTTGATTATTCAGAGACATTCAGCAGGCTGTATTCGTCCGGAATATGGTTCAAGCCTGAGAACCTGCAGAAGACAGGCTCATTCAAGATAAGAGGCGCTCTCGTGAAGCTCAACTCCCTTTCGGAAAGCGAAAAGGGCAGGGGAGTCATCACAGCAAGCGCAGGAAATCATGCGCAGGGAGTTGCATCAGCCGCAGGAATGACGGGAGTTGACGTAAAGATAGTAATGCCGGAGTATACGACGCCCGCCAAAATAAACGCCGTGGAAAACTATGGTGCGCACATTGTCCTGCACGGAAAGGATTACAACGAGGCAAGGCAGGAGGCCCTCAGGCTCGCGGGTGAGGAGGGCAGGACTTTCATCGAGGGCTTCAACGACAGGTTCGTGATCGCAGGACAGGGAACAATCGGCCTTGAGATACTGGAAGAGCTTCCGGACGCGGACCAGATAATTGTGCCTGTTGGCGGGGGAGGATTGATCTCCGGAATTGCGATTGCAGCGAAGAGTGTCAGGCCGGAAGTCTCAATAATAGGGGTCCAGTCTGAACTCTGCGACTCGTTCCGGCACTCCATGGAAAGCGGCGAAATAAGCTCTCATGTTACTGGAACTACCATTGCGGACGGTATTGCAATAAGCTATCCGGGAACGCTCAACCTGGAGATAGCAAAGAAATACGTTGATTCTATTGTAACGGTTGACGAGGAGAGCATTGCACTTGCCCTCTTCAGGATCCTTGAAAGGAACAAGATGCTGGTTGAGCCTGCAGGAGCGGCCGCATTTGCCGCCGTCATCTCCGGAAAAATAGATGTAAGGAACAAGAAAACAGTGATAGTCCTGTCTGGTGGAAATGCAAACATGCTCGTCCTGTCAAAGATAATCTACAAGTCAATGGAGATAGAGGGCACCCTGGTGAGAATAGGGTTCAAGATACCTGACAGGCCCGGAACACTGCACAGGATCGCCGGTGCAATATCAGGTGTCGGCGCAAACATCTACCATGCTGAAGTCGATAACCTGAAGGAAGACACACCTGTCGGTTACCAGAGTGTCACATTCACGGTGAACGTGAGAGGGGACGAGCACGCGTCGGAACTCGCCAGGGAGCTTGAAAAACTGGGCTGGAAATTCGATATGTACAGCGTTTCATAAGATCCTGAAAGTGTCAGAGCCGTCGTCCTTTCCGTCCACAACAGAGTGGCTGTCAATCCTTGCCATCGGCACATCATTCAGGCAGTATGTGACAATGGCTGAAACAGCATTAGCTGAACCTATGAATAATGCCTCCACAGAACCGTCCGGAAGGTTGGTGACCCACCCCCTCAACCCAAGTTCCACTGCTTTCCTGAAGACATTTCTTCTGAAATTTATGCCCTGGACCCTACCGAAGAACCTTGCGTGTTTAGCTTCATCATTGCTCATGTCCGCTCTCTTCCGCAACAGCGGCTGTATCTTCTATGCTGCCCCTGTAAGGATAAACGAGTGCGCCACCGATGACCATTATTATGGCTAACACCATGAGGAGGCCCGCAACAGATGAAAGGGGCGCATTAGTGCTCATGATCAGGAGTGGCTTGGAATTGTGCCCGGAATAGTCTATGAACACATACTTTCCGGATATGCCGTAATATGTCAGGTTCCAGGAGTTGCTTCCTGTGGCATTGGCGGGAGCAACAGCATATTCGCTGATATTGCCGGATATTGCAAGTGAATAATCGGACTCCGAAACAAGGGCGTAGTTTCCGCTCACATTTATGACGTTCAGCACAGACGTTTTCTGCATTGATACGTTTGAAGTGTAGAGGATAAGCCCGCTTCCCGCAGTGTGTGTATCAATTCCCGGGGCAACGGTCAGTGCTCCCGTCTCAGAGTACGAAAACAGAAGCAATGTTGCTCCTGCAATAATCAGGATAGCTGAGAAAAGCCTGCTCTTCTTCATTGTGTACAGGAGGTTAGATGAATATTGTTAATTTACTTTGTCGAAAAACTGCACTGCAACTCAGCTTCAATGGTTCAGAAAGAATAGAAAAAAAGGATTGGAAAAAAGTAAAAAAAATCAGAAGACGGAAAGTTTTCCGTCAACGAACATCTGTGTCAGGTCAGAGACGTGTTCAAGGCGTTCATCCGCGATCCTTTCAATGTTGTTCTTGTGCTTTGATGGATCGACTCCGTCCGCGTATATGACCTGAAGGCTTGCCACGTGAGGATCGCTTATCAGCCTGCCTATCTGTGAAACAATCCTTACGAATGATTCCTTAACGTCTCCGCCGCTTTCCTTCACTATCTGGTCTGCTATCATGTTCGCAAGGACGTTGTAGAGTTTTCCTACGTGAGTAACAGGATTCTTGCCGGCAGCTGCTTCCATGCTCATGGCCTTGAAAGGCGTTATAATGCCGTTGACCCTGTTTCCCCTTCCAACGGATCCGTCGTCCCCGTTCTCCATTGACAGCCCCGTTACTGTGAGGTACTCCACATTGTCCTCTTCAAGGTCTCCCGTGTTGATGAACACCTGGACTTCCCTGTCCGTCTTCTTGGATGCGTTGTCAAGGAGAATGTCCCTGAGCTCTTCCCTGACAGAGAAGTATTCCTGTTTGTCTTTCACGAACTTGTCGACGAATGCTGCGGCCACAGTGAGGTTGATTGTGTTCTTCTGCCTGAATCCCATGACCTTCACATCGTATCCCACGGCCGGGAGTTTCTGCTTGAGCGCCCCGTTTATGTACCTTTCCGTATCAAGAACAAGCCTCTCTGTGTCCGTGAACGGTGCAAAGCCGACTCCGAACGATGTGTCGTTCGCCTTCAGCTTCCTTGTGTCGTAAAGCCCCCTGAGGTCAACAGAACCATGCCCTATCCTTGAATCGATCATCACGTCTGAATCAAGGTCAAGGTGCTTGAAGTTCTCCCTGAGGTAGTCTTTTGCTGCCTTTATTGCGATGGACTTGAATGGAATTCTGTCCCCGTTAACGCTGGTTGTGGCCCTTCCGCTCAGTAGAATGTAGCAGGGCTCCAGCACTTTGCCTCCTCCGAAGGCAGGCGCAGACTGTCCCCCGACTATTTCCATCTGGTCTGTATTGTGATGCAGTATCCTTCCGTATTCCTGCAGATAATATTTGCTCAGGCTTCTGCTGACAGCCTCAGCTATTCCGTCCGAAACACTGTCCGGATGGCCAATTCCCTTTCGCTCAACAATCTCAACCTCCTTCTCATATGTAGGAGTCTGGTTTATCGCTTCAACTGAAATGTTTCTGCTCATTTTTACTCTCCGGGTTTATATACCTGCCGTATTAAACGTTTTGTAACAGGTTCTGATAAATTACTGATTCCGGAAATAATATTATTAATAGTAATATTTACAAAATGAAAACAATATAAAGACCGACCAAATTTCAATGCATGAACATCCTTGCCAGCGTGGACGACAAGACAGGGCTTGCAGAATTCCTTAAGAGAATACGGGATCACACTGACGTTATCTATGCAACAGGCAGAACAAACAAGTTTCTCAATGAAGCCGGCCTGAAATCAGTCAGCACTTCCGAACTCACCGGTATAGATGCACTGCTTGGAGGGAGGGTGAAAACACTCCATCCTGCAATATTTGCAGGCATCCTTTCCAGAAGGACGGCTGAAGACAACGATGAACTGGCGAAGGAAAACTATCCGCACTTCGATCTTGTAATATCCAATCTGTATCCTTTCCATAAAGTGGCATCCGGCTCTGATATGGATAAGATGGTGGAAAACATTGATATAGGCGGCGTCTCCCTGGTGAGGGCTGCCGCAAAGAACCACAGCCACGTGGCTGTCCTTTCAGATCCATCAGACTACGATGCAGTTGCGGAGGAGGTCCAGAAATCGGGCTCAATTTCTGAAAAGACACGCCAGAAACTTGCACTCAAGGCATTTTCAAGAATGGCCGAGTATGACTGCACGATCTATTCGAGCCTGTCCAGGCTCCTGGAACCGGAAAGCGACCACGACCTTTTCATACCACTCGACTTCTCAAAGAAACTCAGGTATGGTGAAAATCCCGGCCAGAACGCTTCTCTCTACACTGCACATAACGTTACAGGTATTGCTTCAGCATTCAAGATGAGCGGAAAGGATCTCTCATACAACAACTACCTCGATGCTGATGCCGCTTACAGGACAGTTCTTGAGTTTGAGGAACCGGCCTGTGTAATCGTGAAGCACCTGACACCATGCGGCGCTTCGGTTGCAGAGAATATCACAGACGCATTCACAAGGGCATACAATGCGGATTCAGAATCCGCTTACGGATCTGTGGTCGCATTCAACAGGCCCCTGGACGACAGGACAGCAGAAGAAATGCTTTCCCATTACATTGAGGTCGTGATTGCTCCGGCTTATGAAGGCGAATCTTTCCACACTCTCCGGAAGAAAAAGAAGAACCTGAGGATTCTGAGGGCACCCGTAGATTATACGGACAGAACAGAACTCAGGAGCATATCCGGTGGTTACCTCATGCAGGATTACATGGACACTTCATTCGGGGAGTCAAAACCTGTGACTTCCCATAAAGCCACACCCCAGCAGCTCAGGGACATGGAATTCGCCTGGAAGGTCTCGGCATACTGCAAGAGCAATTCTGTTGTTCTGGCCAGGAATGGCACGACGCTTGGAATCGGAGCCGGCCAGACCTCAAGAGTGAGGGCAATGAAAATTGCACTGGACCTGGCAGGCGAAGAGTCGAAGGGTGCAGTTGCAGCGTCAGACGGGTACTTCCCTTTCAGCGACAGCATAACGCTGGCGTCTGAACACGGCATATCGGCCGTTGTTGAGCCCGGAGGATCAATTCGTGACGAGGAAGTGATTGCCGAATCTGAAAAGAAAGGAATAAGCCTCTATTTCACAGGCAAGAGGGTATTCAGGCACTGATTATTTTCAAGCACTGAAGCCAGGCTGTTTCATCCGAAAATCAGGAATGCTGCGAGAAAGCCCAGTATTGTTCCTGCATTTATGAAAGGAAGCCCGGGTGCCGGCTTCTTGACACCGAGGAAAAGGAGGGCGCTCATTCCGGCAATTCCTCCGATCAGTGGAAAGAATACGAATGCCAGGGAAGTGGCCATTCCATAAATTGCAGATGAGGCAACAAGTATGCTGGGGAGCGCTACATCTCCGAATCCGAGCATCATGACGCCCTCATCCGACCTGTTATCCCATGACACATCCTTCATGGTGAAACCCCTGGAACCGGGGAAAACAAACAGCATGGGCAGCTTCTCGTCCACGGCTGCTTTTGCCAGGCTTATCATGTGCTTTGTCCTGTAAACCGAGATGTAGTCGTAAACAGCGAATATGACAAGCAGGGCCACCGCGTACCATACATTCAGCAGAAGTCCCCACAGGGATGCAAGACCCGCACTCATGAGGAACCCTGCAATGTTTGTTATGTACCACTCATTTCTCTGTATTAGGTAATACATGAGTACAGCCGGAGTGCCTATCCATATTATGTAGAAATCATAATTTGCAAGCGTTACAGCCGTGTTCAGGAGATCTGGGCCAAGAGGGTAGTACACCATGTATACGGCTGAATAGAATGCATCCCCTATTATCAGGGACACATAGAATATTATGTAAGCTGTCAGGAAGAGGAATACGATCTTGATGACGTGCAGCTTCTTCTTCCTCGTGAGATAAATGACAACGAAGCTGAAAATTATTGTCACAACAATGTAGAGGAGAATGGAATACAATCCCGTGGAACCGCTTGATGAAGAAGGGGCCTGCCCTATGAGCTGAAGATAATATGAAATGAAGACGGCAAACAGTGAAGCTGCTGCGAAGAGAAACAGGCTTGAAAACTCAGGTAGCAGATCTTTTGCCGACATTTTCAGTTTCCTTCCTGTCTTTCTTGTTGTACTCGCAGCCCATGTCCGGGCAGAATTTCCATGTCCTGCCCTTCCTCTTTGAGACAATCAGCGGTGCAGTGCACACAGGGCAGTTTTCCCCTGCCGGGGTAACGGTACCCATCTGCGGAAGCGGGTAAGTCCTGTCGCAGTTGGGGTAGTTCGCACAACCCAGGAAACGCTTTCCGTACCTTGACTGCCTCATGACCAGCGTGCCCCCATCCTTGGGGCAGATACCGAAGCTGCTTATGTCTGCATTGTACTTGCAACCGGGATCGATGCATTTCTTCTGCGGGGACTGCCCTCTCCTGATGACTTTCAGCATTGGCGACCCGCACTCCGGGCACTGCTCCTCAAGCAGTTCTATTTTACCCCTGTCCCTGCTCTGGAAATCGATCCTGCATCCCTCTGTCAGGCATCTGATCCTTGAAGCAGACCTGTCCTTGGAAAGAACTATGTCTGTTCCGTGCTCCGGGCATTTTCCTATGGGCTCTCCCGTTTCCAGTGCAGACTTGATACTGTCAAACACTTCACTCTCTTTCTGCTTGAGCTGAAGAAGAACTGATTTGAGCATCTCCCTGGATTCGCCAACAACGTCTTCCCTCGTGACGTCGCCTCTCGTTATGCTTTCCATGTCCTCCTCGAGTTTGGCTGTCATTTCCGGCTCCGATATCCTGGAATCAACAAGCTTCACAGCCCTAATGAAGCCTATGCCTAGGGGTGTTGCCTTCACGGGGTTGCCCTCTATGAACCCTCTTGTCTGAAGTTTCTCTATAATGTCGTGCCGGGTGCTCTTTGTTCCGAGCATCAGGTCTTCCATGAGCTTCAGCAGTGATGACATGTCATACCTCGGCGGCGGCTTTGTCTGGTCCTCATCAAGGTTCTTCTCAGCCACACTGACAATTTCTCCTGCTTCCAGATCCGGATGGTATGATTCCTGCACTCTCCTGTACGGGTAGAGGTCCAGCCAGCCGCGGTCTGTCACCCTTGAACCCTCTGTGAGGAAGTTGAGGCCGTTGACCTGTATCTTTGCAACCCTCTTTTCCCGCTTTCCCTCAACGTAAAGCGTAGCAAGGAAACGCCTGACTACGAGCTCATAAATCTTTGCGAAATCTCCGGTGAGGTTTTCCTTTGGCGCAGAAACAGGGTATATGGGAGGATGGTCTGTGGCCTGTGTCTTACCCCTGGAAGGCCTTATTGTCCCCAGCGCAAGAACCTTCTCCACGTCCTCCCTGAACTGGGAAGATTTCAGCTTGTTCAGCACTCCCTTCAATGAAATTGATCTCTGGTAAACAGTATTGTCAGTTCTGGGATAGCTTATGAGCCCTCTGGTGTAGAGGGATTCCGCAACCTTCATGGCCTTGGACGGCGAAACGCCTATTCTTGAAGCCTCCCTGAGAAACTCGGTCGTGTTGAACGGCGGGGGCCTGTATATCCTCTCTTCGGACATGGAATAGTCAATTACCTTTCCCCTGTCATCCTTCAGTTTAGAAAACAGCTCCTCTGCCTCCTTCTTTGAGAAGAGGTTCCCGCCTTCATACGAACCCTTGAATTTGCCGCCCTTTTCAAAAGTGACAGTCAGCCTGTAGTAAGTCTCGGGCTTAAAATTCCGGATCTCCTCCTCCCTTTCGACAACAAGTGCCAGCGTCGGTGTCTGGACCCTGCCTGCAGACAGGAAATCCTTGCCGTACCTGTGGGCTGAAAGTGAAAAAAACCTTGTAAGAACTGCACCCCATACAAGATCAATTATTTCCCTTGCATATGCAGAGTCTGCAAGATTGTAATCCACGTCTATGAGGTTGTCGAACGACGTCACTATCTCGTCCTTGGTGAGTGCGCTGAACTTTGCCCTCTTGATCTCCGCCCTGTGCTTTTCCTTTCCTACATCTGCGACCTCAAGGGCTTCTACACCTATGAGTTCACCCTCCCTGTCGTAGTCGGTTGCAAGTATGTACCTGTCCCCCTGTTTTCCAACGGACAGTATTTCACCAGCTGCTTTCCTGTTCTTTACCTTCTTCAGAATTTCCGCATCAACAAGGCTTTTCAGGTCCGTCTTCTCCCAGTTCTTGTAGGTGTCAGGAAAGTCTATTTCCACAATGTGGCCGCTCAGTGAAATAAGTATGTACTTCATCTCTCCGGCCTGGAATTCATAATAGCTGATGCCCTTCTGCCTCTTCTGCTTGGCCTTCCCGTCAGAGAGGAAATAGGCAATCCTTCTTCCCGCATCGGCTTTCTCTGCAATTATTACTGTTTGACTCAAAACGGAACAGTTCAGGTGAAACATCTAACCGTTATATACATTGTCCATAGGCTTCGTTCAGCGCTGACCGCCATCATCCATGTTCATGCAACTGCCCATAATGCCAGCAGCGCCAGTGCGAGGACGGGAAGTGCTATGGATGCACCCACCTTCATGTAATAGAGGGTCGTGATCTCTGAAAACCCCTTTCTCTCAAGAGTATTCAGCCAGAGGAGTGTTGCGAGCGAACCGACTGTGGTGAACTTGGGGCCTATGTTGTTTGCTATTACATTGACGAAAGGAAGCATGCCGTGCCCGGAAACCCCAGATATGGCAAGGTTTCCAATCATCACTGATGGTAGGTTGTTCATTACAGCAGACATTGCGGCCAGCATGAAACCGGAAGCAAGATAGGATGCCGGCCCCGGGAAACCAGAGAAATACGTCAGCGCGGATGTTACCATGCCTGTAATTCCCTCCCTTCCCAGGCCAAAAACAATTATGTACATTCCAAGAGAGAAAATGACGATCTGCCATGGCGCTCTCTTCACGATTCCGGCCATGTCTATCTTCTTTCTGTGGAATGTCAGGGCAGCTAGCACGGCCACCGCAGGGATGGCGAAAAATGAAACAGGAATGCCATAAAGGCTACCAACCGAATAGAGAATTATCAGTACAGAGATGAATGGAAGTGCCAGCCTGTAAATCATGTGATCCCTTATGGGGACTGATCCTGCATTCAGGCTCCTGTACCCATTTTTCCCGATGCTCTTCCTGTAAAACAGCGTGAGAAGCAGGGCGGTGGATCCAACCGAGACTGCTTCAGGAATGGCCATGACAGCTGCATAAGCCAGGAAATGTATTCCGAAATAATTGGCTGTGAGGATGTTTGTAAGGTTGCTCACAGTCAGAGGGAGGCTTGCTGTGTCCGCAATCATTCCTGTTCCCATTATGAATGCAATGGCGAATTTCTTTTCGATTCCCATGCGAACCAGAACAGAATACACAATGGGAGTCATGACAAGTATGGCGCCGTCATTTGAAAAGACGGCCGAAATACCGGCTGAGAGCAGAATCAGGAGAACGAACAGCTTCATCCCGCTGCCACCTGATATTCTGGTTATCCGTATTGCGGCATACTCAAAGAAACCGGCCTCATCAAATATCATGGATGATATTATTACTGCCACCAGGGTGAATGTGGCATTCCAGGTGAGATACCACACTGTCTCGACATCCTTTACGGTTGTTATGCCCAGCAGCATCATCACCGCTGCACCAGCCGCTGCCGCATAGCCGGCCTTCACGTTGAAAGGCCTCCTGAAAACAGCGGCGATTGTGGCTGCGAACACCGCAATAGATGCTGCGAGAAGCAGCTCAGTCATTAAGAAACGCCTCCACCGCCACTTCCATTGAGGCTCCAGCATTTCGCTCCCGGATTTTAACCATACGTATTCGGAGACTCCACACACGCACGTGCAGAAGTTCATAATCTGCCGGAAACAATCCGGGAACGCCTGCAGGCAGGCTTGTCAGATCCGCCTTGTTTTTCCCAGCAAACTTCTTTATCGGTGCTTTCTCTAATGGCGACATTGGAAGGGGAAGACAGCTATCTGGAAGAGAAGAAACTTGGAAGAGGCACGATTTTCCAGTACCTGGGGTCTTCCAGTACTCTTGCCGCAGGATCACTCTTCTACATTTTCATGGTCAAGACAATACCCAGAGAGGCGGTAAGTGCAGTAACTGTCTTCCAGTCGGTGTTCGGACTTTTTGCAACCATATTTGCGCTGGGGCTGTCATATGCGGGGCAGCATTTCATCTCATACTACCTGGGCAAGGATGACCGGAAATCGGCACTCACCACTGTTATGTCAATAAGCACAATGGTTCTGATACTCTCACTCTGCACCGCAGCATCCATATTCATTTTTTCAGACCTCTTTGCAGGATATTTCTACAACACTTCCGACATACAGCAGAAAACAGCATTCCTTAATCTTGCACGCACACTCTTTGTTGTTGGCGCACTGTTCCTTGCAAACAACCTCATGAACGGAATGCTGCTTGGAATGCAGAGGTACAGGCAGAGTGGGCTGGCCACTATGTCTGCTGCCGTCATGAATTATGGGTTTCCATTTTCACTTCTCCTCATTTACGTTCTTGGACTTCCCGGCTCTTCATCACTTGTTTCTGCAGGGATTTTCCTGAACGGCGGATACTCGAACATAGTGTCCGTGCCCTCTGCACTTGTCATAATGGGGTGGATGGTGGGCTACTCCATCTCCACAGTGATTTATGTCACTCTTCTCATCCGGAGCATCAGGTTCAGGTTTTCCGGCCTCGACGTTCCGCTCGCCGTTGACGTCCCTCTTGCAAAGAGGATGTTCGGCTATTCACTGCCCATGTTCCTGTCGGCAGTTGTCACATTCGGCGCTGTCTACGTTGACAGGTTCACAGTGGCAGTCTTCCTCCCCAACACAGAGCTCGCCGTGTACAACTTCGGGCTCCTTATCGCTACTAGCGTGGCCTTCTTCATAAACCCCATAAACAGCATCCTTCTGCCCAAGATATCACAGTATTTTGCACAGAAGAACCAGGCGACAATCAGGCGGGGCGTTGGAATGACCACTGATATAGTGACATTCATCTATATTCCCATTGCGCTTTTCATAGTGTCAATATCGGGCGGCGTCATCCTTGTCCTGGGGAAACCGGATTACTCCGGCGCGATACTCCCTTTCTCAATAATACTGACAGTATCCGCCGTATTCATAACACAGAATGTTCTTTCGCAGGTGCTGGCAGGAATAGGTGCCACAAAGATTTTCGTGATTTCATCAACTTCAACTCTTGCGTCCAATTTCATTCTGTCAATCATCCTGATACCGCGCTTTGAACTCGTGGGCGCTGCCATTGCATATTCATCTGTTTATGTCGTGAACTTCACTGTCCTCTATAGTTTTGCAAAGAAATTCGGAGTTTCCGAGCACAGGGTCCGAAGGATCGCCAAGATCTGGGCTTCTGCAATCGTGATGTACATTGCTGTTTCTGTTTTTGATGACTTCATTTACAGGCTGCCGTTCACTGTGGCTCCCGGAGCACTCTCATTCCTTGTTCACGACATACTCAGGCTTTTCATCTACATGATACTGGGCCTTTTTGTCTATGTTGGAATGATACGCCTTACGGGCAGCGTGGCCTCCGAGGAGATAGAGTTCTTCTTCAGGTTCATGCCCGGCTGGCTCCAGTTCACCAAAAAATTCCTGCTCAGGCTATTCTCAAACAGCAAGTACGGAAAACAGTCTCCTGACTGAAATGCACAAGATTACTCAGAAAAGTTTCCGCCGTTTTCTTCCATCTGCTTGAAAATTTCGTCGTAAATGGTGCCTTCGTGCCTTTCCTCTTCCTCTCCGTTGGCAACTTCAAGGATCTTGTCTTTCCTGTA
>JBJKSW010000006.1:0-24414 GCA_046703525.1 Thermoplasmataceae archaeon
TGTGTATCTGCTTGCAGACTTTCTTATTCTCATATTCGGAGGGGTTGCAATTCTGAACCACCTCATTCTGACAAGGCCGAGGAAGGCAATTGACGTTGTGCTGCCCCTCTCGTTCCTATCACTCTTCGCAGTCGTTTTTATTCCTCTCTACATTCTCCTTGATTACCTGAACGGAATGGGTTATTCCTTTGTTTTCTCAGGCTATTTCACAATGATCCTGCAGTTCTGTGTATTTCTTTCCATCTCAGTCTTCTCAGCCACATGGAGATGGGCCAGGCTTTTCCTGCGCATAAGGCTCTTCCCGGACATCAGAATTACGTTGAACAACGCGGAGAACTCCTTTGCTTCGTCCGTTGGAACTTATCCGGAAAACACGGAGGGCCTGATGAAGAAGTACATTTCTGGAAGGATGACGGAACAGGAATTCAAGCAGAGGCTGAACTGTGACGGAAAAAAGGCTGCCATTCTCCTCAGCGTGGCCAGGACGCTGTTGGCGGAAATAAGGAGCACATACAGGCTCTAGAAAACCCGCTGACCTGACAGCGGGAAAAGAACTGCATTTCAGGTTCAGGCAACCTATTTCCGGAGCCAAAAGTAGCTTCTGTTCAAACCTCAGAGATAAATAGAGTCCTGCAATAACCAGTCTGCAAATGAGTTCCTATTCCAGGCACGCTGGCATGACAATAGGCATCATGGCCTTCATGGGCATACTTATCACGTATGTCGAGACGATGGTCATTCCTGCCCTGAAAACGCTGGAACAGTCTTTCAACACAAACTATGACTATCTTTCATGGATCATCACTGCTTATGTCATTTCCGGAACTGTTTCGGCCGCAATATTCGGGAAGCTTGCAGATGTCTACGGTAAAAAAAGGATCTTTGTTTCTCTTGCGCTGGTATACACTATTGCAGTCTCCTTCGGGGGATTTGCCACAAGCCTTGACGAATTTGTTGCTGTGAGGGCCGTCCAGGGCCTCGGAATGGGCATGTTCCCGGTTGCATTTGCACTTCTCAATGACCAGATTCCAAGAAAGGAGCTTCCGCTTGCACAGGGCATTGTGAGCTCAACATTCATGGGGGGCGCTGCTCTCGGCCTTGTGCTTGGAGCGTGGATTACCCAGAACTATGGGTGGCAGTGGTCCTACCATTCTGCAATTCCGGTTGCAATTGGCCTAACCGTTCTTTCGTTCATACTGTTGAACGACACATCAGTCAGAAGAAAAGAGACAATAGATTATCCTGGAATATTCCTCCTTTCAGGTGGTGTCCTGCTGCTGATACTTGGCCTTTCAGAGGGCCAGTACTGGGGCTGGCATTCACTCAGGGTCATCGTCGTGTTTGCAGTTTCAATTGCTCTGATATTGCTGTTTGTTGCCGTAGAATTGAAGGTCAAAAGGCCGTTCATCAGCATGAAGCTTATGGCGATCAGAAACGTGTTTCTCGCCAATTTTACGGGCCTCTTTGCACTGTCGGGCATGTTCTTCCTTTTCTACAGCGTGCCTGAACTTCTTCAGGACCCTTCTCCGTTCGGATTCGGCCTCACTACAGTGAAATCGGGCCTTGTCATGCTTCCGGCGGCCCTTGTTTCCATGGCATTCGCACCGCTTTCAGCAAGAATCACCAGAAAGCAGGGGCCGAAGGTCGCCATTCTCATAGGAACGATTCTGCTTTTCGCATCATTCCTGCTCCTTTACCAGCACAGGTCTGCGGTAATAGACATAGTTGAGGATATAACGGCTCTGGGGGTTGGAATGTCATTCATCTTTGTCGGAACAATCAACATTCTGATAGTTTCATCACCAATGGAGGAAACGGGTACTTCGACGGGAATGAATGTCGTATTCAGAAATATAGGTACCGCAATCGCGGCCGCCATTTCAGGAGTTCTGGAAACAATATACTCGGTGAGTTTCCCGATAGCGGGGCAGGTATATTCTATTCCGACATCCAAGGCCTTTGATTACATCTACATTGTCGGCATGGTGTTTCTGGCTGTATCTGTAGTTTTCACAGTCCTCATGAAGAATGTTGTTTTAGACCGTGCCCCAGACAGGGTAGAGGCCAGTGCAGGGGAATAATCCATTGTCATTCTTCTCCCTAATGAGAGAAGTAGTTCCAGAGCATGAAAACAGTGATCCCTGAATCTATGGCAATTATTCCAAAAGTTGGTGTTCCACAAAGTCTGTAACCTGAAACAATCGCGCATGAAACAGCAGCTTCAGGAAAAAACAATCATGAGAAAAATGGCAAGCTTGAGATTTTTCATTGCTGATCCAATATTCAGCAATTATTAAAATTATTTAAAGATAAATGCAGCAGGACCAGTTTTCCCATATCACAGGTGAACAGCTGAATCCACCATCAAATTGACAATTACAGGCGAAATGAAAAGATAAAAAAATGCGGACCCGCATCTGTAAATCATGGAGTGAGATTCAGAATGCAGGCCCCAAATCCGGTACTGTCCTCTCTTTATGCACAGCCTCAACTATTTTTCCGAAGTGGTTTATATATTCAATCCAGGCTTCATCCCAGCCGGTCATCATTACCCGATCCAGAGATTCGTTGCAGTCACAGGAAATCTTAACATTGTACCTGGTCCTGGTGTCGCTGATCTTCTCTCCCCATTCCTCCACTGATATCTTCCTTCCGTACAATACCGGAATTTCCAGTTCATACTTCACTCTCTCCTTAGGTACCACTTCAACGAAGGTTCCGTTGCTGACGTAGGTTGCGCCTCTGCTGTCCTGGACTGTCAGCTTCAGCTTTCCGCCCACTTTGACATCGGCATTAAAGCTCTTTGTTTTTGTATCCTTGGTCCGGAGGTACCTCGGGATCATCCTCGGATTTGATCTGATATCATATACCAGATCCATTGGAGCATTGATGACAAGACTGTATCTAAGTTCATTTTCGCTCCTATTCATTTCTGTTTTGTTCGTTTTATTCACCCCCATTCGGTCGAACGAACTATATTTTTATCCTGTCAGAATATTTAAGGAGGTGTACAAAAATCTTCAGCAGTTATACTCATATTTCTTCCAATAATTATTATTATTTTCTTACATTTCAATCAGAATTTCTTTTGTGCGACATTTATTAACACCCTCATTTGAATCTGTTATGACAGATAAGTTGATAATTTTGCATGACTCTGAATCCCTGTGTCTCAGACAAAGAATCCTGTAGTTCGTCGCCTCCGAAAGGGTAGACCATTCCAGGCCCCACTTTTTGATTTATCATCCTGAAAACTCAAAGTAGCCCTCTCTTTTCCGCTTCTGTCGGAAAATTAGGGGCAGAATTTTCAATTCTGAGAATTTACAAGAAACCAATCTGATACTAATACGAGCTATGGGGCTTGACTATAAGATTATATACAAAATCTACCCTCCATAAACAGACAAGGACCCCAAATGAAAAGCCCCTTCAAAAAGAAAAGACCTTTTGATTCCATCGCAGAAGAATCCATCTCAGCAATACAGAAGATACTATCCGAAAAAGATTTCGAAACAGCGAGAAATATAATCTACCAAAATGGAAGAGACATGCCCAAAGACGAAGCTCATAACATCGGCGAGATTATAATTAAGGCAGTAGAAGAAAAAACCGGAATCGACTTAAGTAACATGAGACTCACAACGGATGATTTCAAAGAATCACTCACTGAAGGTGTACAAAAATCTTCAGCAGTTATACTCATATTTCTTCCAATAATTATTATTATTTTCTTACAGTTCAATCAGAATTTCTTTTGTGCGACATTTATTAACATCCTCATTTGAATCTGTTATGACAGATAAGTTTATAATTTTGCATGACTCTGAATCCCTGTGTCTCAGACAAAGAATAATGAGGATCAGCTTGAATAAAAAAATCGTCCAAATTGAAAATTCAAGCAAGTGGATGCCGGGCCTGAGTTTTCTCAGGAGTATGGAGCAGGAGAAAATTGAATCAAATTAGGAATGCCGTGAGCCGGGATTGAACCAGCGACCTTCAGATCTTCAGTCTGACGCTCTCCCAACTGAGCTATCACGGCTGCGAATTATGCGATACAAGATGCTTATTTAATTTCTTCTTCTCGCCCCAGACCGTATAAAGAAATGCATAAACGACAGGGAAAGAGCCAGATGCATTCATAAAAATATTATCGGACTAGCGGATTCACAGAGATATGATTCCTGGCAAAATGAATTCAAGGGAAATGAGAAGAATGATGGCTCAGATGGGGATCAAAGCCACCGATATGACGGATGTGACAAGAGTCACTTTTCACGGTCAGACAAAAGATTATATCGTCACCAATGCCCAAGTCACGATGATTGAGGCACAGGGCGAGAAGTCGTTTCAGGTAGTGGGCCAGATGAAGGAAGTTGCAAAATCTTCGCAGCCCCAGCAGAAGGCGGCACCAACATTTCCTGAAGACGACATAAAGCTTGTCGCTGACCAGACAGGCGTCAGCAGGGAGAAAGCCATTGAGGCACTGAAGAAGGCTGACGGAGAAGTAGCCCAGGCGATAATAGATCTGACTGAAAAATGATTGACCTTGATCAAATAATCCGTGACATATCTCCTGGACCTGCTGAAGAGCGTTCACTCGCCGAGATAGCTGAGAGCCTTGTCACGAAGATCAGGTCAGAATTAGAATCAGTTAATATAGACGCTGAACCCGTTCTAGTCGGTTCTGTGTCGAAAAGAACGTATCTGGACCCTGACATTGATGTTTTCATTTCATTTGACCGAAGATACGACAGGGAAGCGATGGTCGCTGCCGCACTTGCCATAGGCCATAAGGTGCTTCCGGATGCAATTGAAAGATATGCTGAGCACCCTTACGTATCAGGGCACATTAACAATGTGAAAATAGATGTTGTTCCCTGCTACAGGATCAGGGAGGGCGAGAAGATTATAAGCGCAGTTGACAGGAGCCCCCTCCACACGAAATACGTGCTTGAAAACATTTCCGAGGAACAGAGAGGGCAGGTGAGACTGCTCAAGGCTTTCATGAAAACAGCCGGCATATATGGCTCTGAAGTCACTACACATGGCTTTTCCGGTTATGTTTGCGAAGTTCTGATCATCAGGTACGGCTCTTTCTTTCAAACGATTGAATCGTTCGCATCTTCAAAGGGAAGATTTGTTGTTTCCGGTTTTCCGGTTGACCTGAGGAAGTTCAATGATCCCGCTGTGATAATAGATCCTGTGGACAAAAGCAGAAACGCAGCAGCTGCCATCAGCCTGGAAAATCTTTCACGGATGAGGGTGATTTCCAGGGAGTTCCTCAGATCACCGCAAAAGGAATACTTCACGAGGGACAGGAAAAGTGTTGCCGTTTCAATGGACAGGGGAACAGCTTTCAGGATATTCAGGCTTCCATCACCCGATTTGATCATGGACACGCTTTACCCCCAGACTGAACGGTTCAGGAACATACTGGTTGATATGCTGAAGGAAGGGGGTTTCGAACCTGTTGCCAGTGAACTGCATGTCGAGAAGCAGATTGATATAATGGTTGAATGCAGGACGCCGCTTTCCCCAAAATTCTTTATTCACAACGGGCCTCCGGCAGATTCCGCGAGAACACATGATTTCCTCTCCAAATGGAAAGCAAGGACAGATGTTCTTGGCCCGTACATAATCGGCGACAGGCTGTATGCTGATGTTCCGTCAGAACAGCGAACCATTGAGGATTACGTCAGATCCAGGCTGCCTGAGTTCAATATTGGAGCGCACCTGAACGACCTCAAGGGGCAGCTTGAAATAATCGACCCGCACAAAAGTTCAGAAAAATTCACAGTTGTTGACAAGTTCTTTTCCAGATCCATATTCTGATCCCCAAGAACACGAGCCCGGGTACATGGACTCAATGCTGAAGAATGGCTGGAAGAGCCTAATCCACCTGAAAAAACTTCCATGAAAACAAGACTATCCTCTTTTTTAACAATTCTGTCAGCAGTAACTGGTTTTCCATTCAACAGAAACACAAAATTCACCTCTCTTATTCCAAGTTCTCCGGCAATCTCCCCCACCGTCTTTTCTGAGCCAATTTCAAGCTCCAGATGCTTCTTTCCCACTACCTCTATCATTAATACACCCGACAGCCCCGGGCAGATTTGAACTGCCGTCGTCGGATCCAAAGTCCGATATGCTTGGCCACTACACCACGGGGCTTTCTCTCTTCATCAGTGCTGACTATTTTAACCTGTTCTCAGCGTCAGAGAGTGTAAAATGACGTTACTCTCCATTGCTGCGCGCACTCCAGAGACCGGTAACCTATCTCCCTGTTGACGAGGTAGTTTTCAACAGTACTCTGTGCTATGTCCGGGGTGTTATTCTCCTCGCTAAGATGTGTGAGTATTACCCTTGTGTTCTCAGACACCATCTTTCCTATGGCCTCTGAACTCTGGGAATTTGAGAGATGGCCAACATCACTGAGTATCCTCTTTTTCAGGTAAGGGGGATAACTCCCGGTCTTCAGGAGTTCCACGTCATGGTTGGATTCAAAAGCCAGGATGTCAGAGCCCTCGGCTTCAGCTATCAGCCGTTCGTTCACTATCCCCATGTCCGATGCAACGGTAATCTTGGAGTCTGAGTGCCTGACAACATATGCAACAGGCTCTGCTGCATCGTGTGATATATCCACGGCACTTATCTCAAAATCGCCAATCACACAGGAGCCGCCAATTTCGTAGGTGTTTGGCAATCCGAGTGCCTCAAGGGTCCCCCGTCTTGAATAAACATCGGCTGATGCCCTGTTTCTCAGCGTCTTAATGCCTGCAGAATGGTCGCTGTGCTCATGACTCACGAACAGGGATACGGGATTATTCTGAAGGCCAAAAGGGATGGTAGCCTCCCTGAACCTTCTGTAGGAAATGCCGAAATCGATCAGTAATGTGTCTGATTCATCCCAGATAAGAGTGCAGTTACCCTTGCTCCCGCTTGACAGAACGGCAAAAGACAGGTCAGACATCGTTACTTCAATCGCAAACGATCATATAATAGTGGTTTCCTTTCATTCCTGAATATGCCCCTGTTCTGTTCATCCTGCATAGGCCGGGCTAGTTGCCTGCGGCAGGATGTGCAAACCCGGAAAGTGCTATCCAGAGGTAAGGAACTGAAAGCAACACCGAAGCAGCAACAAACACAGCAACCTGCAGAACACCTGGAACCTGGCTTTGCTGGAAATTCAGGAAGCCCAGTGCGTATGAAAAATAGCCGTTGTGCCCGAAAGTCAGTCCGGGTGCACTGAACGATACCGGAAATGCACCGTAGAACGCCTGGATGTCTGCAATGGCTATGTAAACCATGGCAAGCAGCACGCCGGCCAGAGCGAAAATTCCGGGGCTGCGCTTTGTGAGCAGGGGAACAGCGAAAATAATGGTTGAATTGAGTACAGAATAGACTGTTCCGGCAATAAGAGCCAGCCCTACAGCAGATATGCCTTCCAGAGGAGCAAATGAAAAGAAAGAATAATTGGCAAGAAAAGCTGCAATCACAATGAACAGAAGCTTTCTGAACGGAAAACTGGCTTCAAAGTTCCCGAAAGCCAGTGTTATCAGCCCTGCCACTGAAACCACAATTGATGCGTATCCGAGGAGACGGAAGGAAGAGTAATAGCCTCCAGTCCCAACAAGCAATGAAGCGGGTGCTGTAATTCCAATAAGAATTGACAGCCCGAGGAAAAAGAATCCAACCCTCAGGTTGCCGGCATTCCCATGGTCTGAATCAGGGAGTTCACGTTGATTCCCTCTCTCTTTCTTCAGGAAGAGTTCACCGTATGTCCTGTCTGACAGGGAGAGGATCACGTGTTTTCCCTGCAGCCCTGAAATCTGTTTTCCCCTTGAAAGGCCCAGAATCAGGGGGGATCTCCTGAAAGAGCTGCCAAAACGTCCTTCCCAGATTACGTAAATTTCCTTTTTTGTTCCGCCGGATATCAGGTGTTCTGTGCTCAAATCCCTGACTGGAACTATTGAATAGCCGTCCTGCAGGAGCCTGAGGCAGGTGAAATAAGTCTCGACCTTGAGCTGATCCTCGTCGTATGCCCTCAGTATGTGCAGTGTCGACTGGCCCTTTTCGCCCTCTTTCTCAATGTCAACCGCAATTGATCCGGCTTTCCCTGTTTTTCCGGCCTCCTCTGGAACGGGATTACTCAGCCCAAAATAGTCTGTGATATCTGCGACGCCATCAGAGGCGACGTCATTGCTGCCGTTCTGAGATCCTGCTTTCAATCGCCATGAACAACTGTTTCATCTTCATAACAGTTGCCAATGCGTGCTGCGGCAAGGTTAGCTGAAACGCAGCCAGGGAGCCAAACATGCAAATAAGGTTGAAGTCGGATAGTCTGACAGCATATTTCAGATATATTCATGGAATTCCAACCGCTCAAAGGTCTTCAGCCCCTTGGAGGTGATTTCAAATCTCTTGCCTATTCCATCAAGTTCTGCTATCTGAAGCAGATCCTTACCGACCATGCTTGAAAGGAGCGATTTCGCGTACTTATAGTTCAGATTGCATCTGTAAATCAGCTGTGTAATGCTTGCGCTTTTCAGGTATATTACGCTTCCAAGGATTTCATGCACTATCTTTGTTCTGTCCCTGTTCCTTCTGGCTGGCTGCCTGTTGTGTGGAACGGTTACGGAAACGGGCTGCCTGTTTTCCTTCACTTCATTCTCCTGGACCCTGACCATGCTTGTGTACCTGTATGCATCAAGATCAGACGGATTTACCTTGAACTCCTTGAGCTGGCACATCTCCTTGATTGTGTCAGTTCCGGCGTCAAGGTCATGATCAAGTATCACATAGTTCGCGTAAGCTGAAACATCATCTGATTTCACTCTATGGTACATGAGCTTTTCAGATTTGTTCTCGTCTGTCTCCTTGAGAAATAAGACAGTTGCAATTCGATCGTCAGTTCGGGATTCCAGTACTGCATCAAAGGTGTGCATCACACCGGATTTTCCCCTGATAACTGCACCAAACTGAATTCTCCACTTCTCATGGTCAATTCCAAGAATCGGGGCGAGCCTGCTGGCAAGGGCTGATTCATCATAGGAACTTTCACCTCCTCCAACAATACTCGGCCTCATTCAAGCACTTTCCTTTTAATTGCTCTGTGGCGAGACAGATACATGTTAATTACCGAGTGGTCAGATATAAAGATTATACATGATGCAATTTTTTCATATGGAATCGGATTATTTTTGACCGAACCAGAATACAGCGGTTCCTGTGAGCATGATGGAACCGGCGAACGGCTGCAATTCCTCAAAGGTTCCGCAGAGCCGCAGTACAATAGATTCGTCAATTGCGATGTGTCAAAAATGGCATATTTTAGCTAATTATAGATAACATCGAATGTTTATTTCCTCACGTTATCTAGTCAATAATTTTGATTGATCCCGGGAATAATTTATAAAGATGGGTGGAATTAATTCTGGAACCTCAGGTTCCTTATTCAGTTTTCAAAAAGTGAAAAATTAGTATTTCATAGTCAAGATATTATGAACTCTTGTACATTGGCTCTACTCGCACTCTGTGGTTTTCCGAGTCGTATATGAAAACGCCATCCTTCTCGTCCAGCGTGTTCTTGTGATGACCGTCGCAATATGGTTTATCCTCTGAAAGCCCGCAGGCGCAAAGATAGAGTTCCTCGTCTCCGACCTTCACGACGTACGGCCTGTTTCTCTCGTGCAACACTATTCTTGACATTTTGTCCTCGGATTTCGCATTTTAAATGAGTATT
This sequence comes from Thermoplasmataceae archaeon, assembly GCA_046703525.1. Classification (GTDB taxonomy): domain Archaea; phylum Thermoplasmatota; class Thermoplasmata; order Thermoplasmatales; family Thermoplasmataceae; genus WAQW01. The sequence goes on from JBJKSW010000006.1 coordinate 9,743, forward strand.
AATCTTTTGGCGTTGCCGAAACTGGAAACTCAAGCGTTCTTACAACCGGCCCTGTTCAGATAGATACTTCCCCAAGAAAGGATTTCATTGATTCGCTGGACGCATTCTCCAGGAACTCACCACCCTCTCCTGTTGCAACTATTTTACCGTTGTAGATCAGCGATGTGTAGTCTGAGACTTTCTTGGCCTGCGAAATGTCGTGCGTTACCAGTATTACCGTATACTTGTCCTTCAACGAAAGTATCAGCTCTTCAATCCTCGCCTTTGCGGCAGGATCGAGCGAACTTGTTGGTTCATCCATCATGATTACTTCCGGCTGCAGTATGAGGGACCTTGCGATGCACATTCTCTGTTGCTGGCCGCCTGACAGTGTCAGTGCACTTCTTCCGGTTTCATCCTTGACCTCGCCCCAAAGGCCGGAGTCCTGCAGTGATTCCATAACCATCGCATCAAGTTCCTGTTTCTTCACGCGCGCGTGCAGCCTGACTCCGAATGCGACGTTGTCATAGATGGAAAGCGGGAATGGGTTCGGTTTCTGGAATATCAGGCCTACCCTTCTCCTCAATTCAATCTCATTGTAGCTGTCTATGTCTTTTCCGTTGAACGTGATTTCACCCTCCACCTTATAGGCGGGATCCAGCTCTGTCAGCCTGTTGATTGTTCTGAGAAGAGTGCTCTTGCCTCCGCCTGACGGGCCAAGAATGGTGTTGACCTTGTTCTTGTGGACGATGAGATCAAGGTCATTCAGTATCTTCTTGGTGCCGGCCATCACTTTCAGTTTTCTTATTTCTATTATTTCACTCATGTTTAACCTCTTTTTTTGTAGAGTCCTCTTCTTTCAGAAATTTCATTAATTTCGAGAATGCCCTGACTATTCTCTCAGAGTTCTTAGAGAGGAAAATCAGGAACAGCAGCATCACTATGAGGACAAATGCTGCCACAAAGCCTTTGTTTATCGCAGACTGTGTGCTGTAGTAGAAACCGTAGTATATCACTCCCGACAGGTATCCGACTTCACTGTTGAAGAACCCTGACGGCAGTGTGTTATTCCAGGATACAGTGTAGAGCAGCTGTGCAGTTTCACCGGCTGCTATGCTGACCGCAAGGAGAACTCCTGAGAGAATCCCGGACATGGCCTGGGGCAGGTATATTTTTGAAGCAACCTGAACGTCATCCGCCCCCAGCGCATAAGCGTTCTGAACCTGTTCCTGCGGAATTGACCTCATTGACAGTTCAGAGACACGAATGACGTATGGAAGCATCATTACGGCGAGCGCAAATCCACCTGCCAGTATTGAGTAACCCCAGCCGAAATACAGCACAAGCGCCAGATAGCCGAACATTCCGATGACTATGGAAGGCACGCTTGTCAGTACATCAGTGAAAAGCCTCAGTATGGATACGGCTACCCTGTTTGATTTTCTTCTGACAAGGTAGAGGGGTCCAAGCAGGCCAGGAGGAACCGTTATCAGTAAGCCAACGCCGACGAGCATCCATGTGCCCACGATTGCATTGAATATTCCTCCGCCCTCGAATGTGTTCTGTGTGGTGAGAATCCTCCAGCTGATTGTTCCCATGGCCCCGCTGGTCACGTATTCCAGTATTGAGCCCAGTATGATGAGCATTACTCCAAAGATAACGTAGCCGACTGCTCTTGCAAGCTTGTCCTTAATCCCCTTGACATGGGGGCTTCTCCAGATTATCTCCCTGTTCCCTGAACTAATCATTTTCATACCCCCTCAATACGCCTCTTCCAGCTATCTTCCTTCCAAGCACGCTGGCCACAAGAGTAACTGCCATGAGGACCAGTGCAAGTTCACTCAGGGCTGACAGGTACATTCCTGTCGTGTCAAATTTGTAGCCGGCCAGCTTTTCGGCGATTGCTGCCGCCATTGTGTTAATCGATGAATACAGGCTTGACGGCAGTCCTCCTCCAAGTGATCCGCTCACCATCAGAACTGCCATTGTTTCTCCCAGTGCCCTTCCAAGGCCAAGCAGGGCTCCGCCGGCAGTCGAGGATCTAGAGTGGCGCAGGAGAAGATATTTTCCCAGTTCCCACTTTGTTTCACCCAGGGAAGTCACTCCGCCCGTTATTTCCTTTGACGTGCTGTTTATGCTGTTAGTCATCACTGCAGTAATTATCGGTATTATCATCACGCTCAGAATTATGGCCGAAGCTATGATCCCGTACCCATAGAGAACCTGCCCGCTGAAAACTATGCCAACCACCGGAATTTGTGACAGGTTGGCACTCATCCAGGGTTCAATGTACTTTCCAAGTATGGGGGTGAGGTAGAAGAAGCCCCAGAATCCGTATACAACGCTCGGAATGCCGGCGAAAAGTTCAACTAGAGACGTGAGGAACTTCCTTGACCTGAATGGCAGGTAGAACTGCAGCGTAATCGTAATGAAAAAGCTCACAGGAAGTGCTATTGCCAGTGCAAGAAGTGAAGTGAGCACAGTTCCGAATAGGAATGACAGAATGCCGTACGAGGCGTCCTGCAGTACCTGGACGCCATGCACGGTTATAGGAGGAAGCTGGTATTCACCGACACCCGGGTTCCATGTGAACGACTGGAAAAAGCCTAACCCGTTATAGATAAATGAAGGAATTGAATAGATCATGAGAAAAGAGACTATTGAAAGTATAATTATGATTGGGATTAGCGACATTGAAAAAGTTAAATATTTAAAAAATTTATTTTTAAAGTTCATTGGGCAATCATCCGGTTATCTGATTCACCAGTTTCATTGATATGCCAGACACAACATTGCTTGGCAGTGGAGCCAGATTCAGCGGTGCAAGGAACTTTTCCTGGCTTCCTCCGCTTGTGGAGTTCATTATCCATGCCAGGAAGTTCTGCAGTGCTTTTGCAGACTGCGAGTTTGACTGCTGTATCTTAACTATGACATACTCCATATCAGCTATAGGGTATGAACTGGCTCCGGGCGCAAACTGAAGTGCTATTGTTCCGCTTGACGGAATTGAGCTCAGGTAGTTTGCTGCAGCTGCCTTGACGTTTGCCACTGTTGGGGCGACAAAGTTTCCTGCTTTGTTCATCAGGTGGGCAACACCGAAGTGGTCATTCACTATTGTGCTGTTGTATGTTGCTGCTATGTAACCAATGCTATACTGTGTTCCAGATACTTTTGCTATTATGCCCGTGTTTCCTGATCCCTCGAGATAGTTGACACCAGTTGGCCAGTTTGGCTGTGTTGATGTTCCAACCTTTGAGTTCCAGGTAGCATTTGACTTACTCAGGAACGAGGTGAACATGAAGGTGTCTCCGCTTCCGTCAGACCTGTGGACCGGTACTATAGCCCTGTTCGGCAGTGTAACTCCTGGATTGTAGCTCTGTATCAGAGAGTTGTTCCAGTTTGTAATTGTGCCCATGTATATTCCGGCTATTATGCCGCCGGTCAGGTTAAGATGTCCTGTCAGGCCGGGAACATTGTAACAGATGTCCTGGTATGATATCAGTATCGGTATGTTCATTACACCTGTGACCGGGCTCGGAAGATATGCATCAGATCCGCCAAGGTTTACAACTCCATTCTCAGCGTCGGAAATTCCCTTTGAACTTCCTCCTGGTGCGGGCTTGATTGTAGCCGCAGTGTAGTTTCCTGCCCAGACGTTGAACGCCGGGTAAAGAAGGCTTGATCCATCTTCCTTCAGTGTTACAGTCTGGGTCGTACTCTTTCCAGAGCTGTTTGTGAAGAGATAGATGCTAACCCCGGAAACAACAACTATAGCTGCAATCACTATTACTATTGCTGCGTTTCGTTTGTTCATTTAATCTTCATACAACTCATTGAAATTATTTATAAATAGACTGCCCAAATAATAAATATAGCCTCTATATCTATATAGAGGACTATATTGCAATATTGAGAGTTTTCAAATATATTGCATAAAGAGCGGGCCCATAGCCAGGGGAGATTATAATGTTCAGTAAGGAATGCACACACTGCTGCGAGGTGCAGCTATTCCTTAATAAGTAATAATGGGGCAATGCCGTTAAAACTCAGCAGCACTGCCGCATTTCTGAATGAAATACAGTTAATGGGAAAATCAGTCCCAGCCATGCTGGCACTGTGATGCGTCGAAGTCGTTCTCGTGTTCAACACCGCAAAGGTTGCAAACACACTCCCTTATCTGAATCCTGGACACCTCCATAAACGACTGAAAACCTGCTTATTTAAAAAATTTGCTATCTTCAACTTCGTCTATCGCCGTATTGCTATCTCTGTGATGCCCTATTTTAGCGTATTTACGCGTGACCATTCCAGAGGCTGTTTGCGTGAGATGTTAGAACATGGCATGACTACCCGAAAACTGCCATTCACTTCGGGAAGCTTAAATTTGACCCTTCACGGCTATTTTCAAACCGGGACTCAATCTGTTTATACTTGATAATCCCGTGAGGTATTGCGGAGACCTTCCGGAATCATCTGATCAGACAGAAAATGCCGAAAATGGCGTTTCAGCATGAACATGATTGAACTATTTCTACGATCGGATCAACGCACAGAATAAACAGATTGTCGAATTCACAGTTCACACAAATGTGAAAGTGAAGGTGATATATTCACCGAGAGAGTTGAGATCTGAACCGACTTCCGGCGGAAGGTCCGGCGGCATTGTGTATATTACTCCAATGTAGTAGGATACCTGGTCGCTCGGATATAACGGAAGCGCTCCCGACTGTGTGTTGTTCTGCAGCAGAAGCCCAAGTGAACTTGGTGTCTGCCACTCATGGTTTATGTAGACATTTATTGTTGAAGTGTATGTTTCATTCAGTATGTAGGGTCCTATTTTTGCATACTTGGTGATGAGTACCTTGATGTCTCCGGTTGTATTGCCCGTGTTGTTCAGAGCAAGAATGTTCAGGAACTGTGAAGTCTCATTCTGGTCAAAATTGACGTGAACTCTCAGCGTGCCAACAGTAGTATTGTTTACGATTGAAACAGACCATTCAAATGTGGTTGCCTTGTATGTCACGTTAGTCTTGTTGACGTCAATGGATGGGGCCTTGATTGTCAGATTTATTCCCATAGAACCTGTAACAAGTATGTCTCCGGTTGCTGCAGATACAGAAAGCAGGAGGGAGAATGCTATAAGGACGGAGAAAATAGCATTCCTCCTAGGGATGCGCCCTGGTCCTCGCCTCTTACCGGCCGAATCCTCTCCTGCAATGGCTTTTCTGTTAGACAATACATCCACCCAGTATTATCAATTGATTCAACACCGCGAGAGTAATTAAAAAGTGAGAAGTTGATCTATGAACAAGAATTCTAGAACTTTTCTTCATAATTCCTTTACAAAGATGCAGTATTAATTCAGTGTTGAAGCTCAAGTTTGTTGTCACTGTTGTTGTAATTCTTGGAGTCTCAATCGCCGCTTCAGCCCTTGTCCTGTACTCTGATACTTGGCCTCCTGTTTACGCTGTGCAGTCAATGAGTATGGAACATTCCAGCCTCTGGACAGCGGGAACAATAAACACCGGCGACCTTGTGTTTGCAAAGAGCGTTGGCGACAGTCCGGACAACGTGATTACCTATGTACAGGGCAGGCAAACCGGTTATCAGAATTATGGAGATTACGGAAACGTTATTCTTTTCGAGCAACAGAAGGGGCGTATCCTGATACACAGGGCAATGTTCTACCTCAGCTGGAACGGGGACAAGCCGGTGGTAGCCGATTCAAACAACCAGTCCTGGATATCTGTGGTTGGCGATTCAGTGATAATAAAGGATGTCGGGTACAATCACAAGAATCTCATAGTGTACCTCTCAGGTTTTGTTGGCCAGAGCGGATTCATTACGGTTGGAGATTTCAATCTTGCCACCAGCCAGCTCTATAATATCACTGAAAACGCATTTATGGCGGCCGACCAGAATGCCTTCGGATTCGGACCGGTAAACACATCAAAAGTGATTGGAAAGGCATTCGGAAGCATACCCTGGTTCGGGCTCGTGAAGCTGAACATCATGAAACTGGGTGGAGACTGGCCGGAGTATAACCAGGTCCCCGGTAATTCATACCTTTACCTTTCAATTACGATAGTGGCCATACTGGTGCTGGTATTCTTCCCGTACAGGTATGTGATCGGGAAAGTGAGGAAGAGGTGAGCCTGAAAAATGCCTTTCACTGTTGCTGCACTTATAGATTTCCTTCCCAGGTTCATTATTGCAGGAATAATCACGTACATTTTCATAGCCAAGTTCAGCAAGATGGCAGTTCTTGATTATGAGAAACCGGAGATCTTCATTGCTGAGAGGAGGAAACTGCATTCCCAGTTATATGGCCGGATAGGCTCAAAATTGGCCGGAGGAAAGACTTCACCGGCAACATCCGGAATGGTGGCTACCTATGGGCCATCCGTCAATGACAGTTATATCATGAAAGTATCATTGTTTGGCAACGATGCATCGGGAAAGCGCAGGCATGTTTTTCTGAGAGAGATAGAACTTGTCCTTCTCGGTGTGGATCTCTGGATTTTGATATCACTGGCCCTCTCCCCGGTCAGCACGGTAGTATATCTTTTTCCTCCGATACGGTCCATAAGCAGTGCACTTGTGTACATAATAATTGCAGGCACCGCATCACTTGCCGTCCTCGGCACTGTGACTAGCCGCGTGAAATTCTCGAAGAGAAACACAACATTGCTGGTTCTTGGAACTGCAGGCTCTGCCGTTGCAGTGTATTTTCTACCATCCATGTCCTGGATAAACAACACAAGCCTGCTCTTCCATATCACAATAATATACAGCACGGTAATCATCGCCTGCGTCTTGGCTTACATTATCTCTTCAAAGATGAAGAGAAGTACGGCATTCTTCACTTCCGCCTATTCTGCAATTGCCGTCTACGGGGTCTCGGCAATTCTCCTCTTTCTGAATTTTATGCTGAATGTTCTGGGCTGAGGCCTAATTGTGCGGGCAAGAAAAATGAAATTGAGTTTATATCGATCCTTTTCAGCATACATTCCAACAATAAGGATAAGTTGTTCATAGGACTTGTATGGAATTTTTCTTTCTATTTTTTATTCGCTCATTTAGATATATCGTTCTCGAGATGAACAACTAGCCTTTTGGCTAAGTGGTGAAATGAAATGAATAGGAAAGCAACGCTGTTTATCATTGCAGCTGTTGCAGCAATTCTACCAGCAGTTGCTGTTGCTGATGTGATGATAACAGGAGAGGTCTCATTAGTGGGGTCCCAGAATACTCCAGTATTCATACTTCAACCGGGTCCCAACTATCCTGCGGCACATGGAGCTGGAGCTATTAATTTTGGAACAGGACCGGTAGCTCAGTGCACAACTCCGCCAGATGGAGGCCAGACCATAGTAACAACTGAAATGGCGACTGTCGACATCCAGGGAATAACTAACCAGACGACATACCTGATCAATGTTGTTGATCTCAACATCACAAAGGGAACCGGAACACTGTGGCTCAACCTTACATCCTCGACACTTCCTGTTGGAACAATGATACTGATACAGGGAACACTGATGACATTCTCGGACCTTACTACGAACGGAATTGAGATTGGAAGCGATGTAACAGTACCGCTGAACCTTGCAACACTCTCTGTGACAACTGGTGACACGTTCTACATTGGATTCTATATGCCACCGGGAACCTATGCTGGCACAAGCGCGACAATTCTGGGTACATTCATGACCACACCACCGGTCTGAGCCTGGAATAAGGAGAAAAAATAAAAAAGGTGAAATGAAATGAATCGAAAAGTAACCGTCTTAATGATTGCAGCAATAGCAGCAATTCTTCCTGCTGTTGCTATAGCGGACGTTATGATATCAGGTGCCTTCACCCTGCAGTCAGGCACGAACAACGTTGCCTGGTACATACAGCATGGGCCAAACTACGCCCAGGCTAATGATCTTGGATCAATCAGCTGGGTTCCCAGCGAAGGCCCAAGCAGCATGGGGCAGCTTGACCTTCAGGGAATGCAGTACGGGGATACATGGATGATAAATGTGCTGGACCTCAACTTCAGCCTCAGTCCTACTGCCATACCCGGCACCTTCTCAATGTATATCAACGTCTCTGGATCTACGTTCCCGGCTGGCACTCTGATGGCGATATCAACGCAGCCAATAACGTTCAGTGACCTGATGGGAGCAACAGTGACTTCGTACTCTTCCGGCGACGCCCCGATTGTCGTGAACGCAGGCTCCTCCACAACACTGATTGTAGTGGACCTCAGCCAGAACCCGCATCTTGTCATAAACAACTTCCCGTCACCGTTTGACCCTCACACGACCTGGTTCACACTGAGTTTCTTCCTACCAGCTGGAACCTACTCTGAAGCTAGCGCAACCCTGACCGGACAGTTTGTGACATCGTAATGGAGCATTAAAGGAGAGTGAAATGAAATGAACCGAAAAGTAACCCTGTTACTCATCGCGGCAATAGCAGCAATACTTCCTGCAGTAGCCATAGCAGATGTAATGATAACCGGTGAGATTGGAGTTGTTGGTTCCACTAACTCAACAGTGTTCAATCTTCAGGCCGGGCCCAACTACGAAAATGCTGACGGATACGTCACCTGGCACTCATACGCAAGCGGCCAGTACATGGGCGATCTGCATCTGAACCCGACTGCCAACCAGACTGTACTTGCAATAAATGTAATGGAGATAGTGTTCGACCCGGGAATAGCAAATGGAGTGTTCTGGCTCAACCTTACAGGATATTCCACTGACATGTTCCCAACCGGATCCTACTTCTACATATCTGACAGCCTGATGGCATTCGCAGACTTCCAGGCACCAAACAGCCTTGGAACACCGGCTGCTGGAATCATTGCAATGAACCTGCACATAGCTAACGGTGTGACTGTTACATCCGGGCCAATCGACGTCACGGCTGGAACAATCCTGTACATAGGATTCTACATACCTGGTGTCGGACCAACGGCCCTCAACGCTGAGATACACGCCCACGGCTACTACTCAACTGCTTAAAACTCTATATAATAATTAATTTTTTTTTATTTTTTTATTTTCTTTTTTCATCCGCCTTAGCGGCATCTGCACTCCGACCTGATTAACCTGTTCTGTATCCATGGAAAGTTCGCGAGCGATCCCATGTCAAGGCTGAGCATGCCGGAACCATTACAGAGACTCCTGTTCTCCTTCTCTTTCACTTTTCTAATGATTGCATACATAATTTTGAGAGGTTTTTGATATTCTTAAAGATATTACTTTATAAACATTATAAAGTTGGACATAGATAAACTTATATCGATTGTCTTTCTAATGCGATAATGGAAAAATACCCCTCAGAAACAAGAATAATCCTTGCGCTGAAAAACGGAAAACCGCTTGGCCTTGGAGATCTTTCCGAGAAGATAGGAATTTCCAGGATGGCAGTTCTCAACCATCTGCAGAGGCTGGAAGCCAAAGGCATCGTGGAAAGGAGGACGGTCAAGGAGTCTGTCGGGAGGCCGCATTATGTTTTCAGGATCAGGGAAGAGTCCAAAGAAAGGGTAGCTGATTCAAACGGCTGGATCCTGGACGGATTGCTTGAATATCTTGAAAAAACAGGCAACAGCAAGCTTGCAGAAAATTTCCTCAAGGAAAGATACGACAGGATGCGCGACGACTATTCAGAAAGGCTTTCCACCGTAAAGGAAGAGGATCGAGTGAACGAACTTCTCAGGATCAGGGAGGAGGAGAATTATTTTCCTGAGCTCAAATCAACGGGAAAAGGAACTTTTGAGTTGCTTGAATTCAACTGCCCAATCTACAAGATTTCCAGGAAATTCGGACTTGCATGCTCACTGGAGACCAGGCTCTTCTCCTCTGTGCTTGATGCTAAAGTATCCTCCACCCACAGGCAGGTTGACGGAAGCGACGTGTGCAGGTTCCTCATAAGAAAGAAATCCAATCCATGAAAGAGCATTGGAAACTGGATTTCTGAACCGCTTCTAAATGATCTTTGAAGATCTTGAATTGCTCTCTGCTGAGATCCGGCAAAGGTGTTATAAGCCGAATGCATGGCAACATGATCCATTTGCTGGTTAAGGTCAAGGTCAGGAGAGGAAACAAACCACCCGAGAAGAAAGGAGACTTAATCATAATGTACACGATGGAAAAACGCGAAAACAACAGGGCGAACATTGACGTCATGAGGCAACTTTCAACACTCTATGGCAGGAATGATGCAGAAATACGCCTTATCCGGGGAAGGACAGCAACCAGCAAGGTTTTCAGCATAGAAGATTAGTTGTGCACAGGCTTATTTGCGTCACATTATGCAGAGTAACTATTATAATAGAACCAGTCTATTTACCGTATTGTGGATTCAGATAAGAAAGCAGAAAACGGAAATAAATTTATGAATGAAGGATCGGACGAATACAATGGTTTTTCCATAGCCCACATGGACCCTGCAGCAGACCCATGGAATGACTTTTACACATATTCTGTTGGCAACTGGGTCAGGTCAAATCCGGTCCCTTCTGACAAGTCACACTGGGGTTCATTTGAAATCCTCAGGGAAAACAACGACAGGATGCTCAGGGGTATACTGGAAGAGTGTTCAGCCAGTTCTGATTCAGCATCAGGAATAGTGAAACAGCTCGGAGATTTTTTCAAATCTGCACTTGATACTGCAGCTCTGGAAAATGCAAAGTTCGCCCCTGTCAGGGATTACATGAATCTGATAGACGGAACAAACTCCAAGGAAGAACTTCTGAAGACTGTTGTGGAACTTCACAGGAGAGGGATCTTTGTCTTTTTCAGGCCATTTTCAAGATCAGACAAGAAGAACAGCTCAATATACGCACTCTATTTCTACCAGGGGGGCCTGGCCCTTCCCAACAAGGACTATTACGTTCTTGACTCATTCAGCGAACTGAGGAAACACTACAGGGAACATATCAGCCGTGTTTTCACGATGTACGGAATTGACGCCAAGAAGTCTGCAGAACTGGCTGATTCTGTATTTTCAATAGAGAATGACCTTGCAAACAGCAGCCGGTCCCAGACAGAACTGAGGGACGCAGAGAAGAATTACAACAGGATCAGCACTTCTGAGATAGACGCCATGTATCCTGCCCTGAAGCTGACTTCTTACATGGAGACGATGGGCGTGCCTAAGGTTGAATTCACGGTCGCGGGCCAACCGGAATTCTTCAGGTCTCTGAGTGATCTCATCAGTTCAAGGGGCCTTGATGAACTCAAAGCATACCTCAGATGGCAGGTGCTCAACGCGGCTGCACCGTACCTTTTCAGCGGGATCGAGGATGAGCATTTTGATATGTTCAACAGGAAAATAAGAGGGCAGCAGGATCCTGAGCCCAGGTGGAAGAGGGCAACCAGAGTCATTGACCAGTTCATGGGCGAAGCACTCGGGAAGCTTTATGCAGAAAAATACTTCGGAAAAGAGTCACGAGAGAGAATGGCCACCCTGATTGAGAATGTGAAGGAAGTTTTCAGGGACAGGCTGAAGAACCTAGACTGGATGACTGATGACACAAAGAAGCAGGCACTGGAGAAGTTTGGCAGGTTCAGGGCCAAGATAGGCCATCCCGAGAAATTCAGGGATTACTCCGCGATCGGCATCAGGAAGGACGACTATTTCGGGAATGTATGCAGATGCGCTTCCTTTGAAGTTGAAAGGCAGGCAAGAAGAGTCGGCTCGAACGTTGACAGGAATGAGTGGTTCATGACTCCCCCGACAGTGAATGCATACTTTTCACCTCCTGACAACGAGATCGTATTTCCTGCAGGCATACTGCAGCCTCCATTCTTCGACGTGTCCGCAGATGATGCGGTCAATTACGGTGCAATAGGTGCGGTGATATCCCACGAAATCACACACGGATATGATGACCAGGGCAGAAGATACGACCAGGACGGAAACCTGAGGGACTGGTGGACTTCAGACGACAAGGAGAACTTCCTCAGGAAAGCAAACATGGTTGTGGAAGAATACAGTTCAATTGAAGTTCTTCCTGGACTGCACATAAACGGTGAACTCACGCTCGGGGAGAATATTGCCGATTTCGGCGGAATAAGCCTTTCCTATGAGGCTCTGCAGAGGCAGCTTCAGAAGCATCCTGAACTCAGGAAGGAGATAGACGGCCTCACGCCGGAGCAGAGATTTTTCATATCCTGGGCACAGGTATGGAGGGACAACATGAAGGAGCAGGAGCTCAGAATGAGGGTCAGCGTTGATCCGCATTCACCGAACAAATACAGGGCAACTGTTCCGGTCCTTCATCACCCGGATTTTGAGAAAGCATTCCCAAGGGACGGAGAAAGCAAAGGCAACGCTCTGGGAAAGGAAAAGATCACAGTCTGGTGACGGGAGACTGAAAGATAGCGGGAAATCATCCAAGGACTATTTTCCTGATGTCTTCCGCACTGTCAGCAATGTGTGTTGGCTTCGCTGCTGATATTTCCTCCCTTGTTCCGAATCCGTATGATACAGCAATGGATTCCACTCCGCAGGAGCGGGCAGCCTCAACCTCGTATTTCCTGTCGCCAACCACTACCACTTCATTTCCCGTGACATCCGGATAGAAAGACAGCACTTCTTGGACGAGAAGATTCTTTGAGGAATTGGTTCCGTCCAATTGGCTTCCAAGGATGTGATCAAAATATCCTGATATTTCCAATATGTTGAGAATCCTCACTGCAAAAGTTGCAGGTTTTGAAGTCGCAATGGCCTGAGTCAGGCCTGCTCCAGACAGATCACGCACAAGATCCACTATTCCCGGGTATGCTTTTGATTCATCAATTGCTTTTGCCAGGAAGTTCTCTCTGTATAAACGGACAGCTTCTTCTGTGGCTCTTTCATCGCCGTTGAGAAATTCCCTGAACGAGTCAAACAGGGGAGGACCGACAAACTTACGAAGAATCTGTCTATCAGAAGGAGAACCACCCAACCGGTCCAGGGCATATTTCACAGAATCGGTAATGCCATCTTCAGGGTCAACAATTGTTCCATCAAGATCCCATATGACGAGAGTGTATTTCGGCATCAGTTTTCCGCTGATATTTCCACTGCTGATAAATGCTCTGTTATGTGTGTCTAAGAGCAGGAACAGCCGGTGTACAGCGTGCTCCTGAAGGGACCGTCTATCCGGCCTTGAAAGATGTAATTGAAACAACAGGATACGTCATCTGTCAGTGTTTGAGAGACTGCTCCCTTTTGTGCCTGACTAATGAGCGCACTGTACCGAATACAAGGAGGATTATTCCGATATCTATGATAAAATCGTAGGTAAAGAGGTATGCAATACTCTCAAAAAAGGCCACCATATTGCTCCCGACTGCATAGGAATTAAACCATCCGAACAGGACAATAGCAGCAAGGAGGACAAGCAGAGAAAGATAGGCATAGACGACTTTCGTTCCGGGCCCGTCTGGTTTAAGGCGTACAGCAAAAACCCCAAGAAAAACCCCTAAAACTATCCATATCCCTGGAAGAAGAACACCATAAAATGTTACGCCGGCAACTTTGCTCAGATGCAGAAAAGCGAGAAGATTTGAAAGGAATGCCAGAAGCGCGTTAATGAGGTAAACCAGGATGCCAATTGCAATGAAGAAGGAATTAGACAATGATGACTCATCGCGTGATTCTTGTGTTTTTGTGTCATTACCCCAATCACCGGGAGGATAAGAGGGCATGAGATATAAATGCGAAATATTATATTAAATTATACGTACATTTCTTCATTCTAAAACGAAAGCGCCTGTATTATCTTATCCTTTGTTGCACTGGCTTGTCCAAGGTCTTTCTTTCGTTCTTAACCAAATTATTGAGAGCCACTGGAGGGATTCGAACCCCCGGCCTGCTGATTACAAATTGAGCTGGAGAGCGCGCTTCAGTTTCAAACAGGGCCAAACGAAGTACCATAAGTCTATTTCAGATACATTACCTCAATATCCGTAATCTCTTTAATCTGGTCAGCGAACTCAAAGAATTCACTGTCTTTGGTAACAAGTACCACTAAGGATTTGATTTCCCTGCCCAGAGCATATGCATAGGAAACGTGAAGCAGGTCCAGTGTTCTCAAGGGAAGTTTATGGGCGTTGGTCATGGCGAAACTGATGATGCTCCAGTACCTCCCGGCTGGTGTATTTACCTGTTGACCAATCAGAGGTCTGTATGTAATGGAAAACCTTTCCAGAATATATCGAATAGCAGCAAAGGTGTTGCTTTCTCCTGAATTCTTGAATTTATCTTCAAGCTGCCTCAGAGCTGAGTTGCGTGAAAGCACTGATGTCAGCTCAACAAGAACCAGTTCAGATGCTACTTTTTCTTCGTTCTTCGATAAAAAATCATATGACTTTTTGGATGAGGGATCGAGCGGATCCAATGCCGAGACTATTACACTTGTATCAATGTATTTCAACTGAACCTATCCCTTTCATTCAGGAATTTCTTCAGAGCACCCGGCAATTCTATTGGAATCTTTCCTTTTTTCTCCATCTCTCTCAAAAGATTCACCTTTTCCATGGTTTTCTCAAGGTCAATAGCGGATGAGACTCCAAGTGAAAGTAAGTATCTGATAGCCTCACTCTTAGTATTGAACATACGGGATTTCACAAGCGAATCAACAAGATCACTTGTCCGTTCATCTATTCTTATCTGTATGGTTTGTTTTGCCATTACAATTACGT
>JBJKSW010000007.1:0-46019 GCA_046703525.1 Thermoplasmataceae archaeon
CTACATGACCAGCTATTGATATATTAATTCCTCGTTTTCTCCGGCTACAGGAATTTCGCCCCTGAACAGGCCATATTCGTTGAGCTTCAGCCCTTTCTGGATTGCTATGTCTCTCAACCTGATGTTATGCTCTTTACTGCCAGTGAAATACTGGATTGCAGCGCCGTATGATTTTCTGTCCAGTATCCTGAGGTCACAGGTCAGTCCCACATCAAGGACAGCTGTCACTTTGGACTCTCCGCTCACAATGACTTCCCTCACGTTCTTCATGTTCAGGAAATAATCAATTCCCGGCCCCGGGTTGTCAGATATTGCCAGTATGTCAACATCTCCGACTGTTTCCTTCATCCTCCTTGTTGAGCCGGCCACTGTTACGGCTCCGAAGAGGCCGGACCGCCTCAATTCTTCAGCCGTTTCCTGTATGTAATCGTATACGTCTGCCAGAAGTTTCCTGCCTGATACTTTTGAGAATATCTCTATTCCCTTCCGCAGTTTCTCCTCTGTCTTCGTTGAGAATCCCCTGAGTGAGCTTATGCTGTGGTTATCTATTGCTTCCCTCAGGTCTTCAATATTCCTGATTCCAAGATTGACATACAGTGTTGCAATCGTCTTTGAGCCGAGACCCTGAATCTTCCTTAGCGTCGAAAAATCCACAGGATATTTCTTCATCATTTCCCTGTGCTTCTGCACATAGCCGTCTGCGAGGTACTGCTTTATCTTTGACTCAATTGCAGCCCCGACGCCGTCAATCGACCTGAGTTCCCCCCTCTCCGCGTAATAAGAAATGTCTTCCGTAAGCTTCATTATGCTTTCAGCAACTCTTCTGTAGGCGATTGCTCCCCATTTGTCCCCTTCTATTTCAGAAAGGTCAGCCAGGTCCTCAAACACAAGAGACAGTTCCTCGTTTGACAATGTATTGCCACATAGGCATCAGGGCTTATTGCATTTTCTGCATGACACACGTGTGCTGTCGAAAATGATGCTTTCTTCCGGTTTAAGCATGGAAAAGAAGGCAAGAAAAGAATAAAAGAATAAAAGATTAAAATAAAAAATTAAAAAAAATATTTCTGCTGTTCAGGCAAAGAGAAGATGTGCAGGAGCCAGAGCTATGTTATACACGACTGCAAACATCAGGTACATGAGCCATACTCCAGTTACTATGTGGAATATTCCTTTTATTCTGGTCCATGTCTTTGATGAAAACAGGCTCGCAGGTATGTCTGCTATGTAGACAAGTGCAAGCAGTATGAAGAGTATTCCAACGCCTTCATCTATTATCTTCCCGCCTGAGCTCGAAAGGAACACTATTGCTCCTGTGATGGAAATCCACAGGAAAGCGAATGCCATGTACCCGTCTACTCTCGCATCGGCTCCAGTATACTTGTTGTACCCTAGTGCAAACCAGTGTACTCCATATGCTGTGAAAGCCAGTGCAGCCATGTAGAGAGGCGTGGCGCCTGCGAATGCGTCCGGAAATATAGTCAGACCAAGGAACAGGTAAGTTCCGGTCACAAACTGCAGAAATCCGGGCATCCATATTCCCCATTGTCCAAGCGATCTGTTCAGTGCATCAGATTTCTCTTTGGGAAATCCGAATAACTCATAGGGCCCATAAATCAGGTAACCAGTACCTAAGCCAAAGAACCCTAGTGCTACGGGTGCCAATGCTGAAACCATGTTTCTTCCAAGTCTAATTCACATGGTAATACTTAATACTTATTATTTAATGATAAAATAAACCCTAATAGTTATACGTATTGACTATGGGTTTTTAAAGTGAAAGAATATTTATTCAGTTATCTGTCTTTTTCACCTTTATCCTGGTGTCTTTATAAGCTGGTGTCTTTGTGAGCGGATCAAGGACTGTCGGCGTGAGCACGTTTGCAGGCAATTCCGGGAAATGGAAAGTCGTGAACGTTACTCCGGTCATCAGTGCAGGATCTGACCTGACCCGAGCTTTTATGGAGCCTGTGCCTGAAATCACTTCCACGGTTTCCCCTTCCTGAATCTTCTCTCTTTTCATATCTTCCGGATTCATTTCAAGATAGGGCCCGGCCGTAATCCTGGAGATAACGGGCGACCTGGACGTCATTGTGGCAGTATGGTACTGTTCACGCTTCCTTCCTGTTATCATCACATAAGGATAGGAAAGATCATCTTTTCTTGTCCAGTCCAGTGGCCTGAACCTTGCTTTACCCCTTGATGCATTTCCGACGTGCAGTATCGAAGTCCCGGCCGAATCACTGGCAGGCACCGGCCACTGCAAACCTCCCTCCTGAAGCCTGTCGTGCTTCACACCCCTCCACGAAGGGACGAGAACGGAAATCTCCTCCATTATGTCGCCTGTGCTGTCGAAACCCAGATCATACCCTATTCTCTCCGCAAGATCTGAATAGACAGCCCAGTCCTCCCTTGCCTCCCCTGGAGGGTTAAACAGCTTTCTTACCATCTGTATTTTTCTCTCTGTGTTAGTGAATGTACCAGTCTTTTCAAAGGCTGAAGCAGCTGGCAGCACAACGTCTGCATATTCTGCAGTCTCTGTCATGAATATATCCTGAACGGCCAGGAAATCAAGGGACTGCAGGGCTCTTTCGACCTCAGCCGAGTTTGGATGGCTGCGTATGGAATTCTCCCCTGAAACGAACATCAGTTTCAGCTCGCCTGAAAGGGATTTTTCTATCATTTCGGTGCTCTTCCAGCCAACTTTTTCCGGAAGCGGTTTGCCCCATTTTTCCTCAAATTTCTTCCTTGTGTTCTGGTCCATAAGGCTCTGGTAGCCGGGCAGCGATCCGGGTGTGCCGCCAACGTCTGCACCACCCTGAACATTGTTCTGGCCGCGAATGGGGTTCAACCCTCCACCCGGGATGCCGAGGTTGCCGGTAAGTATTGCCAGGTTAACGAGTGAAGAAACATTGTCCGATCCATTAACATGCTCCGTTATCCCAAGCGTCCAGTATATGCTTGAAGGCTTGTTGGTCGCATAAGTCCTGGCAACATTTACTATCTGATCCACGGGTATTCCTGTGATTGCAGAAGCGCTCTTTATGTCAAATTTCCCCAGGCTTTCTGCAAATTCATCGAACCCTTCGGAATGTTCTCTGACATATGTTTCATCATAAAGCCGGTTGTCAATTATGTACTTTGCAATGGCGGAAAAGAAGTATGTGTCTGTTCCGGGCTTTATCTGGACAAATGTGTCCGCCTTCTTCGCAAGCTCAACTCTCCTCGGATCGACAACAATCAGATGAGAACCTCTCCTGGCTGCCTTCTTTATGTATGAACTCACAACGGGATGGGCCCTGTCAGTGTTGGAGCCGACCACCATTATGGTTCTCGAATTGAATACGTCATGAACAGGATTTGTGGAAGCTCCTGCTCCCAGTGCCCAGGAAAGCATAGCTGCAGAGGGCGAGTGGCATAGTGTAGCCGACTGGTCAACATTGTCAGAGTTCAGGGCAGCCCTCATGAATTTCTGGAATGCGTAGACGTCCTCATTTGTTGACCTGTCGCTTGCTATTCCGGCTATTGCAGATGGCCCGAATTCTTTCCTTATTCCGGTTATCCTGTCTGCCAACATCTGAAGTGCCTCATCCCATGTCGCCCTTCTGAACACTTCATTGATATTTCTGCCATTGAGCGGGGACCTTTCCATTCCGTCTCTTCTTATCATCGGATACAGAAGCCTGTCTGCACTTGATTCAAACTGAAATCCGAACTTCCCTTTGACACAGAGCTTTCCTTCATTGGTTGTTCCTTCTGATACCCCCCTTGCCCAGATTATTTCATTTCCCTTTATGCCGTATTCTATTGTACATCCCACTCCACAGTACGGGCACGTGGAAACTACAGTCCTGTCGGCTGGCTCCCAGCCCTTTTCTATGAGTGCCCCGGTCGGGCAGGCATCAACGCAGGCCCCGCAGGATACACAGTCGGAAGAGCCCATTTTCTCCTGCGCGTCGAATGTGATCATCGTCTGAAGGCCCATTCCCGTTACGTTTATCACATCGTTGTTCTGCTCTTCGTTGCACGCAATAACACACTTCCTGCACTGGATACACAGCGCAGGGTCAAAATCTATGGCAGCGTGGCTTCTGTCTGCATCCTGCACAAGCCTGACTTCCGGAACAGCAGATGTATGGTATTTCTCTGCATATCTATGAATCTTGCACTTTTCTCCTGAACTTCCGCTGTGTTCACCATGGTTCCTCAGGACAAGCCTCAGAACGGACTTTCTGTAGTCGCTTATCCTGTCAGATTCTGTAACAACGCTCATCCCTTCCCTGACAATGGCAGAGCAGGATGGGACCAGTTTTGCAGAATTGTCTATCTGTACCATGCAGAGTCTGCAGACTCCATTGTCATATCCGTCGTAGTTGCACAGGGAGGGTATCTCCACCCCGGCCTTCCTTGCTGCCTGCAGAACTGATTCGCCTGCGGCCGCATCGACTGTTCTGCCGTTCACCGTAATTTTCATGATCAGTTGCCTCCCTGAATGCATGTGCCCGCTGGACAGTTGCCAGCCATGTGCTCGTCCATCTCATTTCTGAAGTACTTGATGGAGTCAAGAAAAACCTTACCCGCCGCCTGGCCGAGTGCACACAGTGAACCATCCATCATTGCTGAAGCTGCGTCTCTTCCCTCCTCAAGCTCTCCCGGAGAAGCCTTTCCTTCGGATACCCGTTCCATTAGACCGCTCAGGAAATCGGTGCCGTACCTGCACGGTATACATTTTCCACAGCTTTCGTCCTTGAAGAAATCTGCAACATTCCTAACCGCGGAAACTCTGCAACTGTCCTTTCCGATAGCAATAAGTGCACCCGTTCCCATTCCTGCACCTGCCTTCCTCACTTCATCATAATCCAGCCTGATGTCCAGGAATGAGGCGGGAAGAATTCCACCTGAAAGGCCTCCCGGCATGAATGCTTCTATCTCTCCGGAGTCAGTTTCCCCGAGCTTTTCAATCATTTGCCTTGCTGTTATCCCAAGTTCTGCACTGTAAGTTCCGGGCTTTTTTACATCACCCGTGAGGCAGTAGCTCTTCCTCACTTTGTTGTCCGGGTTCCTCGACAGGTCAGATATGACAGAAAGTGTCTCGACGTTATGGACAAGTGTTGGTTTTCCATAGAGGCCATGCTCGGTGGGAAATGGAGGCCTGAGCCGTGGTTCACTCCTCTTGCCTTCAATGGCCTCCATCAATGCCGTTTCCTCTCCTGTAACATAGGAGCCCCCAATTCTTTCAATTACAATTTCAGGGACTTCTGATTCCTCGCACAGGCTGCTGCAGTATTCCTTCATCTCTTCCAGTGCCGCATTCAGGCTTCTGTATGCAAGCGAATATTCCTTCTTGAGTCCAATCACAATCTTCTTTATTCCATTTGAGCCAGCCACAGTCAGTGCACCTTCCAGAAGCCTGTGGGGATTCAGTTCGAGAATCTTCCTGTCCTTGAAAGTGCCGGGTTCACCCTCGTGTGCATTCACCAGAAGGTAGGATCCGTCCCTCCTGTTTTCCTGGAAAGACCTGTTTTTTGCGAGCACGGGGAAGCCGGCACCGCCCATTCCGCGGAGTGAGGCTTTTTCGATTTTGCTGAATATGCCTTCTGCATCGCCTGTTTCCAGGTATCTCTTAAGTGCGGCGTACCCTCCTTCTGCGATATATTCAGAAATAGTCTTTCTGTTCTGCTCCACGTAATCCTGAGTGCTCTCCTCTATCTCGCTGACTGTATTGCCTTTTACAGTGACAAATTTTCCCCCTATTCTGAAAACAGGAGCATGATCGCAATAGCCAAGGCACGATTCTTCCCTAAAACTTCCTGAATCCCTTCCATCAGGGAAAGCTTTTCCTTTCCTGATTGAACAGGAAAGGCCCATGCACTTCCTGTCGCTTCCGTCGTCAGACTCATAAAAGGACGCCAGAGACTGCACAGCAGAAAGAGGCATTTTAAACTCTGCTGATATTTTCCCCACCAACTCTGCTTCCGGCATTCCATTTTCTCTCGCTTCATAAATCGCATCCACTGCTTTTTTCCCGTTCATGACAAATAACAGCTCCCTGAATTTCCTTTCCAGCTGTGCTGGAACTTCATGGATAGGGGAAATTTACCGGTGCATGTGCACATACTGCTCTCCAAGACCAAAAATGGAAGAAAGAAGTGCCAGGCATCTTTTAGTATCTCCAACCTAATCCTCTGTGTTAATTAAAAGTGACAGTTGTTATATTAAAATAATACCTAAATAAGATGGTTATCGATAGGACACCAATCGCATCTTTGCATTCATGAGACTACCCGGTTTTATGGTTCCACCAGCAATTCTAAACAATGAATAATAATGCGAAATGGAAAGGACTTATTGAGTAATAATTAAGTAAAGTTAGATCATGATCAGATCGGCACAACATGAGACATTATTACATTTCATACTGCCCCAAACACGGAGGTAACTGGATTGACAGATAAGAATTATACATTGAATTTCGATGGAAAGAGCATTGAGTCGGCTGACGGTGAAACATTACTTCAGGCACTGCTGAGGAACGGCATAGAGGTACCGCACATTTGCTACCAGCCAAACCTCGGCCCCATAGAGACCTGCGATTCCTGCATAGTGAAACTTGGAGATGGAAGTTTTGTACGATCCTGTTCGCACGTTGTGGACAAATCCATGGACATCGATTTCAGCAGCAGAGAAGTTGTCGGAAAGCAGGAAGAGGCAGTCCAGAGGATACTTCATAATCACGAACTGTACTGCACAGTGTGCGAAAACAACAACGGCGACTGTCAGCTGCATAATGCCGTCAGAGACCTGAAGATAGACAGGCAGAAGTATGAGTTCGAGAAAAAACCCTACAAAGTTGATGATACAAATCCGTTCTACATTTATGACCCTGACCAGTGCATACTCTGCGGGAGGTGTGTTGAAGCGTGCCAGGATGTCCAGGTTAATGAGACTCTCCACATTGACTGGTCTCTTGAGAGGCCAAGAGTTGTCTGGGATGAGGGGGTGGAGGCAGGCGATTCCTCCTGCGTTTCTTGCGGCCACTGCGTCACAGTCTGCCCCGTGAATGCACTCATGGAAAAGCCGATGCTGGGCAAAGCAGGCTACATGACATCAATGGAGAAGCAGACAAAGAGAAAACTCATAGACATAGTGAAAGGAGTGGAGCCACAGCTGGGCATGACTCCTGTTACGATGATCAGTGAGATTGAATCCAAGATGAGGGAATCACAGATCAAGAAGACCAAGACTGTGTGCACATACTGCGGAGTCGGCTGCTCCTTTGACATGTGGACCGAGGGCAGGAACATACTCAAGATACAGCCTCAGCCAAAGTCACCCGCAAACGGCATTTCAACCTGCGTCAAGGGAAAGTTCGGGTGGGACTTTGTCAACGACAAGGGCAGGCTCACTTCACCGCTGATAAGGGACGGAGACAGGTTCAGGGAAGCCAGCTGGGAAGAGGCAATAAAGTTCACAGCTTCAAAACTGAAAGAGATGAAGAAGAAGTATGGCGGAGATTCCATCATGACAATATCTTCGTCCAAGGGAACAAACGAGGAATCTTACCTGTTCCAGAAATTCTCCAGGCAGGTTCTGGGAACAAACAATGTTGACAACAGTTCAAGATTCTGCCAGGCCCCTGCAACGACCGGCCTCTGGAGAACAGTCGGATATGGCGGAGACTCGGGTTCCATTAGCGACATTTACAACGCAGGCCTAATAATAGGAGTGGGGACAAATACTGCAGAATCGCACCCTGTGCTCGCCACAAGAGTGAAGAGGGCACACAAGCTCAGGGGACAGAAACTCGTTGTGGCAGATGTGAGGGAACACGAAATGGCGAGGCGCGCAGACGTATTTCTGCATCCGAACCCTGGAACCGATCTCGTCTGGCTCTCGGCTGTGGCCAAATATCTCATTGACCAGGGATGGCACGCTGAATCATTCATCAGGGAGAGAGTCAACAATTATGATAATTATGTGAAGAGCCTTGAACCTTTCACACTTGATTTCGCTGAAAAAACAACAGGTATATCAAAGGAAAAACTGGTCAAGGTAGCAGAGATGATCCATGAGGCAGACGGAACCTGCATACTCTGGGCCATGGGAGTGACACAGCACGAACACGGGAGCGATACTTCAACGGCAATTTCCAACCTTCTGCTCGTTTCCGGGAATTATGGAAGAACAGGCACAGGAGCGTATCCGCTCAGGGGCCATAACAACGTCCAGGGGACGAGCGACTTTGGTTCCATGAACGCCTTCCTGCCAGGATACCAGAAGGTGAGCGACGATGCTGCGAGGAAGAAATTCGAGAAGGCCTGGAACTGCTCCATACCTGACAAGGCAGGAATGACAAACAACAGCTGCCTTGAAGCCATAATAGACGACAAGATCAAATCCATGGTTGTTGTTGGCGAAGAACTGGTAATAACCGGTTCAGACGTTAATTTCATCAAGAAAGGGCTCTCAAAACTTGAATTTCTCGTAGTTCTGGACCCGTTCTTCTCAGAGACTGCGAAGTTTGCAGACGTTATACTCCCTTCAGCAGTAAGCGTTGAGAAAGACGGCACATTCACAAACACAGAAAGAAGGATACAGAGGATTTACAAGGTCATGGAACCACTGGCGGGAACGAAGTCTGACTGGGAGATAGCCTGCATGCTGGCAACCGAAATGGGCTATGACTGGAACTACTCACATCCGTCAGAGATCATGGATGAAATAGCAGAACTGACTCCAATGTTCTCAGGCGTGAACTATGAACGACTTGAAGGTTACAAGAGCCTGCAGTGGCCCATAGCCCCTGACGGCACAGACTCACCCCTCCTCTATATTGACGAATTCCACTTCCCTGACGGAAGGGCAGTTCTTACGCCGCTCAAATGGCAGAAGTCCCTGGAAATAGATGCGGAATTTAACCTTCACCTGAACAGTGGCAGGCTTCTTGAACACTTCCACGAGGGCACGGAAACATACAAGTCTGCAGGTATAACCAGCATAACGCCGAATACGTTTGTTGAGATATCACCCGAGCTGGCCAAAGAAAGGAAAATAGAAACAGGCGACGTTGTCAGGCTCACGTCAAAGTGGGGTTCCCTGAGAACTGGCGCTGTTGTGACTGACAGGGTAAAGGGCAATGAACTGTATATGCCAATGAATGACTCCGGAGAGGAAGCAGTGAACATTCTTACAGGCAGGGATTACGACAAGGATTCAGGAACTCCTGCATACAAGGATACGACTGTGAAGATGGAGAAGCTTGAGGGTTCAAAGGGAAGGGACCCGCTTCCAAAACGCAATTTCAGGTGGAGGACTCCGAGGCCGCAGAAAGGAGTTCTTGTGGAGGAAAAGTGGAAAAGGAATGACTATGTTCCAATAGCGACTGAGGAGGTGGACTGATGGCATTGCCCATAAGCGACATTGAGAAACATAATGAAGAGAGGGAAATCTCCCTTTCGAAGGCACTACCGGAAAACGCGGAAAATGCAATGGCATCACTGGCGCGCCTTACAGGAGCAATGGAGTCAAGCGGCCTTCTCACAATGCTGTCCGCTTTCCTTGAACACTATGAAGACACCCTCAAGATTGTAGTTGACCAGGTATCCACAGAGAGGACATCGCAGTTCATCAACAACCTGTTAACCATTTATACACTTCTGTCATCAATAGACCAGAGAAGGCTTCTGTCTATAATCAACAGCATCTCCAATGCACTCAACGACGCAGACAAGTTCAGGACCCAGGAGAGCCTTGGCCTGCTTTCAATGCTGAGGCTCCTGAAGGACCCGGACGTAAGCGCCGGCCTGAGGGCTGCGTTCGACATACTCGGGAGCATCTCAAGGAAAGAGTGATGGGAACAGTACAGGAGAAGATTACCGATCGTTCGGTTGTTGCCCGCAGGGTGGCGGTTTCCACCCCTGATGGGAAAGCGAATGAGAAAGATGATTTTGTAACGGCGGAAGAGCCGCTCCAGATAGTTCTGGTAAGCAGGAAGAAGAGAAAGAACTATGCAGTTATCATGCGAACTCCTGTCCATGACTTTGAGCTGTGTGCCGGTTTTCTCTTTTCCGAGGGAGTCATAAGGTCCCCTGGGGACATTGAGTCAATCCGGTATGACAGTTCCAGAAAAGCCGACAGCAGAAACGTTGCTGTTGTAATGCTGGCTGATTCAGTCCAGATAGGAAATGAGGTCAGGGAGTTTGCAGTCAATTCCAGCTGCGGGGTCTGTGGCAAGAGCAGCATAAATGACATATTCCTCAAAGGTTCCTCACCCGTTCGCACGAAGAGGGAGCTCAGCAGGGAGCTGATACTGTCTCTGCCTGACCGCATGGCAGAAAAGCAGGAAATATTCAGAAAGACGGGAGGTATACACGCTGCTGGCCTTTTCGACTATGACGGAAATCTTCTGTTCGTTGCAGAGGATGTGGGCAGGCACAATGCTGTTGACAAGATTGTCGGGCACATGCTGCTTAACGGCCTTATGGGAAAAGATGATTACATAATGCAGGTGAGCGGCCGCGCAGGGTTTGAGATTGTCCAGAAGGCTGCAGGAGCAGGAATTTCTGCTGTATCCTCCGTGTCGGCGCCGTCTTCGCTTGCAGTTGAGACGGCAGACTCGTTCAACATTACACTTGTCTGTTTTGTGAGGAAAAACAGATTCAACGTTTACAGCCACAGAGAGAGATTTGGAGATATCTGACGGTTGTTGAGAAGTTGAAAGCGGTAGTGTTTGCCAAGAGAAGCTCAAGGTTCCCGGGAAAACATGGCGCCATGATCGGAGAACACACGCTGATAGACACTGTAATTCTTGCGGTCATGGCCGCAGAACACATAGATTCAGTGATAATATTCTCAAAGGACCCGGATGTGAAATCTGAATACTGTGATTCTGTAACTGACGGCTCTGAAGGCACTATTGTGGAATCTGTTCTGAATGCAGTGAGTAAATACGGGACAATATTCGCGCTGGCCGGTGATATGCCCTGCATTTCGCCTGAAATCATAGACAGCATGGTTGAAATGAGCGGCGGAAACACAGTTGTGCCTTACCACTCTGACGGCATGCCTGAGCCGCTTCATTCAATCTATGCCGCAAGTACCCTGAACAAAATGGAGGAGAATCTGAAGGCCGGATCAGGAAGGTTGAGAGACCTCATATCATCTGTAATGCATGTCCGTTTTGAAATAGATGAAGGGCACGAAGAGAATTTTTATAATGTGAACTACCCGGAAGACCTCGTAAGAATACGGGAAATGGGCTGTGGCAGAATCACATAGGCATTACTGAAAACGGCACAACTGACACCTTTGTTCCAGCTTCAAGAACTTCTGAGTCGCCTTCGTATGAGAAGTACCCCTGTGCCCTCGAGAGCCTTGTGACAGCTCCTGATCCGCCAGGCAGCGGCGTTGCAAGAAGTTCCCCGTTATCCTGCAGTGACACGGGTATAAGGTTCCTCTTGCCTCTTGAGATTCGTGTGTCTTCTGAGAGTTTTGCGTGCATCCGTATGGGAATTCCGGAGAGCCCGAGCTTCTCAAAAATTACGGGCATGAATATTTCATACAGAACCATCATCGCAGAAACTGGTGGCCCCGGAAGTCCGATGACAGGTTTGCCATCCGATATTGAAAGCAGAGTCGGCATTCCCGGCTTGGTGCGGATTCCATGGAAAATTATCCCGGGCTCTGCCTCTGCAACTACCCTGTATACCATGTCCTGTTCGCCTGCAGAAGTCCCGCCAGTTGTGATTACCATGTCATTTTCCATCAGCATTTTCCTTATGCCCCCGGATATCTCCTCCTGATTGTCGTGGAGGATTCCATAATGCCTTGCAACGAACTGGTTGGCTTCATCCAGCACGGCTTTTATTCCCCAGCCGTTGGAATCATATATCTTGGAAGGAGTTGGCATAAAACCGGCAGGCATAAGCTCGTTTCCTGTCGGCGCAACGCCAACCCTTATTCTCTTGAGAACGTCGACGTCGCTTTTCCCGATGGAAGCAAGCACAGAAACATCCTTGGACCTTATGACCGTGCCCTTCCTGAGAAGAATTTCCCCTTCCCTGTAATCCGAGCCGGCCGGATCTATGTTCGCTCCTGCCTGAAAACTCTCATTTACAGCAACATTGCCATCCAGTTCTTCTGTGAACTCCACAGGTACTACCGCGTCGAAGAATTCCGGTACTGCACCTCCGGTGGGGATCTTGACGCAGATGTTTTCTCCCGAATATTCCTGAGGTTCCTCTCCTATTGACACTGAACCCGCGACAGACAGTTCGATGGGTCTGCCTTTTCCTGCCCCTTCTATGTCGGAATGCCTCACAGCGAATCCGTCCATCGCTGATCTCGGCAGCATAGGGCTGTTCATGGGTGCAACAACATCTGAGATGAGCATTCTCCCCAGTGAATCACCCAGGTTAATCTTCTCCTCTTCCACTGGCAGATTTAGATTCTTTCTGATGAGTGACCGTGCCTCTTCAACTGTTATCAATTTATCAAATCTTTTGTGCATTCAGTATCACATCTATTTCTGTGAATGGTCCATGGCATACATGAAGACATTGATTTAATAGGTTATCTTTGGCATTTTTAAATATAATATTTAAATTATATGTAATTCTTTATGTCATTGTATGTTAACCATAAGATCGTAGTAGCTGGATTCAAATGAAAGCAACGGCATCGGAGAAAGCAACTTAATCGTTACAGTGTTGGAAACACTGAGCGAAATTTCCAGGGATGAATTCGGTATGACAAATGTTGTATGGTTCATTGACTGCTGAAAAGTCACAGAAGGATCATACTGTTTGTAAATTGCGTAGTAGATTGCATATGCGTATTGGGACTTCATGCTGTAGTTATAGTGGTTGAGAGAAATTGCGCTTATAACAACAGAATAATTCTTTCCACCAGATGATAGGACTGATTTCTGACCAACCTGCCAGGAGGAAGTGGAAGAATTCTTAAGCTGCAGATAGAGGTACGCAGAGGTTGTCGATGAATACGATGTATTGGATGAGCCAAAGCTGTATAGAGACGTTGACAACAGATTGCCGGAAGAACCGTTGGAAAAGGAAAACGGATACAACCCGTTATCCACGTATCTCCCGTTTGAAGACTGGGTAATGAAAGATCCATCCTGTAACGCAAAGGTCTGTGGTGTTGAGAACATTAGATTTGCTGAATCTGTCATAACTCCATAGCTCAAGAACGAATTATGAAGTGGTTGTCCATCAAATTTATCACTGCTGGTAACGTAGGTAAATCCTTGTATGTCAATAATACGGTTTGCACTTGGCGCAGTGACATAGATATTCCCGGAAGATGGGTTCAGTATCATGGAATTGGAGCCACCCCCTGGCCCCCAGCCGCTGTTGACTGAAAAACTCTTGATATAAGTGTTGTTGAATCCGTTATAGAGTGAGATTGTGTTTGAATTGTAATCCGCGACATAGACAATGTTGTTAAGGGAGTCAAATACAACACCAACTGGCCCTGTTCCATGAGCCGGAGGTGTAGAGACTAGTTTGTTTGTAACACTGTTCACTATCTCTATATTAGTTCCCCAGCTCTGGTTACCGGCAATTGCAGGTGTGTTTGTAAGCGGGTCAAAGGTTGAATTTGTTACATATATGTCTCCGTTGGCGGTATCAAAAGCAAAAGAGTAAGCGCTGACTGAATAACCGGGATTGTTTAGGACAATTTCCTGTGGCAGCAGCTTGTTTGTAAAACCGTTCAGTACCCTGAGATTGCTTCCGTTTGCAACATAGATATACCCGTTAGATGGGTTGAAAGAAGTCGTTGGAGGGGGGAACGGCGCACTGAAAGCTCCAGAGTGTGAATTAGTATTGACATTGAAATCTACCGGAATCTGGTTTCCTCCAAGGTCAAAGGTCTGAATGTGCCCATTAGAAGGATTAAGAATGAACTCTGATATGTCCATAGTGACTTTGAAGTAAGTATTTCCTGAGAAAAGTGTATAGCTGAAGGTGAAGAAAGAACCGAAGATCTCATTGGTGAAGCTGTCATAAGTCAGACTATAAAGAAAGTCCCCTTGTGCTAGTCCAATCTTGAGGATGGGGATGCCAAAAAGAGTGAGATCAACCAGGTAGTTGTATGAGAAGGGAAAATCGATAGATCTTACCACCGAATTGTTAGAAGGATTTATTTCAGTTAAGCTTGAATTGGAAACTGGTGGATCAAAAACAGCGCCAAGAATAGTAAATGTCAGTATGCTTGATGTAAAATCGTTTGCAACATACAACATTCCGTTGCCTGAGTCATACACGATGCTAGTTGGATCTTCGCCTACGGGTATACTCGCAATCTGAGTGCCTGTAGAAAGGTTGTAAACATTGACAGCATTCGAGTTATAACTGGCAACGTACAGGCAGTTATTCAGGGGATCATATGCCAAGGAATCTGGACTTGTCGTTCCCGTTAGATTCTTCACTATCTTGTTTTCCACTATGCTGCTTGGTACAAGGCTTGGATACTTGTACGTCAGAGACAGATTGTATTCCATCGATGCAAGGTACGAAGAGGTATCATTTACCAAACTGAGCGTGGACTGTTCATTCGGCGTGAGGAATGTTCCAGGAACACCCATTGGCAGGTTGAACTGTGTACTGGTTCCCTTTGAAATCTTTCCGGAAGAGATACTTGACAGAATACTAGAAAAAGAAGACTGTGTTCCTGAAATGAATTTCTGGTCGTTGGCTGACCCTTCAGTAGGAACGTACCAGACAACTGCACTTGTAAACAGGACTATGACAAGTGCAAAGATGAGTATCGCACCGATCACTTCAGAAACTGTACGATCATGTTTCACTCCCCGTTCAGTTCTGGGCCCTCTATCTTTTTTATCGTAATTTGCGATTTTCATAACGATGTGATTGTCACCCCTTCATATTTGATGTAAACCGAGTTCAGGCTAATCTGCTGAATCAGGTTAATTGTGAAAGCATTGTTTTTCTTCTCTGAGAAGAGGATAGCATGATGACCTGAAGCGCCGTTGACAAACCAGTCTGACGAATTTTCAGCAACTGCGGCTTGATCATACGCAGACTCGTATGCACCGTTTAGAAGTGAGGCAAAATGCGAGTCTACTGTATAAGTGAAGCTTGTAAGCGTTACGTTCGTGACTTCAACAGGATACACATTTCCGAAAGAATCGGAAACAAAGAGCGTTTCCCCGACATAATAGTTTGTGCCGGACATCTGCGTAACAGTCATCTGCAGAAGAGACGCCCTGTTTGAACTTATACTCGTGTTTGACCCAATAATGTCGATTAGAATGGCGTTAAAAGTGGGTTCCGAGTCTGTGAAGTTGAAAGAAACTGGAAGAGAGCTCTGAGCCAGCATCCGGCCTGAGGTTGAACTGTTTGATATGAGCGAGTTATCTGCCAGTACAAAATTATTGTACGAGGCGAAGGGGGAAGAAGTGCTGAGTTCAATTACGCCCCCTCCCCTGAATGTCCCCACTGAATTCTCAATCCCATTCAGGGAAACAGTTCCACCGCTTATTACTGCAATATCTCTGGAAAAGACGTCAACGTAATACACATTACCGGTCCTTGGGGAAAATGTTCCCGTGAACGGCCCAGCACCAACTGCTATGTTGTTAATGACCTTCATCGATACCGGATTGACCACGCTCATGTTTCCGCCGTTTACGTTCCCATTGTTGTAATTTGGTACATAAATGAGATTATTGGATGAGTCGTATAGAAGGCCTTCAGGTCCGGCGCCAACACCTATAAGTTTCTCGAACTGAAAGCTTGTTGTATTGAACATTGCTACGACATTTGGCACATCAGTGCCCAGTCCACTTCCTGAAAATGCTGAATAGGAAGCAAAAACCATTGAATTAGACGAGTCAAGAGTCATAAAATGAGGAGATGCACCAACTACACTGGTGAATGTGGTATTATATCCTACTGACGGCATGGTTCCGCCAGAAGGAGTGGCCCTTATGAACATCCAATTGTAGTATTCCTGAATATCTGATCCGCTGGAATTGGTTAGAAGGGCGAAATAGAGCTCACTTCCGGAGAGGGGGCTATAAGTTAAACTGCCGCTGTAGGGATTGGATGCTTTGTAGTACTCAGCTGTTGAAATGAAATTTGGGCTGTTGAATCCAAAGAACTCTGGTGTAACTGAAGTATTGTAAACAAGAGTTGTATTCAGCCAGTCTCCGCTGTTCAAGGATCCTGCGCCCTTATATCCGGAAGTGGTGAATGTGTTTGAGTTCATCTCTTCAAGGTAAAAGTAGGACTTGTTATTTCCCCCGGCTTCAACTCCAACGGCTGAATCTGTTTTCTTGTTCACGGCAGAGAAGTCAGATAGCCCGGCTGTGCCGGTTGAACCTGTTACATTTGCAATGTCTACGCTAGACTGAACAACGACATTGGCTTTGGAAATGCCATGATCATATATGAGATAGGCTCCGGTGGAGTTCACGCCAGACACATTCAGAGCATTGATCACACTGTGCCCGTAAGTGACGTTGGTATGTGAGATGTTAAAATCCCCTGCAACAGAGAAATCTGAAAAATTTGCCAGGCCGTTGAAGTAGGAAAGGAACACAGTTGCTCCATCGTCATATTGTCCGTAAACAGAGCTGAGATCTGGGGCTTCCCCTATGTTATAGCCGTTTAAGACGTTGAAATCCTTGGGTGCAGTGTGGACTGAAATGTATGTTCCTGTTTCATTCACGGGCTGAAGAATATCAAGCCAGTAGGATGCAATGTCTGACTTCTTGTTCCATGTTTGCATCCAGCTTGGAATTACAGTTCCGTTCATATGGCCCCCTGCGTATGTGAACTCAATATTTGACGCGTTCTTGTTTGTTCCAAATGTTGAGAGATTCAGGATCAGATACTGCTGATAAGGCTGGTTTGCCACATTATTGGTCGTATATAGTTTCAAGTCAGTATAATTTCCACCACTGAAGTACTCCCGCACCGGGTGTCCAAGACCATCAACTGAATAAATGGCCACAAATGTGCTGTTGCTGGAAACGAGGAATGTGCCGGAATAATAGTCATAAATTACGTCGGTTGGCGAATATATTCCATCCATTGTTCCAATAACTGTGTTGTTTGCTGCACTAATAACAGTTATATTATCAGAAACATGGTTCGCTATCAGGATGGTGCCGGTTGCGTTGTCATATGCTCCTGAGATTGGTCCGGAGCCGACATATATGTTGCCGATCGTTCGTATTTTTCCCTCTGTGCTTATCACTGTTATGTTATCAGAGGCATAATCCAGAACATACACATCCTTCAGGAGAGGATTATATATCAGGCTGTCCGGATGACTTCCCACAGACACATTCATCACCACGTTGTTGGTGCTTCCGTCTATTACTCCTGTTGTGTTTGTTGACTGCTCTGTGAAGAATATGTAATTCGGCGGAACATAAAGCGCAGACGTCTGGTTGAGAGTCTGGTTGTTGATGGAGGCAGGCTGCACTGCCACATTGTCAATCTTGTGAACGAGCTTGTTGAAAAGGGCTGACGATGGAGAGGAGGAAGTGAACTTGTAGTTTATGTTCACGCTGTAATTCATGTAAGCTGTGAACAGGGCAGAGCTGTTCAGGTATGAGAGTTCTGACGAAAATGAAGGAACCAGGGGGGGAGCTCCGGTTATTCCAAGCGGTATGCTCTGGCTGATTACCGAGCCAAGAGTTGTGTGAGGGGAAGTGATTTGCTGCGAGAGCTCTCCAAGATAGTAACCTATGCTGTTGTCATAGGCATCGGTATTTGCATTCCCCATGGTGGGAATGTACCATACGACAAAGGTCGTGAAACTGCTGATGAAAATGCCAAACACGATCACCGTACCTATGACTTCAGAAACTGTCTTGTCTGTTTTTCTGCAAACCTTCTCGGCGTTCAAGGGGTGTAACCTCCTGTCTCTGCGGGTTCACCTGCGGAAGCAATAATGCTAAGAATCAAAAAGATACTACCTCCACTGTCCCGGAAACAAGGGAGATTGAACTCA
This sequence comes from Thermoplasmataceae archaeon, assembly GCA_046703525.1. Classification (GTDB taxonomy): domain Archaea; phylum Thermoplasmatota; class Thermoplasmata; order Thermoplasmatales; family Thermoplasmataceae; genus WAQW01. Next base: position 18,007 of record JBJKSW010000007.1, read on the forward strand.
ATGCAAGGTCACTGTGGTCGCCGAAAATGGAAAGTGATTCGCCGTTCTTGTAAATAGCCTTGAGGTCTCCATTGCCTGAAATCCATGTGATGTTACCATGGCCGTTGGATGTTAACTGAGTCGGATTCAGCGCCTTAGACAGGGCCCCCTCAAGAAGTCCGGAATATGGTGAATGGAAGACGTAACTGAGGTTCACAACCGATATCCCGCTGACAGTATTGTTATCAAACTGAGACCCGACTGAAATATCGATGGAAGCGTTCAGGCTCTTGACTTCCAGTGTAAGAATCATGGAGGAGGTTGACGCTACGGACCGATTCCCTCCTTCAAGGCTAAAGCCCTTCAGTAAGAGATTGTTCCCGTTCATGCTGACAGGAAGCGTTCCAAGGGCCTGTCCCGTGTGTCCTGGTTCATAGATTTCGATTAAGTATCCATCTTCAAATACGTATTGTATTTTATTTGTATATTGAAAATATGCATCACTGTATATATATCCAGTGATGTTCAAGCCTGTTTTAACCACCTGATAATTGCCATTCTGATAAGTAACGTTCAAAACGAGATTGAACACCGCACTGAAGGAGGAGGAGTTCCCAGATACGCCCATAGTAGTCTGTGATGCAGAAGTGAATGGTGGAACACCCGCAATTCCCATCTGGAAAGGTTCAGTCAGATACTCACCAGGAACTATGCTGGAACTGTTGAAAGAATTTGAAAGCTGAAGATAGGACTCCACTGTATCCTTCTGGAAGTTTACCTCATTCGTATTACCGTTGGATGGGACATACCATGCCACAAATGCGGTAAGAAAAGAAACCATTATAGCTACCAGAAGTATTGAACCGACTACCACTGCAACTGCTCTGTCTCGATCTGTTGACATTCGATCTTCTGTTACCTTCACCCTTTACCCTCCAAAGCAGTCAAATCCTATTTTATGAATCTCCTTTATTTAATAATCTTTTTCCCTATATCCTGTGTCTTAATGGGTCTTTACCGATACCGGAGCTATTATTGGAATTCCAAACTTTAACGATTGTTATCTCTGGCCCAACCGTATTAATCTACAATTCAGAATGACAGTAACCAATCTAAACAGTTATTTAGATAGTTTTAAATCAAAGGATATCCTTATTTTCCCTGATGTCGAAGAGTGTCTGGCTGAAGCAAAAGGATAAGGGGGTTGCCGCGGTAATTGGTGCCCTTCTCCTGGCGGCAATTGGAGTTAGCCTCTTTGCTTCTTTCACATTATGGTACATACCTTACAATACGAGCAATAACCAACAGAACGCTTATGTCTCAGAATCTGGCTCTTTTATATCACTCGCGCAACAAGTCAATTCGCAGGTGTATCCAGGAGCAGTGATATCACAGTCCCTGAAGATGGGTGTAGAAGGAGTGCCTCCCTTTTCCCAGGCTCAGCAGAGCCAGCTTTCATTCTTAAACAACACGTCTCAATTCTCCGGAAGCGTTTCTTATGCATTCAATATCACAGTAAAGAACATCACAACTTCCGGTATCACGGCTTCTCCTCTTGCATCCCTTAATGTAACAATAACCAATACTCAAAATGTTGCCGAGCCAAGAACTTACCAACAGGAACTGGTAATAGACAGCTCAAACTACAAAAATTACGAAGCAGGCAAATTGCAGAACATTCAGTTCGCCTACAAGAACAACAATACAGTTATTCCATCGTGGCTCCAGAGCGGTAACAGCAATATTTCCACAAACACTGTTTATTGGCTTAAACTGCATTCTATACCGAAGGATTCAAGTGAAGTCATTTCGATGAAATTCTATCCCAAAAATGTGAGTATGTTTGACGGGAAATCTACCGGCGAGGCCCCGGGACTCTCCCCAATTTACGGTGAATACGATAACGGGCCCTCTGTTTTTGCCGCCTACATAAGTGCCCAGACTCCACTGTCCGACTTCAGCGTTGCTCCCGGTCTTGCGCTTGTCACCTCCAACACCGGTTCACCTCACCTTTCAATTTATGGTTATCCAAACGGAAATCATTTCTATGGGGTAGTTTACAAAGTGGCACTTCCAAACGTGCCGATGAACATAACCAGTTATTCTCAGCCGACATCCTCAACCACCACTGAGATGGGAATGGCAAGCCTTGTGGATGCCAGTACAGCCACATCCGTGCAAAATGCAGTTTCGATAGACAGCAATGCAAACAAGGGAGGCAACAAATATGTCCTCGAAATTGTTCAGGCAGGAAGTCAGAGCAGAACGCCGATTTCACACTCAACTGTTGGAACAAACCCTGACAACATTGCATATCTTGACTATCAGGGGGCAAGTTCAAGTTTGTGGAATGGCACAATAGAAGTGAATCAGACTCCTGTTTCCATCTACAGGGCATCAGATTCCAATCCCCTCAATGGAATTTCCAGCGTTTACCTGGGATTGATTGGCAATTCCAATAGAAACTTTCAATGGGGCGAGAACCTGTTCTCTATGGCTGCCAGAATTCTTCCTTCCAATTATGTAATGCCGAATATTGCTGTATCGTCGTCAGTTCAACTGATTAAGAGCAATCCGAATATGCTTCCTATAAAGCCCGGAACTTTTTCCATAAATGGAATGCTGGAATCTAACATTTCTTTGAATGACGGAGCACAAAATCTGTTCTATTACGCTGACGGCTCAGCCCTGAGCTACCAGGGAAACCATGGTTCAATTCTCAGAATTCTGCCTGTAAACTATTCTTCTTCCCCCGGGAGCAATGGATCCCTCACATTCTCCGCTGTCTCATTGACTGGAACTCCTTTGACTCTTGAAGACTACGGGTCGCAGATACTTAGCCTTCAATCAATACAAACCTCACAGTATAGCTACTATGTAGGTGAAAACCTCACGCTTCATACTTCAGGATACAAACCATACTACGTGGAGGTCCAATATATCAATCTCACTTCATTCCAGTACACAATACACGGTAAAATGGCAAGCGCTTTTAATTATTCCATTTACAGGGCGATTGGTAATGGAGCTTCTTCTTCTGGAGGTTCGTGGACTTTTGGCTCTGTGTTCAGTGTGGTTTATACATCAGGGACACTTACCATATCGATACCCACCGGGCAGACGGTATCTCTACAGTCAATAGATGCCCAGTTTAACACACTCTCTCTGATCAACATTTAGGATGATGAAATAAGTGCGATTCGTCTGGAAAAAAAATGATAAGGGTGTCTCCGAAGTCGTGGGGACTATGTTTGTATTCGCAATCTTCATCTCTCTTCTGACGACTGTCATTATATGGTACATTCCTGCGACCCAGACAGGAGCTGAGCAGAATTACCAGTCAGACACTCTGGCATCAATGGCATCCCTTTCTTCGGAGATATCAAATCCAAGCCTCGCCACAGGAACCCTGATTAACCAGAACATGCCGCTGGGAATAAAAGGCAGCTTCATACTCCCTTCAACGCCAACATCCCTTACCTACTCTTCTTCAGGCTATTCCGGAACATTAAGGTATGGAATCGGCCTTGGCTTCACATACCTCAATGCCCACCCAACTTCAGCTGTCCTTAACAAGATAGTCGGCACTTACCCATCCCAGAATATATCTGGAATAGGCGCAATTGCCAGTGCTCCCGCATTTCAGAACAATCCTGCATTTGTCTATGCAGCCGGATTCAAGACCAGCAACGTGGCTGTTATCAATGCAAACACCGGTAAACTGATAAGCTACATATATGCAGGAGGAGAGCCGGATGCACTCGCTTACGATCCTGTTGACCATCTGCTGTTTGTTGCAGACTACCTTTCACAGTCAAACGCTTCTTCCACCTTTTCATCAGTTTCAGTTATTTCTACAGCCAATACTTCCTATGGCCCCGTTAATTCATATGTGACTACAATAACAGGGCTCCACAGCAACCCGACAACAATAGTGTATGGATACGGAAACGTCTATGTTGCATCCTCGAAGAATTCCTTTGTAACTGAAATCGGGGCTGCATCTTTCAAGATTACCGCCACATTAGCAAGTCTTGTTGGAACCGCCTACCACACACCAGTATTGGGTTTTGACAGCACTCACGACCAGGTGGTGGCAATCACTACAAAAGCCGGAACCTACAGCGTCATGTCTGCTGATCTTTCAACGGTCAATTCATACACGGTATCGTCGGCAGTAATTGGCACAAACGCTGCTTTCAGCGGGCTGGCTGTGGATGGCTCCACCTATTTCATTTCATTTAGGAGTTCGGGAACCTATGCAAACGGCGGAATATTTGCGGTATCAACAAGTGTGCTTGGAATAGCCACACTTATCGGAAATGTCATCACTTTTGGAGCCGGCAGAACTCCGGGTAATTTGACCTATGACATTACTTCCGGATATCTTGCAGCTATTGTGCATTCAACCGGTTCTCTGGACTATGTCTATGCTTTTTCCAACCTTGCCGGATTACTGACTCAGATAGGTTCAACCACTGTTTCTAAACCAGCTCTTTCAATTGCTTTTGAAGATTCATTGAAATACAGTGGGTCAAGTACCTCTGATTTCATGTTTGTTACAGGGCCAAGCCTGGAAGAAGAGTCGCAGATCATGATAAATTCTGGTTCTGTTACCAACCATCTCAGCCTATACAGAACTATTCTGGACAACTTTTTCCAGAGACCGGATTTTGCCGTTTATGATCCATTCTATAACTACATCTATATCTCAAACTACCGTTCTGGAACAATAACGGTAATTTCTCCCATAACCAATAAGCTGATCGGAAGCGTGCAACTGAGTTCTGCAGGCACACCGACCGCTATGGCTGTTGATCCTGTTTCCGGCCAGCTGATGGTTGTCGAGCCTGGAACGTCCTCTATTGCATTAATAAACGGAACTGCAGTAATAACACAAAGCATTACCGTCAAGTCTTCCACAACCACATTTGTTCCTTATGGAATAGCGTTTGACAATAAGACCAGGCTTGCCTATGTCACCGGCAATACGAACCCGAAGGGGACCGGAGGTGTATTCAGCCTGAACCTGTCAACGGTTACGACTACACTTGTCACTACGTTTTCTGGATCTGCGCAGTCAATAGAGTTTAACAGTTTCGACAACCAGACTTATTTCGTTTCTTATGAAGGGGGCAGCTTCTACGTAAACAACGCCGGTTCCGGAACTACCGGGCAGAACCTGCTTTACCAGACCAACTCGAGAGGGACATACACATTCACCTTTGACCCTTATGACGGTTACATGTACGCTGCATTTTCAGTTCCGTCCCACGCCGGAATAATAGAGATATATTCGGGGGCATTCATTCGTGTTGCGTATTTTGGAACGGGAGGAGAGCCCACTGGTCCTGTATTCGATGCGGGTAACAATCTCGTTTACGTGCCTAATTCTGCGTTCACAGGAACTAATTTTGGCACGACTGGCAGCAATGTGACAATAATTGATGCAACAAAGAATGCTTATGTTTCAACAATATGGGTTGGAGACGGCCCGAAGAATGCGTGCTTTGATCCAAACAACGGGTATATTTATGTTCCGGACAATCTGAGCGAGAAGTTGACAGAGATTGATGGCGGGTTCACCATATTCAACAGCAAACCCGGAGTACTCATACAGAATCGTGTGAATGTGGGCGGGTCCATAGTTGCTTCTGGCCAGACTAGCTTTGTGTCCAAAGAGAGTTACATAATGGAAGGTGGATCTCTCGTTCAGAACGGTTCTTCAGGGAATGCGAAAGTCATCGGACAGCTCCCTGTCGAGATTTCAGAAAATTCAGGCAAGTTATATCTTTCTGCCGTGGCCATAAATCTTGCCAAGTCAGGATCCTCATCGTCTTCATCCATTTCTTCCACAACCTCTACATCTTTGCAACTTCAGATACTGAACAAAATAAATTCCCTCTACTATGTCGGGGACCAGTTCTTCATCTCGGACCTCTATGGAAACCAGTATGAGGCAGTGGTGACAAATGTATTTCTGGAGTTTTTCACCATGACCATAAATACACCATTTGCGAACATAATTGACAATTCACTGTATGCGAAATTCAATGGCACATCGACAACCGCCCCCGCTTCAGGCTCATGGGAGTTCAGTGTTAACAGCTCCCCATTCCCCTTTCTCGTATCACTGAACGGTGACCACCTTTCAATATCACTCGGAAAATCAGTGAGCGTATACTCAGCATCAGTTATTTACTACGATGTGGGGTTGAATGCATTATGAAAATTAGAAGAGACTGGAAAGGCAGGAAGGATGGTGCGGTTTCGGAAGTAATAGGGTATATCCTTGTCTTTTCCATGGTAACGGTTCTCCTTACAACTTCAATTATGCTGTATGTACCGGAAGCAGGAACGAACAATGAGCTCACTTACCAGGCCAGTGACCTTCAGGTTATGCAGAGTATAGGCACAAAACTCTTTTCAACCACACAATCAATCGGGTCGCAGATTTCTGAAGTCATACCGACCGGAATAACGGGGGCTTTTCTCACACAGACGACACCGACATCTGTTGGTTTTTCCAAGAATTCCTCGTCTTTCAGCCTTTCATATTCGCTGAAGATCGGGATTCAGGTACAGGGATATAACCCTGGCACGAATCTCAGCTACAGCAAAGTTATCAACACCACAAGGCTGGGCGGAGATTCCGGTCCGATTGGGATAGTATCCGGACCTTTCAATTACCTTTACGTTCTCAACTACTACAGCAGAAACATTGCTGTCATAAGCCCGTCAACCGGAAAATATTTGGGGAGCTCCGGCACACTGGGTGGAACCCCGCTTGCAATAACTTATGATTCGGGGGACAATACGCTGCTTGTAACGTATACCAATGATTACATCCAGAAGATTTCTGTGTCTGAAACGAACCAGGTATTCACATTCAGCGTGGTTCTCTCGCTCAATACGAAGTCAACAATATTCGACCTTGCGTATGACCCGTCAACTGGGGACGTTCTGGTTGGAACAGAGAGTACATTCTCAACCAACAGCCCAGGAATAAATGTCTACAATGCATCTACATTCTTGCCGGAAAAAGTTCTAACAAACCGCTTCGACCAAAGTGCAATACCTTCAGCCATTACTTACGACCCGGCAAACGGCGTATTCTATATTGCCGGCGGTTACTATGTGTGGGCGATCAATTCTGTGACATACAACCTTTCCAACATTTACAGCGTATACTCTCCATGGAGTATTGCCTTCGATACCTATAACGGCAACATCTATTCATCACAGGATACCACCAGCGGCGGAGCATCCAACCTTATTCCATCGCAGAGCAGCTACAAATCAATATGGGTCTACAATGCAACAAGTGCCAGTTTCGTGCAGCAGGCTTCCACAAAAACTTCTCCATCCGATCTGGTTTATGATCCCGCAAACAGGTACGTTTACGTTTGCAACTATTTCCAGAATTCAGTAGCCGTGTTTAACGGCATGGACCCGTCGGAAACCAGTCCGATACAGTACATTCCGCTTGGTGCAAACTCTGCGCCGGGAGCGGGCTTCAATTCCATCCTTTATGATACTTCCTCGGGTAACGTCTTCGTTTGCGATTTCGGCACGGGATCCGTATCAATAATTCAGGGAAACACTGTACTCGGCAAAGGTTGGACAATTTCTGACACGGGAATGCCACTGGATCACAACTACTCAAATGGTGGTTCCCTCAGCACTTCCGGTGCTACATCATTCGTGCAGCAGCAGTCTTATTCGCTGCAGGATGGAAGTGTTGTCGCAACAGACCCTTCGGGGAATGGCCAGATAATGGGTACACTTCCGGTGACCTTTAACCAGACCAGCGGAAAAACCGGACTCACGATGAATTCAGTTCAGCTTAACGGGAACTCAAACTTCTCTGTCACAGGAACCAATGGAGTACAGGTAACACTCACGCTGAGGGACAAGACCGTCAACACTCTTTCTGCCGGAGAGATTGTGAAACTCCAGAATACGACCTCAGGAACCTCCCTGACTGCGGAAATACTCAACATAAGGCTGTCTGCTTTCAGCTTCACAGTGAATTCTCCTTCATTTAAGGCGTGGGATTATGCATACTACAGGGCATATGTTAATTCCAGCGCATCTTCCAGCTACGTGGATTCTCTGTCATCATGGTCCTCAGGAACGCTTAAGGCAACAGTCTCAGGATCAACAGTTACGTTCTCATTAGTGAAAAACGTGATTGTTTCTCTGAGCTCTGTTACTGTCGGGTATTACAAATACTCTGCACAGATTGGCTGAGTGGATTTTAGTAATTTGACCGCCAAGACTTCATGTGCGGAATCCAAAGTTAAGAAACATAACTTTTCATAATGCTGTTCCAATCAAGTAAAATACGCGGGAGGCCTCAAACTGAATTTACACGGAAAGACAATTTACTTGGTCAGGCACTGTTCAGCAACCGGACAGAACAATGTATCTCCGTTAACTCCTAAAGGTAATTTGGATGCCTTAGCACTCTCTGCAAAGCTTTTCCCTGAAAGTATTGATTCTATTGTGTCAAGCCCGTCCATGAGGGCTGTGAAAAGCATTGAACCGTTTGCAAAAAGCAGGAACATATCAGTACGTTTTGACAGCCGCCTTCTGGAAAGGGTACTAAGCAGCTCTGACCTGTCCAGCTGGAAGGAAAGCCTGAGACTCACATTCGAAGATCTTGGCCTGAGAATTGAAGGAGGGGAAACAAGCAAAGAAGCTGCAGAGCGTGGGATGGCCGTAGTTCATGACGTATTGAAAGGCAATTCGCCAGGAACCGTCCTGGTCACTCATGGGAATCTTATGGCCCTGATCCTTCATGAATTTGACACATCTTTTGGATTCAATGAATGGGCAAGTCTTACAAACCCTGATGTTTACAGGCTTACGTTTGCTTCAGGCAAAGTGCACATAGCGAGGTTCTGGGAATGAAGCAAGCAACGTGCCAGCAGAGTTTCGCCCATAAAAGAAATGCGGCGCCCTGATTGGGGATTTGGCTCTATCCCGTCAGGACGCAGGCTCAGGTACTGTTTCCTCATTCACAGGTTTAGTGAGTCCCATTTCCTGGGCACGCCTGACAGACCTCCTGTATCCTATGAAGCCGATAACAACAACGACTATGACAACAAGGAAGAATCCGACGCCAAGTGAATCAAGGTTGTGTATCTTTATCCCTGTTATTATGTTGATATTGTTGATCTGCGGAAAGAAGAGTATCATAATGCCTGCCAGGAAGAATGCTATTCCGCCATACGTGAGAACATATGTGGATATTCCAACCGACACTGCCTGAATGCCTTTTTTTGTCAGATTCTTGGCCTTTGTGAGCCACGTTCCAAAACCGGCCCCGAGTATGACCTGCATTGTCATTGTTCCGAGTCCGAACAGGAGACCTGGAAGGAAACCGAGATATACGGAAGGCATTGATGGAGCCATCACTGTGTATATTATCAGGGCAAACGCGCCGAATCCGAAGCCTGCAATTATTCCGTGCACGAAGGCCAGTTTGAGTGGTATCGGTTTTCCGGCTTCGTCGATGACAGGATTTGACATGTGGGTCAGCTCCTTCTCTTCTCTGGATTCCTGGTGCCTGTGTATGCCAAAGACCCTGTACAGCGATTTCTCAAGGCCGTGGAAGTGAGCTACATGCTCCCTTCTCATGATGTATATTCCCGCAAGGGCCATGGCAATGCCCACGAAAACGTAACTCAGTCCGTCAATGTAAGCTGACATGAATATGCCTGCGAGAGCGAGATATGCAATTTCTGAAAGTATTGCACGCTGAAGGGTGAAGCCGCTTGAGAACATCATGCCTGCCTTCATCCCTTTCTTTGTGCTGTAACTTCCGACCGCGTAGGAAAATGTTATTGGCCATGTGTGTTCATCCGGCGTAATTCCATGTATTACCCCTAGAAGGTAAGAAGTGATCAGAAGGATGCTCAGGCCTGTATCTGATGGGCTCCAGAGGTTTATGCCGAACACTGTTACAACTCCCTGATTGGCTTGCCGTGCGGGCATAGTTTCGGGCTGTCAATTCTCCTGAGAACAAGCTTCGCATTCTTTTCCGGAATAAGGAAGTCTATTTCGCTCGCCTCCCTGCATGCACTCTGTTTGGAAATGCCGCTCTGGCAGAACAGGGATTCAAAAGTTCTGTGAACCAGCAATATCTGGTTGGCAGTTTCATTTCCTGAATCTGTTAGTATGACCATTCCGTCCATTGACTCAACCAGGCCCTTTGACTTGAGTCTTCTTATGACGTTGAGGGCAGTTGGTGATTTGATCTTCATCATGGATGCTATCTCATGAAGCCTCATTGGGAATCCCCTCCTCGATTCTTCCTTGAGAAAGACGAGGCAGTCTCTTTCCCTTTTTGTGATAGATTTAGCTAGATTCTCCATGCGTTAGTATTATACTAACCTTATTAAACGTTATGATTTGTGTAAGGTTTAGGCTACTGATAATTGAAAATTACCGGCCCTATGCCATAGCAGCGGAATCCCAGAAATAAAAAATATTGGTGAAAAAAGGAAGTGAAGGAATCAGGCTATCCTTGCTTCTTTAATTTTAACAGCCTCGAGCGGTTTGTCATTGCGGTCTGTCTTCGCCATGCTTATCTTGTCAACAATTTCCATACCTGTGGTCACTTTCCCGAAGACGGGATGCTTCTTGTCCAGGTAGTTGTTGTTTACTATGTTGATGAAGAACTGGCTTCCACCCGTGTTTGGGCCGGCATTTGCCATTGATATGGTCCCCCTGTCGTTCCTGTTGCCCTTTGCAAATTCATCCTTAATATTGTAGCCCGGGCCACCCATGCCTGTGCCTGTTGGATCTCCGCCCTGGATCATGAAGTCAGGTATGACCCTGTGGAAAATGACTCCGTTGTAGAATCCGTCTTCAACGAGCTTCTTGAAGTTTCCGGCCGTGACTGGCATGGTGTCCATAAACAGCTCTATCTCAATGGTTCCAAGTGTCGTGTCAAGAATCGCTTTTGTCATGATAGAAACGGGAACTGGTCAAGACTTAAGAAATTGATCTTTCACTTGGATTCCTTATTCTCCACTTCTCTGTGCTCAAGGTCAAGCCCGACAACTCTGAGGAGTGACAGAAGCACCCTCAGGGAAAAGTAAATCAGCACTATTCCTACAATGAAGATAAGCGCGCCTGGAATGACATAGTAGTATGACCTGAACATTAGCGATCCCGATGTTGCGACCAGAGATGCCCCTACAATAAGTATCACGACCCCTATTACTGTCTTGATCAGGTTGTCTTCAAAGTCCTTTGAAGGGAAAGACATGCTTTAATCAGTGAATCAGGCAATATAACATTATCTCCCCGGCAGTGCCTGACCACATGTGGCATGAATCAATTCAGGATACCTGTGATTTCTGTGACATTTCAGCTACCTTGAAGGCCCTGAAGCTCTTTTCATAGGCGTCTGCTATTTCATTGAAACTGAGTGTTCCAACTATGTTTCCAGTACGGTCCTCTGTGACAATTATGCTCTCTTCCGGGTCAGGGGGGAGTATGTGCAGGGAATCGGCAAGTGTTTGGGATTCCACTATTGTGACCGGCTTTCCTTTGCTGATGTCTGATACAGGCCGGTTTGCAAGGTTTATGTTTTCCTGTATTCGGCTGGCAGTGACATATCCTTCAGGAATGCCAGCCATCATTATGACGGCGCCTTTTATGTTTCTTGAACGTATCCTGAACGAGATCTCGCCAACTGTCATGTCAGGTGTTGCAGACACATAATCACGTTTCATTGCATCTGAAACACTTATCTTTCCAAGCAGGTCCTGCCTGTATTCAAACATGTGGGCAGGAGAATGCAGTCTGTCCATTACCTGTGCATTGTAGACAGAAGTCCTTGCTCCACTGACAAAATATGAGATTGTTATTGCTATTACGAGAGGGAGGAACATGTCTAGCCCTCCGACCATTTCTGTGCCCATTATGAGCATTGAAACTGGAGTCTTGGAGACACCTGCGAAGAATGAGATCATGGTTACTATTGTCATCTCGTCAATTGTCACAAACGGGAATATGTTGTGAAGCACAAGGCCAAGGCTCACGCCCATGAAAGCACCAGTAACGATGCTGGGAGCAAAAGCACCCCCTGAACCGCCGGATCCAATTGAAAAGGAAGTTGCAAGAATTTTCACGAAAAACAGGATGACAAATGTTTCAAGAAGCGTGAAGGGCAGCGTTGAGATGCTGGCCAGGTTTCCGTTATCAGACAGAATTATCTGAACCCAGCCGTAGCCCAGACCAAGGACCTCCGGAAACTCCAGTGCGACTATTCCGACCAGGAGTCCGCCTATTGCGGGCTTGACATACACAGGCAGCCTCTTGAGCCTGAGGAAGGCGAGATGTATGACGTCAAATGTCTTTACATAGAATTTCCCGCCAAGGCCGGCGAACAGGCCAATGATCGAATAAACGGCTATAGACCCGGCGTTCTGGAACAGGAAAGAACTGGCTGCAGTTGTGAAAAGGGCATGGTAGTGGAACTGGAATCCAAAAATCAGGTATCCAACCACTGATGCTATGGTCGCAGGGATCAGTGCCTCGACCTCAAAGTCTTTCCTGTAAAGAATCTCTGTGCTCATGATCGCGCCCCCAATGGGTGCCATGAATATGCTGCCGATTCCTGCGCCGATAGCGGATGCCATGACAATCCTCCTGTCATGATCGTTTAGCCTGAACAAGTCAGCCAGATAAGATCCAAATACCGCGGAAATCAGTGCAACCGGCCCATCCCTCCCAGCACTTCCGCCAGAGCCGATTACAACAGCCGAAGATACCAGCTTCACTGCAGGAGTTTTATTCTTTATCTTCACTGTAAGATTGTGAAATGCATTTATTGCTGCATTAATTCCAAGTCCCTCTGACCCGGGTGAGAGTTTGTATACCAGGTATCCAGAAATCAGTCCTCCAAGTGTGGTTGACACAGGAATGAGAAACCTGCTGTAAGTTCCGTACGAGTATATTCCAGTTCCTCCTTCGGCACCAGGGAGCGGAGGGTTGAACCCCGATACTCCAGTTAGAAGAAGATCACTGATGATCCTGATGAGGTTATACAGAATAAGAGAACCGACGCCTGCAGTTATTCCTATGAGGATACCTATTGCTACCCACATGCCTGCCTGCTCTGAAAGAACGTTTTTCTGAAAGAATTCATAGATTCTGTGCAATCTGCTCATTTTTATTTTCGGCTCTCTTACAAAATAACCATGACACGCGTTATATAAGTGTTTGCGGCACGGTTTTGAGCCATTACATATGGTTTACCAAAAACGCAGGCGATTTTTCCTGTTAGAGTCACGGCTGCAAATGCAAACCTAAGACTTGTATCCTATGGTTCTCAGGAATTCCCTTCTCTCTTTCTTGTCAGCTTCTGACTCAACACCAACGGGCGATTCTCCGTCTATTACGCCAAGGATGCCGTTTCCGCTGTCTGTTCTTGCAACAATGACTTTCAATGGATTGGCAGTGGCCGCGAAAATCCTGCCCACTTCCTGACACTGCTTGATCTGGTTCAGCACATTAATTGGAAATGCATTCCGAAGGAGAACTATGAATGTATGGCCACTGGAAAGGTTCTTTATGTTGTCAATTCCAGCCTTTATGAGTTCATCATCATTCCCTTCAAATCTGACAAGCTTCCTGCCTGATGCTTCCGAGAATGCAATTGAGTATCTTGCACCGGGAACAGTAGTATGAATGATCTCATTCAGGTCTTCAACTGTTTTTATAAAATGTGAATAACCAACTATGATGTTCGCTTCAAGAGGTATGACCATATCGACAGTGACAATATCCATGTCCTACACATGATATACTTTCATTTAATCTTGCCCGGTAAAATGAACACTCTGTCATCAGTGCCGAATGCTACTGAAGGGATATCCTTTCTATTAACCAGAGAGGTGTGGAGAAAATAAAAACTGTCCTGCACAGGTTTTCATCAAAGATGAACTTTCAGGGATCAACTGACAGTTAAGATTCCTTTTCCCAGTCGTCTTCGAACTGGCCAAGGTTAAGGCCTCCGGCCATGTAGGATGCTTTCATGTTCTCATCGTGTTCCAGCCATTCCCTGAATTCCCGGCTCTCTTCCTTTTTGTATTCTTTCTTCAGTTCCTTCAGCTTTCTCTGGATTTCATCGAGTCTCAGCTTTATCTGATCCCTGGCCATCGGTTCGTAAGTTTTTTTCTGGTCCTCAGTTAGTTCATCAAGTCTTCCGTGATAAGCATATTTCAGTACTTTCTCTTGAGTCAAAAGTTCTCTGAGCTCAACACCTTTTTCATCCATGCTCAAAGTTAACAACTTCAAACAAATATAATTTACCCGCATTTGCAAAATGAAGGATATACACTCCCTATCGTCAGTTTCAACATACAATACGAGATTCAACACTGTATAAGCCTATTGCAGGTTCACAATAATTATGGAAATCACGTTTGATTGAAACTGCTTGGGACATCTTTGGAGAACCTCCGTAAAATCACCTTGCAATTAACGGCATTCATAATTAGATTAATTGCGGAGGGCCGGATTCGAACCGGCGAACCCCTGCGGAAACAGATCTTGAGTCTGTCGCCTTTGACCTGGCTCGGCAACCTCCGCTCTATTGGGAAAAGTTATTGTGATATTTTATACTCGTCTTTTGTTGCCAGAGAAAGATAGCGTTGAAATTACCATAAGGATTGCAGATTCTTATGTTCCTGATGATGGCGTAATAAATTCGGTATTACCTGACAACAACAGCGACATTGAATATGAGAAAGAGAATGGAATCCATTTGCTAAGAATAAAAAATGTCAGGCTTTCATCCATATCCAGCCTTACTATGGATTTGCTTGAATCAATAGAGATTTCAAAAAAAATGTGGGAAGAAAAACTTTGAGATCAGATTGCGTTTTCCACATCAAGCTGCAGTTTTTCTGTGAGCTCTTTGTATCTGTTTCTGATAGTGACCTCAGTCACTCCTGCAACTTCTGCCACTGACCTCTGTGTCCTTCTCTCGCCAGTCATGAGAGATGCAATGTATATTGCGGCAGCGGCGACTCCTGTTGGCCCCTTTCCCGAAGTAAGATCGCTCTCCCTCGCAAGTTTCAGGATGTCGTTCGCCTTTCTCCTTGCCTCGGCAGAAAGCTTCAGCTTGCTGCAGAACCTGTTGACATAGTCGTCAGGCTTTGACGGCATTATGTTCAGCTTGAGGTATCTGCCCATTATCCTGTAAGTTCTCCCTATCTCCTTCTTCTTCACTCGCGTTACTGATGCAATTTCATCCAGTGTTCTGGGGACGTTTGTGATTCTGCATGCCGCGTATATGGATCCGGC
The DNA here is from genome assembly GCA_046703525.1 of Thermoplasmataceae archaeon. Classification (GTDB taxonomy): domain Archaea; phylum Thermoplasmatota; class Thermoplasmata; order Thermoplasmatales; family Thermoplasmataceae; genus WAQW01. Next base: position 33,316 of record JBJKSW010000007.1, read on the forward strand.
AACAACGCCCTCGATGCTTCTTCCCCTGATCATGTTCTGCTTCACTGCCTTTCTGTAAATGACTGCTGCACTTTCCCTGACATCGTTGGGTATGCTGAGATTTGAAGCCATTCTCTCCAGTTCCTGCAGAGCCTGGGAAAGGTTTCTCTCCGCTGCATTGGATACCTTGATTCTCTTCTGCCACTTTCTCAGCCTGTAAAGCTGTGCTCTATTCCTGGTAGGAATTGACTTTCCATAGGAGTCTTTGTTCTTCCACGAAATGTCGGTCGAAAGACCCTTATCATGTATTGTATAGGTCATTGGTGAACCGGCCCTGGATCTGGAATCGCTCTGTTCTGAGTCGAAAGCCCTCCACTCAGGCCCCTGGTCAATGTAACTGTCGTCGATGACGAGACCACATTTGTTGCAGATGAGTTCCCCTCTCTCATAATCTCTTATCAACTGAGTTGAACCACACTCAGGACACTTCGTAATTTCATCTATTCCTTTTTTCTTCTCGTCTGTGTTAATCATTTCTTCAGCTCCTAATTTCGACTTTTTCAATACCTTCAAATGCCTCTTTCCGGCTGCCTGATATTTTGACAACTGCGAACGGGTTCTTTACAGGGCCTAATATTCTGGTCACTTTTCCGAGCCTTGTCCCGCTCAAATCGTATACACGTTCGTGTAACAAAGATGGCTCATTGACAGAGATTATTAGCTCATCTCCAATCTTATGAAGCACAGTTGAGATATTTTTAGTCATTCTAAATCTATATCGAAATACAGTATTTAAACATTGCGTAATTTTATTTAAGTATACTTGGCTACAATATTTATAGGTTAGTACACGTCATTGACACACAATCTATTCTTAACCAGCCATTATAGCGATTTTAGGAAATATCAATTCAGATTACCCAGTATTTTACTGAATGGGCAAGAATGCTAGTTTAGAACCGCTCTAATAGAAGAGTTTATAACTTTTTTGTTTCCCGACTACATAGAATTCACTACTTTTTGATCATGTAACAGCTTAACCTAACACTTAAGGAATCAAGTATTTAAGCCGGGTTTTGCAGGATTGTGGCATGGTATACATTGTCAGACAAGGTTAAATTAGCCGTCTTATATATCTAGGTGCCTGAAATTGGGGCAAGAGGTCATTTTATGACAGAACAAATCTTGGAACCAGAAAGCTTGGACCCTTTTGAAATAGCTGTAAAGCAACTTGAGAAAGCGGCCAAGATTATGAACTTGGACAAGGCAGCACTGGAGATCCTCAAAGAACCACTGCAGATTATGCAACTGAGGATCCCTGTAAGGATGGACAACGGAACCACCAAGGTATTTACGGGGTTCAGAGTTCATTATAACAACGCGAGGGGGCCGGTAAAGGGAGGAATCAGATTTCACCCGGAAGAGAAACTTTCGACTGTGAAAGCTCTTGCCGCCTGGATGACATGGAAGACTGCCGTTGTAGACATCCCGCTTGGTGGTGCAAAAGGTGGAGTGATTTGCGATCCAAAGAAGATGTCAGAAGCTGAACTTGAAAGACTCAGCAGAGGTTATGTCAGAGCTGTGGGCGAATTCATAGGCCCTGAAGTGGACATTCCTGCACCTGATGTTTACACAACACCACAGATTATGGCGTGGATGATGGACGAGTACGAAAAGCTGTTCAGGAAATCCGCACCTGGTGTTATTACTGGAAAACCGCTTGAAATAGGCGGATCAAAGGGCAGGGGAGATGCAACAGCTAGAGGCGGAATGTATGCGCTGAGAGAAGTGGCAAGAAGACTTGACATGGACCTTTCAAAGGCAACAGTCGCTGTCCAGGGATTCGGAAACGCAGGCCAGTTTGCAGTGAAGCTCGTGAGAGAACTCTTCAAGTCAAAAGTAGTAGCCGTATCTGACACAAAGGGCGGCATATACTCAGATAATGGAATTGACTTTGACAGCCTCCTGAAGTACAAGCAGGAGAACGGAACTGTTGAAGGCTTCCCGGGAACCAAATCCATAACAAATGATGAACTGCTCGAACTCAAAGTTGACGTCCTTGTGCCGGCAGCCATAGAGAACCAGCTGACAGAACACAACGCAGAGAACGTCAGGGCAAAGATCATTGTGGAACTTGCAAACGGTCCGACTACACCGATAGCCGACGAGATCTTCTACAAGAAGGACATTGTGGTAATACCTGACTTTCTTGCAAACTCGGGCGGCGTCACAGTGTCTTACTTTGAGTGGGTCCAGAATATAGGCGGCCTGTACTGGGACGAGGATGAAGTCCATCACAAGCTTGACAAGAAAATGATCAAGGCAGTGAAGGAAGTCTTCGAAGCTTCAGACAAGTACAAGGTTGACCCGAGAACCGCAGCATACACAATATCTATAAAGAGAGTTTCTGACGCCATGAAACTGAGGGGCTGGTATTAGTCCCTCAACCAAATTTTTTATTATTTTCTTATAATAGGGGTTTTCAGCGGGAGTAGTGTAGTGGTTATCACAGGGGCTTCCCAAGCCCTTAACCCGGGTTCAAATCCCGGCTTCCGCATAACGTTTGTATGTTATCCGTCTTCATGTTTGTCTTAATGGCAAGGGTCAAACACAGAAGTCTGAAGAAATATGACTACCGCAGATATTCTGACCACTTTTAGACGCGTTTCATAAAGCCAACCTGTTTACTATTGATACTGCAATTACTGTTTTTAGAATTTATGTGCCACCTAACGCGCACTCACCTATCGCCATCATATTTCCAGAAGATGCTATTGCTTTGCGCTTGCGATAATACCTAATTGTCTTCTGAAAACATGAGCAGAATATTAGAAGACACTATTAATGCCGGCTTCTGGAAGAGTGAGATGATTTTGGAAAAAATTGAATAAAAACTGGAAAACCATAAAAAAACTGCAGAAAAATGTGACATCAGTGAATAATGTCAGGATGTTCTATTCGAGTAATAGTCATCTAGATTGAGAGGTTCTCCACCATCTTTCCTGATGAGATTGACTTCTTCCTTCAGCCATTTCTTTAGCGGAGTGAATCTGAATCCTTCATCTTCCGCCTTTCTTGCATCCACAATGTGGTCATCCTCCCTGTAGAATGACGGCATATCCGTTGCATCTGGACTGATGGAAATCAATGGGCTCTTTTCAACAATTTTTCCTATTGTTTCCAGAAGTTCAACCACATTAACTGCTTCTCTAGACCCTGCATTGTATATGCCCTCTTTTCTGTCCAATCCAAGCCAGCAAAGAAAAGATCCTGCGTCTTCGACCCATATGTAATTCCTTCTTCCGCCTTCAGCCGGAATAGTGAATTCGTTGCCATTTATTACTCCACTTACATGTTCCTGAGACCGCCTGGAGCTGTCATCGTGTCCGAAGACCATTGGAAATCTGGCTGCAGCAACTCTAAATGGTGCTCTCTGAAACATGTATGCCTCTGCATCCTTCTTCCCCTCACTGTAGTTCTGCGTTGAATAGCTCTCCTTATTGAGTTTCCTCGACAAAGGATCAAAATCGCTTTCAACATGAATTCCCTGTGTCGGGTGATACACTGCACCGCTGGAAACCATCACAAGCCTCTCAGTCTTTCCGTCCAGCGCTTGGGCCAGGCTCTCTGCTTCATAATAACTGAAGCATATCTGGTCAAAAGCCACGTCAAAATCATCCGCGCCGGAAATTTGCGTTTTCAGTCTGGAACTGTCAAACCTGTTGATCCTGTATGATTTGACCATATCACCGAAAGGGTTTGGTGATTTGCCTGAGGATGCCACGGTAACTTCACACCCCTCTTTGAGAAGGCCCCTGACCAGTCTCCTTCCTATGAAACCAGTCCCTCCAATCACGAGCGCACTGGTCATTATTCCCTCCAGAGATGCTGCTTATCCAACAGTTCAGCTTTATTGCACATTTACGCACTATTCCTTTCCTGAAGAGCAGTATTCATTTATTTCCTTTAAGAAAGCAACAAAATCAGGCCTGTTAATCCTTTTCGTATTCACGTTTCTTGGGCTGGGATGATATGAACTGTAGATTCTTAATTTCCCTATTTCATAGTATACGCCGTTCATGAATTTCATTCCCCTTGTCATGTGCTGTTCCTCCCTGAAGAATTTCAGTACAGAATCAAAAGCTACCTTGCCCAGTACCAGTATTGCCCTGAGAGATGGCATTCTTGAAATCTCATATCTCAGATAATCGGAACAGTTCCTGAGTTCTTCACCGCTGGGCTTATCCATCGGAGGCACGCATTTCAGGACTGCTGAAATGAAGGCGTCCCTGTATGTCAGGCCGTCATCAGACTTTAGGGAAGTTGGCTGGTTGGTTATACCGGCTTCATGAAGGCTGGAAACAAGAAAATCAGAACTCCTGTCTCCAGTGAAAATTCTGCCTGTCCTGTTCGCACCGGTTGCCGCCGGGGCAAGGCCGAGGATCAGAAGTGAGCCGTTAAAATCACCATATCCAGGAACTCCCCTGGACCAGTATTGCTCCCCGCTGAACCTGTTGCTCCTTGATGCAACTTCAACCCTGAATTTGACGAGCCGGGGGCACTTTGTGCAGTCAATCACCCTGGCGTTCATATCTTCTATGCTGCTGTATTTCAACTCCGGAACCTATTGCACACGAACTATTTGTATTTGTAGACTGCCCATCAAATCAAAAAACGAATGATGAAACTGATTTGCCATGGAAAATATTTAGATAAAGCCTGCCCTTAAACATTCAGATGACTGTCAAATGCATGTCCTGCGGAAAGGACAGGGAAGGGCTCGACAAGTTCTGTAAGCAGTGCGGCTCTCCGGTGGAAGTTATTCCTGACGGCAAATACAATGATGCGATCAAGAAGAATTTCAAGTACATCAAACAGTGGATTTCCCTTGGAGAGGAAAGAACTCCTATCCTGAAGAAGGGCAGCGTTTCATTCAAGCTTGACTATTTTCAGCCGACGTATTCCTACAAGGACAGGGGATCCAGAGCAGCGCTTTCAGCATTATCAGGAACCCTAAAGGATAGAGGCATAACGCAGATAAACGAGGACTCCTCGGGAAATGCAGGATGTTCAATAGCAGCTTATGGAAAAGCTGCAGGCTTCAACGTAAACATTTTTGTCCCCGAGAAGGCGAATGAATCCAAGATCAGGCAGATAAGGAGCTATGGCGCAAACATAATCAAGGTCGGAGGCGGAAGGGAAAATGTCGCCGAGGAGGCCATGAAGCATGATGGATTCCACATGAGCCACGTCCTAGTGCCTGAATTCAGGGACGGAATCAGGACTCTGGCATATGAGATTTTCAAGCAGTATGACGGTAAGGTTCCAGACAGGATATTCATTCCCATTTCAGCTGGCACTCTGTTCCTTGGAATGCACGCAGGTTTCAATCATCTTCTGCAGTCAGGAGAAATAGATGAAATGCCAGAAATTGTGTGTGTCCAGCCCAGTGTTATAGCTCCAATATGCTCTGCTCTGGGAGATACCAGGTGGGTAGACGAGGGAAAGAAGTCGATTGCAGATGCCCTTGTGACAAAAAATTCTGCCCTAATGTCCCACATAGTAACAAGGCTGAAGAAAGTCGGCAGGTGTGTTGCAGTCAGTGAGGATGAGATAATAGATGCGCAGCACAGACTGGCGCTTGCAGGCATACTGACTGAGTACAGCTCAGCCACAGTATATGCTGCCTATTCCAAAAAAGAGTATGAAGGAGAAAATCTCCTTGTGTTGACCGGAAACGGGCTGAAAAGCCTGAACTGATTCCAGCAGTTACTCGTTGGCCTTGGAGACTATCTGGCCCAGCATGCCTATGAAATTTATCATGGCGGTCAGGCCGGCAGTGAAATCCGGGTCCTTCAGAAGCGACATGAGCTTCAGCAATCCGAAATTCTGCGGATTCTTTGCACCCTGAATCAGGGAATCAGACAGCTTCTCACTGTTGAACAGGACAAGCTTCAGCAGGTCTGAAGTCTTCTCGGAAGAGATTGTATGCCCAAGTGCCGGCAGCAAGTTGATTATCTTGGAAATTGCAACCATGCCCTCTTCAGAGTTTAGATAAGATGTCACTATGGTGTGGTCTGAAGGCATGAAGCCTGTGGCAAAATTCTGGAGTTCATCCAGAAGTCCGCTCGACTGAAGCTTTTTCATCATTTCCAGCAGCTGAAGAAACATTCCCCTGTTTTCGAGAGCGAATTTGAGCGCCTCTTCTATTTCATCCGGTTGCGATTCTATTTCATCATCAGTTTTCTCTACCATTTCACTCTACCTCACATCATTCCTCTCAATATTGTGGAAAAATAGGTATCAGCGTAATATATCTTGAACCTGTAATCGCCCTGTGAAGGCGTCGGGACGTTTGGTGGCCGGTCATACCTGAACGATATTGTGACGCCCACGTTTCCTCCGACAAGCGCTGTGCATGCGGAGCCTCCATCATACACACCGGAATATGGCATGTGGTTGATGTGTGCCGTGATCTTTCTCGCAAGGTACCTGACCTGAAGAACGACCGAGTACTCAGACCTCGGAACTTCTTTGTCGGCCGCATCGCCGAGAGCATAAATGTCTTCTGAAGCCTCGGAAAGTAGTGTCTCCCTGTTCACTTTGACATATCCCTCCTCGTCTGTCAGGCCCGATTCGAGGAGCATGCTCTGGCCCCTCGCAGGAGGCGACAGAACAAGCAGGTTGTAATTTATCTTTTCGTCTGAATCTGATACGACTTCCCTGTTCTTCTGCCCTATTTCCTTCACATTGAATTTGGAATGGACGTTTATGCCCCTTTCCCTGAACATGCCCTCAAACATGTCGGATATTTCCTTTTCCGGGAAAACTCCGTCTCCAGGATAGAGGAAGTGTATTTCCGAAGATTCCAGCTTTCCCTGCTCTTTCAGCTGTTCGTGGAGAAGAAGTACGAACTCATGGATTGCCATTGGGCATTGCACTGCGGCCTCAGACAAACCTACCACTATCTTTCCGCCATTGAAGTCCTCAAGGGCCTTGGAAAGCTCAAGGGCGTGCTGGAGGTCATAGAAGTGTTTTGCTTCTCCATCATATCCTGGAATGAGCTCAGTGCGATATGAAGAACCTGTGGCAATTGCCAGTATGTCATAGTCATACTTCTTGCCAGCCCTCGTTGTGACCATCCTGTGTTCCGGAAGAACTCCGGTCACTTCATCCCTTACAAAATCAATATCATTGTTCAGAAGGAAATCTATGTCTTTCACACTCTTCCTGTAACTCTTCAGGCCGAGAGCGACCATTGGTCCGTCTGACCTGCAGAAATGCCTTATCTCATTGCCGACAACCAGTATGTCCAGTTCCCTCGGGCTGTTGAGAATCCTCAGCTTGTTTGCAAGACTTATTGCAGCAGTTCCGCTGCCTATAATAAGAACTTTTCTAGGAGCAACCATAATAACACCATCCAGAGAAATCGCGCTTCTTCTGAAAATCCAGAATGTCAATCTGTTTATCGGGTTTACTCATCAGGTTAATCGCCCTCCGGATACACCTGCGACAAACTGCACGATATCATTGCTGTCAGATTCCATATTTCGCAGAGTTATATTATAATTAGCGTTAACACACAGAACTCAGGGATTGACAAACAGCAGTTGAGAGAAATTACTGCTGACAGCCGGCAGCAGTTTGTTAGACATACTCCGTCAGCATGCAGGAATAAGGACAGGAGCATGGTTCGCATAATCATTTATATTGATGTGCAATAGCCTATAACAATGGATCCAACCCTGCGCGTTATTTCAAAGGAAAAAAATTCGGTTAAACTGGAGATGCTTAACTATGACAACACACTGCTGAGACCACTTGTGGAAGAGATTCTCAAGGATGATATGGTTGAGGAGTCCAGATACTACATAAAACACCCGGTTATTGATGATCCTGAAATATATGTCAGAGTGAAATCAGGGAAACCCCAGGCTGCTATCAAGAGATCCATAAAAAGGCTGAGCAAAACCTTTGAAGACCTGCAGGCAGATTTTGCAAAGGAACTGAAGAGGCTGGAAGAGAAAGCCTGAGTTCCAGAAAAGATGGAAATTGGAAACATACATTCTTGAATTTAGTGCAGAATCGGACGTAGCGGTCCAGAATGTACTGGAAAGTGCAAAGGGAGTCTCGAAAGGTTTTGAGATAATCTCCAGAGAAGGAAGCATAGCAATTGTGAGATCTGATCTGGAGATCATCGGTGAAATGGCTTTCCTGAATTTTGCAACGCGGGTTCTTGGAGAATTTGAAAGTCCAAAAGACCTGGAAACAATTTCCTTTCCGGAAGGGAGCTTTCACTTGAGGGTGCGCAATTATTCCGGTGGAAAGAAATTCTCGGAGGCCGAACTTGGCAGGGAGCTGCAGGGAAACAGGACAGTTGAATTCACTAGCCCCGACTTTGTTCTCAGGGCCATAAACTTCAACGGATGGCATATTGGAATCCTTGCATTCCAGAAGGACAGCAAAGGCATGAATCAGAGGAGGGCGCCTTTGAGGCCTTTCTTCTCTCCTGTTACCATTCATCCAAAGTATGCGAGATTTCTGGTGAATCTTTCAAGGACTGAGAAGGGGGAATTGATACTGGACCCTTTTTGCGGTACAGGCGGAATAATACTGGAAGCACACCTGATGGGCAGGAAAGTCATCGGATCGGATGCATCGCTGAACATGATCAAGGGTTGCAGGCTGAATATGAAATATTTCAATGTCGATGCAGAGATTCTTCACACAGATTTCTCAAACCTTGAACTCGAATCGAAAGTTGATGCCATAGTGACAGATCTTCCATATGGCCGGAGTTCAGAAGTGTCGGCGACAGACATTGACACCCTCTATTCGGAAATATTTCCGGGATTCCATTCACTCTTGAAGGATGGCAGGTACATCTCGCTCGTCGTTTCAGACATGGAAAAACTGAAGAATGCCTCCGGGTACTTTGAAACTGTTTCAGTGGCTGAATTCAGGCAGCACCGATCACTGACCCGATATTTCGTGTCCATGAGAAAGCTCTGAAAAAAGCCTTGAAAAACTGCCTCCACCGGCAAAATTAAATTTTACCCTGGTAAGAAACGTTTATGTAGAAGAACAAACTTAGGGAATGCGATGCCATCCTCAAGAATGGAAAATCTGCTTGGTAATTCAATACTCAGTGAATCACGTAGCAGGGAAAATACATACAGGCGGCTCAGAAGGAGTGAACAGGCTCTTCGCAATACCGTTAAGGAACTGCAGGAGAGTGTGAAATCCTACAAGGACCTGTACATCAGGCAGATGGCTGAGATGGAAAATTTCTCAAAAGCCAAGGAAAGGGAGATCTCAATCATCTCCAAGAATGCAGGCAGGGATGTACTTAAAGCCCTTCTTCCGTTCATCGACTCCCTCGATTCAGCTGCCAGGGCAGAAAATTCCCAGGACGGCGTGAATTCCCTTAGAAACCAAATGCTTAAAATCTTGTCTTCCTATGGGTTCAGGGAGATTGAATCAGTGGGTAAGAAATTTGATCCTTACCTTCATGAGGCCATTGGCCTGGTGACGTCGGATCAGGATAACATGGTAGTCGAAGAAGTTCAGAAAGGGTACATGTTGAAGGATGAGATCCTTAGGACAGCTAAAGTTCTTGTTGGAAGGAGGAATTGAAAATGGGAAAAATAATAGGTATTGACTTAGGAACGAGCAATTCAGCAGCAGCAGTAGTGATATCAGGCAGGCCAACAGTTATTCCGAGTTCAGAAGGCGTTTCACTTGGTGGAAAAGCTTTCCCAAGCTATGTTGCATTCACGAAGGAGGGTGATCTGCTAGTTGGCGAGCCGGCCAGGAGGCAGGCACTTGTCAACCCGGAAGGGACCATATTTGCGGCCAAGAGGAAGATGGGTACTGATTTCAAGTACAAAATCTTCGGAAAGGAGTATACGCCGCAGCAGATCTCTGCTTTCATACTTCAGAAGATAAAGAACGACGCAGAAGCTTTCCTCGGAGAAAAAGTCACAGAGGCCGTGATAACGGTTCCTGCTTATTTCAACGACAACCAGAGGCAGGCCACGAAAGACGCAGGGTCCATAGCAGGCCTTGAGGTCAAGAGAATTATAAACGAACCAACGGCAGCTTCCCTTTCATACGGAATTGACAAACTCAGCGAATCACAGAAAATAATTGTTTTTGACCTCGGGGGAGGAACGCTGGATGTCACCGTCATGGATTTCGGAGACGGGGTCTTCCAGGTTCTTTCGACCTCAGGAGATACTCAGCTGGGCGGAACGGACATGGATGAGGCTCTGGTCAACTTCCTGATTGAGGATTTCAAGAAAAAGGAAGGCGTTGACCTCAAGGGAGACAGAAATGCCTACATAAGACTGAGAGATGCAGCGGAAAAGGCAAAAATTGAGCTGTCAAGCACCATGACAACAGAGGTGAACATACCTTACATTACTCAGACGTCTGAGGGCCCCAAGCACTTACAATACACACTCAACAGGGCGAAGTTCGAAGAACTCATTACGCCCATAATAGAAAAGGCAAAGCATCCCCTTGAGAATGCAATATCATCAGCAAAACTCTCAAAGGATGACCTTACGAAGATCATACTGGTCGGCGGCCCGACAAGAATACCTCTTGTCAGGAAATTCGTGGAGGACTACTTCGGAAAGAAAGTGGAAGGGGGAGTCGACCCCATGGAGTGTGTCTCAATCGGAGCTGCCCTTCAGGGTGCAGTCATAACCGGAGACCTCAAAGACATAGTGCTTCTTGATGTAACTCCACTCACGCTCGGAGTCGAAACACAGGGAGGCATAGTTGCCCCCATTATCCCGGCAAACACAACAATTCCGACGAGAAAATCACAGGTCTTTACTACGGCAGCTGACATGCAGACCGCAGTCACAATACATATAGTTCAGGGAGAGAGACCAATGGCTGGAGACAACATATCACTCGGTATGTTCAATCTCATCGGAATACCGCCTGCGCCCAGGGGAATCCCACAGATCGAAGTCACTTTTGACATTGATGCAAACGGCATAATCAATGTTTCAGCGACAGACAAGGGTACAGGAAAGAAGCAGGGAATTTCAATCACCGCTTCCAACAAGCTCTCAAAAGATGAAATAGAGAAAATGAAGAACCAGGCTGAGCAGTTTGCAGAAGAGGACAAGAAGAAACGCGACATAGTCGAACAGGTAAACCTGGCAGAGAGCCTCATATACACAACAGAGAAGACAATTAATGAGGCCGGGGACAAACTGGATTCTTCAATAAAAGATGAGATCAGGGAAGAGATTAAGAAGACACGTGAGGCAATAGAGTCCAACGATGCTGAAAAGATTAAGGTTGCAGTTGAATCACTGAGCAAGAAAGTTCAGGAAGTCGGATCCAAGATATACGAAGCTGCAGGTGCACAGGTTCCTCCGGAAGGTGGAGTCCCGCCTGAAGGGGAAGTGCCACCAGAAGCAGAATCAGAGGGAACGGTGGAAGGAACTGTGGAAGAGCCGGCCGAAGAGGCTGATTCAGAGGAACAATCAGATGAAACTCCGGAACAGGAAACTGAGTCTGGTGATTCATCGGAGGCCCCCCAGCAGCCTGAGGCGGAAGAAGAACCTCAGCCGGCGGAAGCCGGTGAAGAAACCGGTGATGAGGAAACAGAAAATCAGTAAGGGTATAGAACAAAATGGCTAAGGATTACTACCAGATACTCGGGGTCAAGAAGGAGGCTACCCCGGACGAAATAAAATCTTCGTTCAGGAAGCTTGCAAGGCAGTATCACCCCGATGCAAACCCTGATGCCAACCCGCAGGAAAAGAAAGCAACTGAAGAGAAGTTCAAGGAAATAAGCGAAGCATACGAAGTCCTTTCAGATGCCCAGAAGAGAAGCATGTATGACAGGACAGGGAGTGTCGAATTCGGCCCTGGAAGGCAGGACTTCAACTGGCAGGATTTCACTCATTTCTCAGACTTTGAAGATATTTTCAACCGGATATTCGGAGGCGGAGGAGGTGGCGGCTTCGCTTCAGATTTCTTCTCAGGTTTCGGAAACCAGGGCCCGGACCTGGATATGGCAATACGCGTAAACGTGGCAATCGAGGATGCGTATTACGGAAACACCAAGGAGATCAGATTCAGGAGGAACAAGCCCTGTGAAAAATGTGCCGGTACGGGTGCAGAAGGTGGCCAGGTGTCAACCTGCAACGACTGCAAGGGCACCGGCCAGCAGAGGATTGTTCAGGGGCAGGGGTTCTTCAAGATGGTATCTGTCACAGTGTGCAGAACATGTGGTGGAATGGGCAAGATTCCAAAGAAAGCCTGCGTCAACTGCAAGGGTACCGGATCACTCTCGGTTCATGAAAACCTGCAGGTAAAGATTCCGAAAGGAGCCCCAAATAACCTTAAGATAAGATACAGGGGGCGCGGACAGGCTTATAAGACGAAGGTCGGTGACCTGTTCATTCTGCTCAGCATACCAGACGAACCGGGATTGAAAAGAAACAACGATGACCTGTACATAGAGAAGGAGATCACTTTTCCGGAAGCAGCCCTCGGTACTGAAATAGAAATCGACCTTTTCAAGGAGAAATTCACACTTCATGTGCCGCCTGGCACACAGCCCGGAGAGAGGCTCAAGATGAAAGGTGCAGGAATGCCCCACATGAGCAGAAACGGTTCCGGAGACCTTCACGTGAGAATGGTTGTTGAAGTGCCGAAAAAAATGACAGCAAAACAGAAGGAACTTATTTCCC
>JBJKSW010000008.1:0-6370 GCA_046703525.1 Thermoplasmataceae archaeon
GCAACGTTCAGGTGTTCTCTGCCTTCGCTTCTCGAGCTTGCCTCTGAGAATGCGTTCAACATCTGCGTTTTCCCCAGGTAACCGAAATAGTTCTGGTCGTGGCTGAATAGGTACGATGAATTCAGGCTGATGAAATTCAGGATATTGTTTCCGTATTCCAGTGATTCAATGTAATACAGATCTTCACTGGTGGGCCTGTTTATATTCTGGTTTTCCAGGAAAGTGTAATACTCTTTCATTAATTCCCTGTAATTGTTTATCTCATGAGGATATGAAGATTCCACCTTGCTAAGTGTTTTCAGTGACCCTTTTGAGCCCATGAGGTCTTCCATGAGGAGGCTGCTGGCAGTTCTGGTCTTGTGTTCCCGCCAGTTCACGTCGTGGTTTCCCGGGCAGAAGACTATTTTCTTGGGCGATATCCTGCTCCTTATGCGGTCAACAAAGCCGGACACAACTTCATAGTCTTCCTTTGTTCCCCCAAATGAAAGGTCTCCGGTTATTGCAATGACAGTTTCATCGAAACCTATATCCTGGATGCGCTCGTTTATGTCATCGATCATTGAATGGAGTATAGGATCGGTTACATTGCTCCTTTCAGGGCTGAGATGCAAATCTGAAAGATGGACTATGGCCACATCTTTTCCCATGGTTGAGTTCATGGATATATTTTTATAAATCTGTCGATGGAAAATTACATTCCAATGGTGCAGTGCAACGCCGCAAGCCTATATTGAGATAAACAGAAGTTGAGTTCCAATCCAGCCCTGAAATTGCATTTATTACTCTAAAGTCCTTTATTCTGCGAACTTTTATAAAGACACACAACATGGTTTTTCTCAAGTTGAGCGGAGATCGCTGGAGAGAAGTGAGGTCAATCTTCTATTCTGAGAGCAAGGGAAAAGAGGTTGAGGCAGGTCAGGATTCTTTCGGCAGCGTTCTCACTTTGTATAAATCAATATTGAAGCTTGACGATCTCGATTTCAGGATTGTCAGGCAGATAATGAGCAGAGGGAGTATGACTGAGAGGCAGGTCGCCGAGATACTGCAACTTGGCGCAGAAGCCGTAGAACTCCACCTTCGTGATCTTGTCAGTAGGAAAGTGCTCAAATCTTCATCCAGAAATGGAACACGAGTTTATTCTTCTGCATCTGAAAGGAATTCTGATTTATCATCCGGGAGATTCTTTGATGGCCCCAAGATTCCGTTTGTTCAGCAGTTAAATCTTCTCGGCGATGTGTCAAGAATGAACGCATTCGCAAGAGCTCTTGATTCTGTTGTCAATGAACAGAGTACTGTTCTAGAACTTGGTTCAGGCACGGGAATACTTTCCCTACTTGCTGCAAGAAAGGCAAAGAAGGTAGTGGCAGTCGAAATGGACAGGATGCTTTATGAAGTCTCAAGAACAGCCTTTAGAGATTCTGAATATAGCGATCGCATGACAGCTGTCCAGGCTGATGCAATGAAGATCCAATTTCCTTTCAAGGCAGACGTTGTAATCTGTGAGATGCTTGATACAGGGTTAATTGCAGAGTCACAGGTTAACGTGATGAACCATGCGGTGAGGAATCTCGCCTCCGAAAGATACACTCCCGTACCGTGCAGAATTGAGAACTTCCTGGAACTCATTGAGGCAGACTACTCATTTTACGGCTACACGCTTGCACTTCCTTATTTTGAAGATAATAACACAAGAGAACCCAGAGACTTCCTGAGCGACAGAATCCTTTACGATTCTGTGGATTTCAGGGAGGTTAACGGTGATTCTGTCAGTGTGGATCTGAGAGTTCCTGTCTCTAAATCAGGTACAGTCAACGGCCTCAGGATTACAACGAGAACTTTTCTTACTGATGACATTTATGCGGATGGGTCCTCTTGGATGAATCCGCCGCTTGTTTTTCCTGTGCCGGCTTTCCGGGCAGAGAAAGGTTCACAGGTAAATGTTCACATTTCTTACGAATACGGAAAAGGCGTTGAGAACGCAGAAGTGGAGGTATCGAAATAGATGGTTGATACGGGTTATTTTGTAGAACAGGCACTGGAGTCGCTCCTTAACCGAAGAGACAGTTCAGGACCTGCTGGATGGACTGACAGTGTAAAAAATGAAATGGGGCTCCTCAAGGACATGGAGGCTCTGGAAGCATTCCTGACTCCCATAAACATGCTGAAGGAAAGACAATGGCTCAATGGAAGTGATACATTCGATGAGATGGTCAGCAACGATTTCATTGACGTAATTGAGAAAATCAGGACAGAAGGTTGGTCACCAAGGCCCTATCTTGATGAAGAGTTCAGGAAGGAGGGAATAAACCTTCAGAGAGGATCAACCGACTTCTCGGATTCTGTCAGTTTCTTTGTAACAACCTATGTGGATGTCTGGGAATATTTCAAGGCAAAGAATGACACTGCTCTTATATCCATTCTTTCAGATTCGTCCTCGGAAGACTCGAATTTCAACTTATTCAGGCAGGCAATTGACTGGATCATTGAGAACAAGGGTGTAGATCCGGAATCTGGAGGCGTATTCTGGGAATGGGGAAGAAAGGGAGGCGGAATCTCGCTGCCTGGCCTATATTTCACATATTCAATCCTGTATGCAATAGATGCGTTCCTGAGTTCTCCCACTCTTGTCAGACTGTACGGAGAAAACGCATCAGAGATTACTGAGTTGAAAAAACTCGCACAGGGCGTTTACAAATGGGCAACAAACATAACACAGTGCCAGGCCGGAAGCGGAGAAGACGGTGTTCCCAAGTGCAAGGTGAATTTCAGAAGGATGGAAGTAACGGAGAAAATGGACAAAGGCGGTCTTGCTTCATACATACTTCTCATAATGCAGTCGTGCGAGCAGTATACACAGCTTGATCAGGCAAAGGTCAAAATGGTCGTGCGATCCCTGATTGATGACTACAGGAATGAGAAAGAAGACATCTTCCTTAACACGGAGAATGCACATCTCATAAGTTTCCAGGGAATTCAGCCTATAACTTATGAGGACAGGACTCTCATCTATGTTCTTGAGGAAGGCCTTTCATGGGCATACGACTACCTTTTCCAGAAGAGCAAACTGAAGGATGATGCCCTGAAAAAGGATATGCTCAGGACGATTGAGAACCTTGTTAACGAGGTCCTGAACAGGCAGGACAAGACAAATCATTTGTGGAATGACGGGCAGTTCAAGATATATTATACACAGAGATCAATTGAAGCGCTCACATACTATCTTTCTTTCATACCCGAAGAACACCAGATGAGAATGGATGATTCTGTTTTTGATCTCGATCAGACAATAGAAATAGGTGTAAACATGGCTCTGTCAAAGATCATGGATGATCTCAAGAACACACTGATCAGGAGCATCAAGGATTCAGTTAAGAAAGTTGATCCAGCTGATCTGAGGAAGAGCCTGTCTGATAACGGGGAGGATGAATGAATATGGTTAAGAAAGTGAGTTTTTACTCGTACAAAGGTGGATGCGGAAGGAGTCTTTCCCTGGCGAACATAGCATTTGACCTCGCAAGGAAGGGAAAGAAAGTTGGTGCCATTGAACTTGACATTGGAGCTCCCGGCCTCATGGAGATACTGAATCTCAAGGCAAAGCCAAGGAAGTCTGTCTCATCTCTCCTGATTGATCCGAATGCTGTTGATCTTTCAAATGCTGTCGTTGATGTTTCAGAATCACTTAACGTTGAAACGTCCGGGAAATTCTACCTGATACCTGCCCTTAAGGAAAACATAGATGAGGTTGAAAACATAACGTGGACTCAGCAGAGAGTCGAAGAATTCACGGACGGCGTCATAGATCCTTTTTCGAAGTTCTATGATCTTGACTATATATTCATTGACTGCAGGAGCGGGATCAGCGGGAGTTCTCTTACAGGGCTGGTTTTCGGAGATGTCTGGGCATTATTCACGAGGCTGGACAGGCAGGGCATAAACGGGACATCATACATACTGAATGATCTCATGAGGGACAACTCTTCTACGCCATATTTCATTGTTGTAACAGGTTTTACCGGCGGAGACCTTGCAAAACTTTCACTTTCCAGGTTCGAGAAGAACATCAACAGAAAACTGGACTACGTCCTTCCATACGATGAGAATCTCGCAATAAACGAGGAGATTGTTGTATTGAGAAGAGGTATGAACGATCCCATCAGGGTTGCCTACGAGAACCTGACAGAAAAGGAATTCATGAGGAAGTAGGAGGATGGAATGAGCAGAATCACCGATCACATAGAGAGATTCTACGACCCTCTTTATGAACTGAACGTTTTCTCAACCCGTGAGAATGAAAAACTGTTCCACACCGTATTTGGAGGATCGAAGCAGGATGGTGGAAGGAACATGTACAGGGAACTTCTCGGCACCTACGAGATGTCCAGGCTGTTCCACCTGAAACAGGCAGGCATCTCTTACCTTATATTTCCTTCTGCAACGCACAACAGGTTTGCGCATTCTGTTGGAACATGGACGCTTGGAACTTACGTTCTTCAGGAAGCCAAGGTAATGATACGCAATTCCGGCACGTCAAGCAATTTCATTGATCTCGCTGAGTACCTGCAGTCAGAGCGAGGAGACCGTTCTTACATTGCACAGAGCTTCCTTGTGGCGTTGCTATTGCACGATGTTGCCCACAAGCCTTTTTCACATGTTCTTGAAGTAAACGAATCACTCAGGAAGGCAAATGTCACTTCCCACGAAGAGACGTCTCTGGATATAATCCACGGCACAGGGAAGCTGTATGATATATTCAGCTCAAGGGCAAAGGAGAACAGCCTCGAGACAATACATTCGATTCTTGAGAAATACGAAAAGCGGGGAATAGTCAGCAAGGACATAATCACCAGGCTGCTTTCAGGGGAAGTGGACGATTCTATTCTCAAGCCACTTCACGAACTTGTCAGCGGTGTCCTCGATCTCGATCGCCTTGACCACTACAACAGGGATTCCTATTTCATGGGAATCAAGCTGGCTGGTGTGGGAATTAAGTCAATTCTGGAAAACATAATCATAGATGAGTCCTCAAACAGGATATATGTGCATGAGGAAGGCGAAACTCATGTACTTCATCTCCTTTTCGCGAAAGAGCTTCTGGGGCAGAAAGGATTTGACATCGACAAGAACAGATCCTATGAGTCGATGCTCAACAGGGCAGTGACGATGTACATTGACAGTTCTGATGACCCGGTTGAGATGGCTTTCAGGATTGCTTCCTTCACAGATGATGAACTCGTCGGTGCACTTTCTTCAGACAGGAGAACAGACACGATCATGAAGAGAATAACTTTCAGGAATCCATACACAATGGTTTACAAGAAAGTCATAAACAATGATTCAGAGAGAGTGAAGAAGAGGTTCAGAGAGTTCATTGAATCAAAGGGCTTTTCCGAGGATGACTGGCTCCTGAACATTCCTTTGAAACATGGAAAGCCGAGTTCCTGGATGAAAGTCAACGTACTCAACGGCGACAGGACAGTTGAAGCTCTGGGAAGAAACAATTCCGGGTTGATCCAGTATTTTGAGAGCCAGGAGGAAGAGAGGAACAATACTGTTCGGGTATTCGCTTCGGACAGGAAAAGCATCAAGCCGGAGCTTCATGACGAATTGAACAGGACTCTCACTTCAATATGAATTTCAGAGGTTTATGAAGCATCTAAAGCAGATTTTTATGGATTTTCTTTTTACTTATTTATACATTATACCTCTGACCTGAGCATTCATGCACAAATAGCTACTGAAAATAATTAATCATGGCTAGAAGCAGCTATGTGATAATTCCATTCGCGATGTATGCTGTTATAGCCGTCTTTATGATAATATTCTCCCAGACCAATGTCAGTGTAATACAGGAGAATGTATTGCCTGGGGACATTGATTACGGCGTTTCTGCCCACAACGTATCTGACACCGACATCAGCATGATGGTTGATGCACACTTCAGCTGGATAAGAATAGACACAGGGCCCGGCTTTGTTGAGGTTGCAGAGAAGGCAAATGCAGCTGGCCTTCACGTTTTAGGTATCCTCCATTTGCCATCCGGTGACTTCACTAACGTCTCTAACTGGGAATAGATGGTATCTTCTTACATCAGAGAATGCAACAGCACTGTGAGTGCGTGGGAAGTTCTTAATGAACCAGTTGACAGTTTTCCTTTCATGAACGTATCAGAGTTGACTGAAACTCTGTACTTTGACCTGCTGAAATCTGCCTACGTGACAATAAAAAGCATAAACCCGGTTATGCAGGTTGTGGGATTCGGCGGGCTCAGAGTTCTGGATGGAAACGTGGTTGATATGAAGTGGGCGCAGGATCTCATCGGAATGGGGGCATTCAATTTCTGTGATGCTGTATCAATTCACCTTTATTCCAC
>JBJKSW010000009.1:0-4680 GCA_046703525.1 Thermoplasmataceae archaeon
AAGCACAAGTCTTGCTGATGTTAAGTTTCTGAGCAATTTCATTTGGGGAAAGTGGGCCCCTGAGCTTCAGCAGATGAATGATCTTCCTTTCCAGATTCATTTGCACTAACACTGACTTCTACAAACAATATATAGTTAACGTAAAAATCGGAACAGTATTTTATGTATATAGTATTAATTATAATAGCTTGATTCCTGCCTTGAAAAATTTTTACCGGATTGTTTAACAGATCGGGTAATTCTAGCAGGTTTTCCTGAACCGATTACCTGTACGTGTCTTCATCGGGGAAGGAATTATAGAACTGGTTGTATCCTTCGCCCTTCTGCGAAATAGTATATTCTGAGCTGTATGCCGCGTTGAAATTGCCGTACTCCTTCTTTATCTTCTCCTCTACCGGAAGGTAAATTCTGAGTGCCTGCTTTACGTGGTCCGAAAGGATCAGCTTTTCTCCCATTGATACCGCAACGTCTCCGGAAGCACGTATTAGACCCCCAAGCTCCCTCAGTCTAAGAGTCAGTGCATTGTCTTTGTTGTCCAGCTGCTTTGCCCTCCTCTTTCCCTCTTCAATTATGAGCTGTGCAGCATTAAGGTCCATGTGCGGGATCTTTCCGTCAAGAGTTATCTCCTGCGCTATGAACTGCAAATATCTCAACCTGTTGTCTTCCGTGTCTGGAAGTGATGTTTCCATGAGTACTTCGTAACCGTTTCCGACTATTCTTGACCTTAGGGCGCTGAGGATGTATTGAAGATCCTGCACGTTGCATGCCGCAACAAGCACAAAATTGCAGGGTACCTTGTCGACCCTGACGCTGGCGCCTGCACTCTGAGGGTTCCTGCCGCTGATTGGAAAAGCCTTCTCCTGCATTGCTGTGAGTATGTACCTCTGCAGCCGCCCAAGGTGGCTTATCTCGTCAATGAACAGCACGCCTTCGTGTGCCTCGTGTATAGAGCCTGCAATTACTCTCTCATATGGCAGAGTGCCGAGTTGCGGATGCCCGCCATATGGATCATGCCGAACATCGCCAAGAAGTTCTGTCTCGCTTGCACCTGTTGCAAGAACAAAGGGTGTCCTGTCAATCTTTACTATGACCTTGCTTGGGCTTTTCCGCTCAATCTTTCGCTTCCTTTCCAGTGCTTTCTGGTCCAGAACCCTGATTTTGTCTCCTGCCCTTTCATAAACGATTACTTCTTCCTTGTCGCCTATCTTCCTTGTTGAGGAAACCCTGTCGGTATTGTTCTGGACTCCGAACGCTGCGCCAAGGACGTTGAAAACGTCGCCAAATGGGCCTGACTGGGCGTTCTGCAATTTGGAAGTATTGCATGAAGGACATACCGAGTCTGTGGGAAGAGAATAATGGCCGCACCTAGTACATCTGTACCCCAACCTCTCGGCCACATGCAACGGAACTTCCTCTGGACTCAGGAAATTACCTTCGATAGCACTCTCTTCATCTTTTTCCTCCATAAACTCTTCATATGATTTTATCTCCACAAAAGGCCTTTCCGGCTGTGTCGGATTATGGACCACCCTGATTTCTTCAGTTGGCCTTGGTATTGAAAAAGACATTGCCTGGGCTATCATTGATTTTCCAACGCCCGGTGGCCCGACAAGCAGGAGATTCCTCCTCTGCCTTGCCGCGATTGTTGCAAACCTTACTGCTTCTTCCTGGCCGATTATCCTCTCAAGAGGATTAGCGGGTATCTTGACGTGCGAAGTATCTGTTATGTCTCCTGAATCAAAATTCACGTATGACGGTCCCATGCAACCACTCTTATGTCAGAAGGCTTTTTTGTAACCTGCCCTATTTTTGCTCCATAGATGTTCTTGACGCCTATGTTATAGGAAATGTCGATAAGCCTCTGAGTAATCACGCCTCCAGTAAGAACAGTATAGGCTGACTTCACTGCTTCAAGGTTATCAAAGGTGTCTGCAACCGGAAAAGTTGCGATCACCTCTCCCGCCTCTGAATACACTTCAGTCGTTTTGTCCTTCTGGAGCTGATCTATCTTCTTCTCGACTGTTCTTGGATCGTTTATTGAAAATGAGCCACTGGTGCTTTCCTTCTTGGGGGCCTCTTCGACCGGCACCTTTTCTTCCTTCAGGTGCTGCTTCTGCTTTGGAGGCTCTGTAACCACTGCAATCTCTTCGTGTGGAGCAGGTTCAGCGGGTTTCCTAGCAAGATCAGATTTCTCGTTAAGGCTCTTGAGCTCATCGGTCATTCCCCTCATTGCAAGATACTGGGCAACCGGTGTTTTGTATCTTAGGGCCTTTACAATTTGCTTGTCAGTGAGTTCCTCCAGTTCCGTTCCCGGTGGAGCCCTCGCCACAAAGTCTATTTCAGCAACCTGGAGCATCTCCTTGAGAATGAGGTCCCCGCCCCTGTCGCCATCAAGGAACACGATAACTGTCCTTTCCCTTGAAAGATCCTGGACTGTTTTAGGTATGCTTGTCCCCTGAACCGCGATGGTGTTCTTGATTCCATATTTCAGGAGGTTCAGAACATCACTTCTGCCTTCAACAACTATGATAGAGTCTGAATCCTTTAATGCAGGACCTGCTGGGAGCCTGTCGTCTCCATAGGTGATTATTTCACCCTTCTCAACTTCTTCCCTGACTGCCTGCACAATCCCTTCAGAAACTCCCTTGGAGCCCTTGCTCATCTGTTTGTAGAGCTGTTGGGCCCTTTCAACAATTTTGTTTCTTCGCTGGATTCTGACATCCTCAACCGCCTCTATCTCGACCTTTGCCTTGCAGGGGCCTATCCTGTCAATCGTTTCAAGTGAGGCTCCCAGAATTGAGGATTCAACCTGATCGAGGCCCGAAGGTATTAGAACCATACCTTCTGTTCTTCCTTTCTTGCTGTCTATCTCTACTTCAATCCTACCTATTTTGCCGGCTTTCTGAAGATCTCTAAGATCAAGCTCATCGCCAAGAAGTCCTTCTGTCTGGCCAAATATGGCTCCGACAACATCTGGTTTCTCAACCACCCCATCCGTTGAAATCTTTGCCTTGATAAGGTATTTCGTTAGATTTGGATCTACATTCATTATTATCACCTTCTAAATGTGTGCGAATTTTGGATAAACTAGAATACATTTCTTCTATTCTGTCTATCTTCATTACGACATCCTAATACGAAAAAATATATAACCTATTCGTTAACCCTGTAAAATTTTCGCTCAGTTTGTTAACGCAATGGCATTGAAATCAACTATTCAATATCTTCAACTTAAAAGTTCATGCTAAATCGAATGACATTCAGATCGACGCCAATAATCCTCAATATTTTCTATTATTTGGTATTGCCTGAAATCTGCCTTTTCCGTGCATCCCGGTAGCCGAGTATTGAAATGAATACAATCACAAGGAGAACGGCCTCAGTTATGTCCCAGATCGCCTTGAAATTGAACATTAAAACCATTTCAACCGTGTTCAGGCTCAGCGCACATATCATCAGAAGCAAAGACAGGGCAAGAAAAAATCCTTCCTTCCCTTTTCTGGTTTCATTCTTTTCCATTTATGCTCCTGAAAGCTTAAACAGTATTTCTGATAAGTACATTTTGGCTCATGTGGCCCTGCAGTGCGATGGCTGTGTTCAGGACCAGCATGATCACCCACTGGTTTTCCCTTCACTTCACAGACAAAAAAGGAAGATCTGATTCACATTTTATATATAATCGATTAGCATGATCTGTAGGATTTATGATAAGATTCGGTATTGCAGGAATTCCTCTAACAAGCAAGGGAAGGACATTCATTGATTCTGTTGAGGATGTTCATTTCCTTGGTCTGAATTCCCTGGAAGTTCAATTATTGAGAGTCAATCTCGAACAGGTACCTGCCAGCGATTATTCAGGAATGACGCCCAGGGATGTTGACACCTCAATTATTGTCAATGTCCTGAGACCTGACGAAGACGGGAATTATGAAAGTGTGGGAACTGACACTGTAATTGAGGAAGAGGACATACTCCAGGAACTTTTCTGGAACATGGCGATGAATTACAACGAGATTACAGAAGGCGGTGAACTGGCCAAGGAACTTGATGTTCAGCTCTCCATCCATGCACCTTACTATATGGATCTGCTGAGTGAGGGAGAAATTTCCCAGAGATCTTACAACCATCTGAAGTGGGCGATGATCATAGGCAGGGGAATGGGGGCAAAAAGGGTGATAACACATACAGGATTCTACCACGGCGACAAGAAGAAGAGCCTTTCGAGGGCGATTGATGTATATTCTTCAATATCCAAAGAGCTCCCCATGGACAAGAAATATCCGATAATTGGTGTTGAAACAGCCGGAAAGAAAGAGATTTTTGGCTCAGAGGATGAAGTTCTTTCAATAGCAAAAAAAGTTCCACAGGTGGAGCCGATAATAAATTTCCCGCATATTCACTCAGTAACCGGAGGAAGCCTCCTCGAAGTCAGAAATTTTGAGGAAGTTGTTGAAAAATTCAAGAAATATTCGAAGGATGAACTCTACGTTGAATTCGCGGGAGTCGAGTACGAGGAGAACAATGAAATTAAGCTCACACCCATCAAGCACGGAGACCTAAAGTTTGAGACCTTTTCGGAATATCTTGTTGATGACCCTTTTGATTACAATATTATTTCATGCTCCCCGCTGCTTGAGCACGATGCACAGTACATGGACCTGATATTCCTCAGGTCACTTT
>JBJKSW010000010.1:0-3175 GCA_046703525.1 Thermoplasmataceae archaeon
GGAGTATGAGGATCAGCATTACGTAAAAACTTCTTGATCTGTAGTAGTTTGTGAAATAGTGTGAATAAACAGTTCCTATCTTACCTGCGCGTACCATTTACAGCCCTGCCATGGTTAGATAGGTTGAAGCGTATTTAAAAAGCTGTCCCACTGTGTAGTTGCCTGTAAGCGAGATGTATATGTTTCCAGGTTCGGTTCGAATGCTGACATTCACAGATCCGTTCCTCTGCACGAGATACGTGGCGGTCGAATTGCTGTTCTTAAGGCTGATGTGCAGGTTGGAATTCCCGTCAGATATGTTTGCCGTGACGAATCCCACTCCGCTAAGGTTACCCGGGGAGTAATAGAGGCTGTAATTGCTTCCGGGATCAAGGTACTCTCCTGAATAGGGGGAGAAATTACTTCCATTGGCAGATGAGGATATGGACCGCTCCACTGCACCCAAGGTGCCAAGTACCATGCCGTAAGTCCCGGCATTTGAAGCGAACAGGGTCACGTTTGTGAGGTTACCGTAACTCATTGCCAGATCGAGAAGCGATATGTTGGAAATTCCCAGAAATCTGCCTAATATGGAGAAATTCAAATCATTTACCGAATATATGGTCTGGGAAAGGTAAGTGGAATTAGTGCTAATGTTCAGGTAGGTTCCGTTTGAGGTTGATGTGGCATTTGCAATGATCTGAATCTCACTTACTGTAAACGGGAGGAGGATCCCGAATGACCCGTTGGAAGTGAATGCGTAGAAGTGGGTGGAGTTGTAATGCCCCTCAAAAACTAAACCGGAGTTTCCGGGAACTTAACTGAATGGATTTGCCTGAGCCTGACCTGCGGAAAGCTGAGTGTACAGGAAATACGAGGATGGAATCACAACTCCTGCTGCTATTATGACTATGAGGATTTTCCTCAGGGCAGGGGACATAGCATGTTATTTCGATCAGATACTTAAATCGCTTGAAAAAAGTGGATTCAGTCACCGGACATGTATGCGGACACCTTCTGGAAATCCCATTCACTGGAAATCGTCGGTCCCCCTTCCAGAGGGTTCAAAAATCCCCTTTCAGCCATTTCTTCAAGCAGATACGCTGCAAATGCCGGTGCACCAGTTGCCCCAGGGGAGTTGTAATTCAATATGTGGACTGAGTGCGTCCCGAAGACCGGCACGGCCTCAGGAACGAATCCGGAGTTATCTATGAGCGATGCCCTTACTCCAGCAATTCCGGGCTCAATAAGAAAACGTGCATCAACGGACGGTATGAAACTCCTGACTCTGTTTGCCATCTCGTTTTTGTACAGTGAGCTTTTCCATTCTGAAGATACCAGCCTGAGGAACTCACGATTGAAAAGCAGTCTCATTTTCGGCTCAACAGGCGAATCAAGGAGGGCATTAAGAATGCTGCTCCCATGACCCGAGAGGCCTCTGTACACTTCAGGTCCTCCGACCAGCACTGCGTTTGGACCTATCTCCCTGCTTCCGTTGGCCTTGATGATGAAGTGAGGATCGAGGAAAGGGTAACCAGTATGTCTCGGCACGGTGTATATGTTCCTCCTGATTTTTCCAGTGTACTCTTTACCAACCTTCCAGTATTCCCCTCTGAAAAACAGCACTGAATATTCTTCTGCATAGCCCATGCTGTGAGCGATATCAAGGGATGACCCCCCTGCCGCATTGATAAGAACTTTGCACCTGATCTCGACGTTTCCGTCCGAAGTATTCATCCTGACGGAACAACCAGACTTGTCCTCTTCGATAGAGGTGACCCTGGAATTGAACATGACTCTCCCGCTGTCGCTCCTGGATCTGCGCAGCAAGAGGCCTGTAAGGACACCAAAGGCGGTCGAGACATCCGTCTTGGAATGTATGGCACCAACGCATCGCACCTCATTCTCTATTTCGGATACTTCCTGCCCGGTAAGGATATCAAAGTCGTCTTCTGTGAGACCGTTCTCAATGGACCATTTTGAATACTTCTCCAGCATGGAATGTCCTGAATCTGAAGTTATGACTTCCACTGTACCGCACTGGTTCCATGGTCCGCTGTCGAGTTTTGCGAGGTCTCTCCACATGAAATACGACAATCCTGCAGATCTGGCCTGAGCCCTCTTTTTTACAGGATCCAGATAGAAGGGTCGGTGAACGACTCCAGTGTTCCTGGAAGATGTATGCATGGCCTCACTCCTTTCCTTGTCCATCAGAATAACGCGATTCCGGGACAGTGAAGTAATCCAGTGATACAAAGAAACTCCGAGAACGCCACCGCCAATGATTGCTATGTCACATTCGATTCTCTTTTCTCCGGAGCTCATCAAAACATTACCTCACTCAGTACTGGCTTCCACTCATATATGATGGAAAGTTGCAGAATAAATCTTGTTGCTCTTTATACCACTCATTCAGGAATTGCAGCACAGCAAGGATATGAATTTCTTCATGTGACTCACAACCTTGCTACTCTGAAATATTGCGGTTTCGACACCTCTATCAAAACCGGTTTCCATAGTCTCAAACGATCGACTGCATTTTTCCTTTATTCAGATGAATTAATCTCACATTACGGTATTAAAAGCTGCCCTGGACATTTGATCTTCCTCGAAAACTTCCTGAATTATCCCGTCCGAAAGTGTTATGCTCCCCTTTTTTATTTGAATGATTTATATAGTATTATAACGGATAAGCCGAGTGCACTTAATACTTTAATATATTTTTTAAAGTGATATTTTAAATAACCAGAAGATAATAAACTATCAATGGATAATAAGAGTACACTCACTGAAGCTGCGTACAGACACATATTTGAAGGCATCGTTTCAGGAAAGTACCGAGTAGGGCAGACGCTGAGCATAGACAAATTATCGACAACACTTAACATGAGCAAGACTCCAATCAGGGAAGCGCTGGTTGAGCTTGAAGGAGAGGGTCTTGTTTACAGAAGGAGCAGATATTACAATGTTATGTACCTCTCAAAGGAGGACGTTATAGATCTTTACGAAACCAGGATCATACTGGAGGCAGAAGCCTCAAGACTGGCCGCACTCAGGGCAACGGATCAGAATATTGAAGACATGAGGACCACAATACAACTCATTGCTGATCTGACCAGCCAGGAAAATCCAGATCCTCTTCTCCTTACGGAGATGAACGGTAAATTCCACTGGCTCATTGCATCAGCATGCGGCA
>JBJKSW010000011.1:0-35964 GCA_046703525.1 Thermoplasmataceae archaeon
TCTCAAAAATATTTCCCTGATAATGCTGGCATTTTCCGCAACCATGGCTCTCTCCTCGGTTTATCTGGAGAATCAACATTTCTTCCAGTATTCTATGGTAATGCAGCGGTTTTTCACAGGCATCTTCTGGGGAGGCGGAATAGCCTTGATGTTACTGTTTATCTACATTAGCATGAAAAGCAAGGTAATCGTGTTAAGAAGATAGGTGAGACATCTGGATTAATGGTGTAACACTTTCACTACACTTAGAGCTCATCAGGTAAATGTAAATAGAACCCAATGGTGGAATTTTTCACTAATAATCGCTATACACGGAGTATAACCCTCAAATTCTGCATTTCTGTATCAGTTCAGGTTAAGCATATTTTATAAAATCAAATTATAGGGAATACGTGAAATCGGAGCAGTTCACTGAAATAAAGGCCTTGAACGAATTCTTCAGAAAAACAAATAGCCTATATTCAGGTCTGGCAGAAAAACAGGAGCCAGAATTTGTTGTCTTAGCCTGCTCTGATTCCAGTGTTTCACCGCATTTTGCCGTTTTCAGAGAGTCTCTTCTGTTACAATGCAGAACCATGATCAAACGTATCATCATTTCCATTCCGCAACGTGTTCATCTGAATTGTTCTGTTAAAGACGTATTTGTATACTCAAACTCGCATGAAGGTAAATCTATGAGAAAATAGCGTAAAACAAGAGCGCAACAGTCAAAATGTATATCACAAGTATACCAGGATGCTTCCCCCAATAACCTTTTGGAAGTCTTCTATCGGGTTTAATCATAGACCAGTTATATAGGTTTATAATTATCAAAATCAACATTGCCAAAAGGAATAAAGGCTGATCCACATTATATTCAATTATGTCAAAATATATATAACCATCCCTAAAGATACATTGGAAATTTCCAGGAATCTTCATCGTTTAGTTTCACGGTGCATTTGCGCTCGAATTATCAATTGGTAACTATGCTCAAGTACAACATAGAGTGGGAAATACCGGGTGCAGGCAGTATGTCTAAAGGAGAATTCAAGGCCATGGCTGAGAGTTCGTGCAGTGACCTCAGGAAAATGGGCCCGCAAATCCAGTGGGTACAAAGCTATTTTGCAGGAGACAAATTCTACTGCATATATATCGCCCCGGATGAGGGGAGCATTCGTGAACACGCCGGCATTGGAGGTTTTCCTGCAAATCTGATAACTGAAGTTTCTAACATAACAGATCCGACTACTGCAGAAATATGAGTCTGCATTTTCCTTTTATCCGGGTATTCTAATCTTTGCTTTTACTTCGTAAAGTATGAATAGCCGGCTTCTACATTGAAGAATTCAGAAGCAAGCTATGAAATGTTTATGATATTCCGGAAGAGAGAAACCATTACATTGTTTCTCGATCTCCAGTTCTCAGTCTTTGTCTGTGTCATCCCATACTGGAAGTGTGAGAGAAGCGACAGAATTCACGTTATCAATAAGCCATTTTCTGTCTTTTGTGTCTTCAACTTTACTTCCCGCAGACATAGCCAGGTCCATGTATTCGTCCCTCTTCTCCATGTTTCCCTGCAATGCAAATGCACGAGCCATCGCCTCATACGCAAAACCCAGATCGAAATTCCCGAGGTCTTCATTAATACAGAACTCCAGTGATGTCCTGGCATAGTACAATGCAGGTTCGGATCTGCCCAGCAAAGAATAAACCCTGGAAATAAGCCAGTCTCCGCGTGCCAGCTGCAGGCAGGAACCAGCTATGCTCCAGTGAAACCTGGAGGCATGTGCTGCATTAACCATCATATCATTTTCTACCCTGTCTCTGTCTCTTTTGTCAATCAGTTCCCATGTGAAATTGAAGAGTTTTGCAGCAATCTCCTTATGTGCGTCTATTTCAAGCCCAAGCTCCGATTTTACCAAATTACCCCAATCCATGAAGACATCACCCTGCACCTATTACTTTTTAAGCCCCGTCATTGGTATCTCTTCTTGCATTTCACGTCATGCTGTGGCTGTATTGGGTTCAGGATGCTGGATGATGGAACCGGCTTTTTTTAGCTGCAGAAACTCGCCCGTTCAAGATTGATTCACGTATGCCCTATCCTGAATGACCTCGGCTCAAATACAATCATTGTGGAATTTTTCTTATCTGTATAACAGCAGGAGCGCAAGCAAAACAGCAACAACAGAAAGGCTTCCTATTAAAATCCATGTTTTTCTGTTTGCAAAATTCAAGGTCCATCCGATTCCAAATCTCTTTGCCACAAAAACTGAAGGATCTTCGCGGTTGTAGTCGAAGACTCCTCCTTTCCATTCTTTGTCATCATCCACTTCACTGGACCCACTGTCCTCCAATTCTTCCCCCCGGATTACCAGTCTTGAGCCCATCTGGCCTATGTAGTAAGGCGATGAGAACCAGAAAATGAATGCTATGAACATTGGAAGAAGCACGAGAAGGGACGGGATTATTAATGCAGGATAGTACCAGACACGGAAAGATGCAAGAAGCAGAGTAATACCAAACATAGAGGCTGCAACATAAGTCACATCCCTGTAAATAGTCTTAAATCTAGTCTGCTGCTCAAACGTTGTGTATGGTCTGGAAGCGTCTATTTCCAATCTTGTAAACTGTGTTGCATAACCGATCAGAAGAATAAGCGCTGTGAGAGCCGTCTCTCCTGCGGGTGCACCAAAAACGCTGAGAAACCCTTTAGCCACAAAATGTGAGGGTAATCCACTCGAATTAAACGCCTCCGGCAAGGTTGGTGGGAGAGAATTGTAGACAGAAATACCAAGATACCAGGTCATGATTAGAATCACAAGAGAAGGAATCATGAAATACAGGGCTGCAATGGTATGCCAGACGGAGGGGCCATCATCGTACACGACCGCTGATTCTTCGTCCAGGCCGTCAAACCACTTTTGCTTTACCTTGAACCTGTGAAGCCACCTGAAAGTCAGGAAATACACCAGATGATCGTAAAAAATGATGAACAGCACAGACAGCAGGCACAGGAAATAGTAACCAGAAAGAGCAGGAATGACAAAAGCTGCAACAAAAATACATATTGATCCAATAGACAGCAGCAGGTGGTATCTCTGCCTGGCTGCGAAAATAACAGGGGCAACCTCTCTTTCTCTGGGAATCCTGACGCCGAACTGTATGCTTTTGGGCGTCACATAGGGAGCTAGCCAGTTCAGGACCAGTATATTCAGAAAAGCAACCAGAGACACTATCAGCAGTGTATTCATCTATCGGCCACACCTGTAATGGAAGCCTGCAATACCACGATGCATCAGCATTCAGGAAGACTCTGACAGAGAATTGGCATAACTGTCAAACATCCTGGCCACTTCTTTCATGGGTATTCTCTTTGCTTTTGCCTCTTTGATCATGAGTGCTTCTGTTTCCTTCCATCTCTTGAAGAATGCTTTTTTTGCATCTGCCGAGGGATTGAGGACCTCTGCTTTTTTCTGGTTGAACTCTATGTATCCTTCAGCTTCCAGCAATGAATACGCCTTGCTCACGGTACTGTAGTTTACGCGCAGGTCCCTTGCCAGCCTCCTCATTGACGGAAGAATATCGCCGGCCACCAGTTCACCAGATGCGATCGAAGAGATCAGTGCATCGTATATCTGCACATAGAGGGGGTCTTTTGCCTTGGGATGAATAGCTATCTTCATTATTCTTCACCATAATAAAGCCAGACAGGTATATATTTTTGGCTCTCAACGCGGTTCAGGCATGAATAATGCAATGAATTTCCAATAATAAATCTTTTATAGTTGCTATGCTTAATACATTGCATATTAGCAGGAGACTTAAATACGTCTGATACAGAACGCCAGAAATCTATGGAAGGTCAGGAGGACCTGTCATCAACAATAGTGGTTGATCATCTCCATAAGGCATATGGCAACATTGCCGCCGCCGACGATGTATCTTTCAAGGTCAGGAAGGGAGAAATATTCGGAATAATCGGCCCCAACGGCGCGGGAAAAACTACGACCGTGGAGTGCATAGCAGGCCTTCGCGTACCGGACACGGGTTCCATAAGCGTATTCGGGTACTCTCCGCAGAAAGACAGGAAGAAGATAAGGGAGTTTGTTGGGGTCCAGCTGCAGGAAAGCAACATGCCTCCGCGCCTTCGGGTAGGAGAGGCCCTGGATCTGTTTGCTTCATTCTATGAGACTCCGGCGGAACCCGACAGGCTTCTGGAAACCCTTGGGATCTCGAAAATAAAGAACTCAACTTATAAAACGCTATCAGGAGGCCAGAAGCAAAGGCTGTCAATTGCACTTGCCCTTGTTGGAAATCCCAAAGTTGCCATTCTTGATGAACTCACCACGGGACTGGACCCGGAAGCACGTCGTGAAACATGGGGATTAATAGAAGAAATCAGGAACAGGGGCGTAACTATTCTTCTTGTTACTCATTTCATGGATGAGGCAGAACGCCTGTGTGACAGATTGGCTCTGATAAATCACGGCAGGATAGTGACCCTTGATACCCCAGAAGCTGTTGCGGCAAATTCAGGTGGCAAGAGAATCCGTTTCATACCGTCGGCCCCGGTAACTGATGAGATGCTTCGTTCAGTCCCGGGAGTAAGAACTGTTGAGCGAAAAGAGAACTATATAACTGTAACTGGCACTGGTGATCTTGCCTCAACGGTCATTAATGCCCTTTCAGCCAAAGGAATTAAATTATCGGACATCGAGGCGACAGGCGGCAGCCTGGATGACGCATTTGTTATGCTGGCAAAAGAGAATGAGGATAGAGAGACCCGCGGTGATGCAAATTGAGTGCCGGCGAAGCACTTTTTCAGGACTGGTTTTCTGGCGGCAGGTTCCCGGTATTATTAAAAATTGTATGGAGGATGGGCTTACGCGAGCCATATGGTATGATAATGGGCCTGATCTTTCCCGTATTCCTTCTAATACTCTTCGGAGGAATAGGAGAAGCGAGCGGAAGCCATGTCGCCGGATTGACACTGATTCAGATATATCTGCCCACGATCATAGTCATCGGCTTTGTGTCTACAGGAATCATGGCAGTCCCGTATATGATTGTGAGAGATCGTGAGATCGGGTGGCTGAGGCGAATTTCTACTACCCCACTGTCTGCGTCCAAGATGATAGCTGCTCACGTTATCATCAATCTGGTTTATTCACTTGCGGGGACGGTCGTTGTTATAATAGGGGGCATGCTGTTTTTCAATGCAGTCCTGAATGTGGGAATATTCTATTTTGTCATCTCAATCATTCTTTCACTTGCTGTCGTTCTCTCCCTTGGGTTTGTAGTGGCGGCTTTAGCACCGACCCAGAGATTTGCGAGCGGCCTGGGCGGTGCTTTGTTCTACCCGTTGCTGTTTCTCTCGGGTTTATGGGTGCAGCCTGCCGCAGTTGGAGAGCCACTTCGATCTATCATGTGGTACTCTCCTGTCGGCGCGGCTGACAGATGCCTTCTTTACTCGATATTCAACACGGCTCCGCCAGCGATGGAGATTGTGGCACTATTCATCTACACTGCAATCTTCACGTTCATTGCAATACGCTTCTTCAGGTGGACCTGAAGCAGGAGAATTGGAATACAATTTGAACCAGGATGCCTTAGTCACTTTCCATTTCGGTCATTCAGTGTCTGGGCGGGCCCGATTGAATTTTCTTATCTATCACTCTGCAGAAAAGAGGTAAAAGCTTAATGTCAGTCTCTTTATGACTGTATGAGGTAATATTCATGGAAGAAGAGAAAAAGAAAAAGGAAGGAGTGGCAGAGAAGTCCGGAGAAGTGGTCGGAGACGTTGCCAAGAAAGGTGCTGATGTTGTCAAGAGCTTTGGAAAGGGTTTCGTGAAGGGCTTCAAGAAGAAGGGAGAAGAGAAGGAAGAAAAGGAAAAAGAAGACTGACCATGTTCGCCCTTGACTGAACAACTGCTCTTAATTATTGATACAACTCGTTACAGGAAAAGAATCTGACCGTGCTGCAAGACATTGCCGGCAAGTGGTCAGCAGCGGGGTGAGGTGTAAACTGATGGACAACAATAAGGAGAGGAAGAAAAGCGCCCATGATATCCCATGGTGGACGCTTGTTCTGGCTCTGGTCATAGGCAACTCCATAATGGTATCAATAGTTTATGTTGTGTACCACCCGCTGCATGGAAATATTTACTTCACTGCCGGTGTATTGTTCCTGGTAGTCGGATCACTCTTCACTTTGCAGAATCTTTTCATTGCATTTCGCGTTCGGAAGCGAACAGTATTTCCCGGTACCCTTATGAAAAAAAGTAGATACCTGTTGCCCTTGTATCTGGCCTTTCCAGTGTACTTCAATGTACTCTTTTTTGGTCTGGCAGCTTATTCCATATTGGAATCAGAATACAGCACGGTCTCGGTGGAAAGCTACACTTCCCGGCTGGAGGTTTCCTTCATCTATCTTGGAGTCATCCCCCTGATTCTCGGGCTCGTCCTGAACATGTATCTCTACAAGATTGAAAGAAACGAAAAGAACGACCAGCCTGGGGATTGAACGCCCAAGGGAATCATGGTTGGCACACTGCAGTGGATTGAACCTTCGGCAATCCGTAAATATTGAGGAGTGTTATTCAACCTGTGGAAAGGGGGACAGCAGCCTTGTATGCCCGCTATGCGGGTTCAGCCATTGACATCATTATCCTGTCCATCCTGCTGCTTGCTGAACTGCAACTGAAATCCACGGCTGCCTTCAGCCATATGCTTGATCAGGAACCCTACCTTTTTGCCGGAATCTTCTTTGCGGGCTTCATTTTTCTCGCATACGGAATGATGTCCATAATCATCCTGAGGAAAGAAGCCATAGGAAGAGTATTTGTTATTGACCACAGGGACCCGGACAATGCGGGCATAGCATATTACAAGGGACTTAAACTGAGGATAGCTTCAACAGGGCTTCTTGACCCCGGTGACCAGGTAAGGATCACGGGAACACAGTCTGCGAGCCTCTCCGGCTTCGGAGTTCTTTTCATAGGCGTTAAGATTTGACCTTTCTCATGGTCTTCCTTCCTCTCAGAAAGTGCACTCAGAGCTTTTCCGCCTGTTCACCCAAGTTCCCGAACAGGTCCTGCCCATGGGATGCAAGGAGAGACGTGGCGCCTGTTTTCCTGACGAGATCCTTGAATAATTTCCTTCCCGTCCCGTAAGGCGGATATCTTGAAGACCCGGGAAACCATTCCGGGGCCACAAGAAGATTTCCATCTTCAGAACCCACTGCAAAGTCACCAACAATGAGTTCTTTTCTGTCGGTGAACAGTGCAAATTCGTTCATCGAAGGCATTCCATTCCGGCGATCTCCGTCCACTTTCAGCCTGTAAGCCCTGAAACTCAGAACATTTCCTTCGGCATACCTCTCATAGCCGGAAACCTGTTCATGGATGTCCATTGCCCTTGGACTCACGTCATCGATTGTCTGATCGGGCAGATAAAGAGTTGCTCCTGTTTGCTCTGCAATGTGTGCAGCGCCCCTGGTATGATCGTGTGTCGTAAGAATGACTGCCTCAACTTTTCCCAGCCTGCCAATGTAATCCAATAAATCAGGAACCATAGGAGGATCTACCAGTATGCAGCCAGACTCGCCGACAATGAGGTGGCCAAACATGATGAAATCTGATTCAGGGTCCGGCGTACCCCACCGGAAAACATTTCTTCTCACAGGAATGAACATGTTCAATCCACTCAATGTGTGAATATAACTATTTTGTTTTCTTTTCTGAAAAAGACTTCAATACAGAGAGCGTTCAGATTCATGGCTTTCTGTTTGCAGCAGCTCCTTTCATTTTGTTTGGCCGACAGAGATGTTTGCTTGATCGTATGGGCCGGCTGTGTTGACCTGCCTTGCCTGGTGAACCTG
The DNA here is from genome assembly GCA_046703525.1 of Thermoplasmataceae archaeon. Classification (GTDB taxonomy): domain Archaea; phylum Thermoplasmatota; class Thermoplasmata; order Thermoplasmatales; family Thermoplasmataceae; genus WAQW01. The sequence continues at coordinate 7,865 of JBJKSW010000011.1, forward strand.
TCACTTCATCTGATGTGGCATTGAATGTTGTTCAATGCCTGCAATATCGCTGTTCAGACGAACTTCCTGGCCTCTTCCACATCTTCCACGGGAATGTCCTTGTGCGTAAGCCACCAGGAATATCCCTTGAACTCTTTTACGCGTTCCTTTGCCGCAGAAACTGTCCTTGGCGGAGGGTTGATCACCTTTTCACCCATTATCTCATTTGAAGGCCAGTTCGCCGGCATTGCAGCCTTGTATTTGTCTGTCATCTGGAGTGCCTTGATAGCACGGAGAAGCTCGTTAACGTTTCTCCCTATCTCAAGCGGATAGTACATTATAAGGCGCACAACAGAATTTGGATCTACAATGAACACTGCCCTTACCGTAGCTGATGAAGATTCAGGATGAAGCATTCCCATTCTTGTTGCAACCCTCCCCATCGGGTCCCCAATCACAGGAAACGGTACCTTGATTTTCAGATTCTCCTCAATCCAGTTTACCCATTCGATGTGGCTGATTGTGCTGTCCACCGACAGCCCTATGAGTTCAGTATTCAGTTTCCTGAAGTCATCGATTCTCTTGGCGAATGAAAAGAACTCTGTTGTGCACACAGGAGTAAAATCCCCTGGGTGGCTGAAAAGCATGAACCATTTTCCCTTGTAGCTCTCCGGCAGGATTACCATTCCATGAGTAGTTTCCACAGTCAGTTCAGGAAACTTCTCTCCAATCAGTGGAAATTTTCCTTCTTCCATTTGTATCACTCCAAAATAGAAGCATTTTGAAGAAATACATTGATCCTGAGATGTAAGGATTTTTGATGATAAATCCATTGGGATTTCTTAAAAATGCCCCAGAAATGCAGGCAAGAGCCAAGTCCTCTCACTCAACTTCAGAATCCCATATATATTTGCAATGCACGAATAGCATTTGATGAAATCTTACAGCCACGGGACGCGATGATTCAGGTTTCTTCCATAGACTGCAGGCGCTTATTTATCATCTGTTTCAAGGAAAGGTTTCAGTTCCTTTTCAATGCAGCATGAAGGAGAGGTATGCCCGGTAGCAGCTCCACAGATCTGCCTTGCTTACCAGTTCATATGGTGCGTGCATCCCCAGCACTGGTGCACCTGCATCCACCACATTCATTCCGTGCCTGGCAAAATCCTGAGCTACGGTCCCTCCGCCGCCTTCGTCCACCTTGCCCATGGTTCCGAACTGGTATGGCACATTGTATTTTGTGAAAATCCCCCTCAGGTAAGCGACAAACTCCGCCGGTGCCTCCGAACCTTCATATTTACCGCCATAACCGCTATACTTTGCAACTATTATGCCAGATCCCATTCTGCCGGCATTGTGAGTGTCATGCGCATCCTTGAAACTCGGGTCCATTGCTGCATCAACGTCAGAACTAATGACTCTGCTTCTCCTTAGGAGTGAAATCAGATCAAAGTGGTCATAGCGGCCCTGCAGCTTCTGAAGAATCATTGAAGTGACGTATTCAAGAAAGTTAGACTGCGATCCTGAAATGCCCTGGCTTCCTATCTCTTCCTTGTCAAAGAAAAGAACAAGAACTGTGTCTTCAGGCTCTCTGACATCCATGAATGCACGGAATGAAGTGTAAGCTGAGGCCTTGTCATCGTGGCCGTAACCTGCGACCATGGATGAGTCTATCCCGGATTCCCTGGCTTTCCCTGCCGGTACAAGGCAGAGCTCAGACGAGGAAAGGTCTTCCTCTTCTATCCCGTATTTATCCTTCAGAAGTTTCAGCACTCTGTTCTTGAACCTGTCCTCCTTGGATTCATCAGGTATAGTGCTGAAGATTGGATTGAGCTCTTCTGCAGCAACACCCTCAAACAGTTTCCTGTCAGTCTGCATCTTGGAGATGTGAGGCAGCAGATCCGGAATGAGGAATACTGGATCACTCGGATCTTCCCCTATCCTGAGCTTTATACACTTTCCATCCTTTGTGAAGATCCTTCCGTGGAGAGCAAGAGGATGGTTGACCCACTGGTACTTTTTCACACCACCGTAATACTGGGTCTTCAGAAGTGATGTATTGGTTTCGGAGTCCTCGTAGATTGGCCTTGGCTTGAGGTCCAGTCTGGGAGAGTCTACGTGGGAGGCGATTATGAACAGGCCGTTCTTGATTCCGTTTTTCCCTATTATTCCGGCCGCAAGTGTCCTTCCCGTGTGGTTGAAATAGAACCTGCTTCCTGAAGAAAGGCTGTTTGAACTCTCGAGTTCGCTGAAACCGTTTGCAGTCAAGTCTTTCATGAAGTAGTCTATTGCTTCATTTTCTGTCTTTGCATTTTCCAGAAAATCAAGATATCCGTTTGAAACAGAATCCAGCTCTGCCTTTTCCCCGGGTTTGAGGTGTTCCCAGACTGTCCTGAATTGTGCCATGATACTGCTGTATGCCTCTTTTATTAAATAATTTGATGAATAGCCCCATTGTAAGCCGTACAGGGCTATCCTGCCTGAACGATTTCCTGTGTGAGGTTGCGGGTATTACTTGTCAGCCCCCGTACCCAGTGGCGGGTTCTGCGATGGTGCCGCAGTTTCTATTGTAAAGAATGCTATTGCAAGAAGTATTTCAGACACAAAGATCAGGATTATTCCAACACCGATTATGATAGTTGCAGCCCCGATCAGGTACAGGAGGCCGGCTGTCCCAAAAAGCCTGACATTCAGTTTCTTTCCCATGGAGTCAAGGCTGCGGCGTATGAAGACGGCAGAAACAATGAAGAGCACCCAGATAGCCAGAAGCGCCGGAATCAGTGCCACAAAGAAGGCGATGAAGTCTCCGGGCTGTACATTCGGGCCAGGCACGAAATCCGGCCCGGTGAAATTCCCCAGTCCTATCAGAGAAAACACTGCAGCCGCAACTGCAATGCCCAGAATGATCAACGCAACAATAGCAAGTATCACAGACATCAGCATATCTGAGAATATTCTGCGGTCGTTGACTTCCCTTGAAATAACACTGATAGCAACCAGGATCAGCACCAGACCTGCTATCCCAAGTACAAAACCATAATCCGGTATAGCCGTGAGGATAACCAGGATTGCTCCAATTCCACCCATTACTTTAGCCTCAGAGAGAGTTGTCATATGGAATCACCTATGATAGTACTACTGAGTCAACTTAATTAAATGAGCGACCTTAACCCTCAGGATGTAGCAGCAGAATCCTGCTTTCTTCCTTTTCTTATCAGTATTCCTGAACTTCACGACTTTTTCTCCTGTATTAAAATGACAAAATCTTGACTGCATTTTCATTCAAAATGAGTTAGATTCCACTGTCTGTTGTGGATATTATGTCCGATACTCCGGTTCACAGGATCCTGAAGGATCAAACCAGGCATGATATAATCAAATTCTTTGGAGGCAGGGCACCTGTAACATAAACTGAGACACTTACATTTCTGAAAATTACAACTGGCAGACTGAACTACCATCTCAAGATTCTGTTTCCATTCATAGGCAGGAAGAACGGAAACTGAAAGCTGAATGAACTGGGAAAGAACCTCTATTCCATCCTGGAATCTTATCCTGATTCTAACAGCAGCTTCGACGGGAGGCTTTACAGACTCCTCGGGCGGATGTTTCTGTCAATAGCCGCCTCATCACTTCACTTCATGATTTATGAGCCGTATGTGGCAGTGGAATTCGCAGGAATAATATCCATGATCGTATCGGCATTCCTGTTCTATTATTCCGGTAACACTTATTTCTCTTTCATAGAGTTTCTCGGCCTGCTGATCCTTGCACTGGCTTTTTATTAAGCTGCATTCAGAATCGATGTGTATTCACTGGGCATGCAAGGTAATCTCATATGGGGGCTGAAAATAATTTTTCCTATACTGATAGCGGCAGTCGTACTGACAGGATCGATCTTCAGCAGGTCTATGTCTCACGATACAGGCATGGTGATGACACTGGTATCATTCATAGCTTAGAGCTTCGGTTTTGACCTCATATACTCAGGACAATCCCCTACCTATAACCGTCCCGGTTTTGAAATATATCCCGTAATTCCGCTTCCTGCACCGCTTTTCCTTTCTGCTGTCATCGGCAGGGTTGTAAAAACCAAGACGGGAAATCCAAGACCGGATGCATTGAAAACATGAAGCAAATGGTTGTTTGGCTTTTCAGTCTACTCTTCCAACGAACATCCTTGTGTTGTACTTCAGGTATACAAAACCATCCTGCTCGTTTGATTGAAAGGCTTTTTCAAGCTCACCAATGAGTGCAGAAAATCCTGGATCTGCTTTTCCGATAGAGTATGAGGATGAAAAATACCGCATCTTCAATCCCTCTAGATCCAGTTTCTGGAAGTTACCGAACATCAGACTCTCCGGAGGGGCTGAAAAGAATCTGCCAAGTGCATCACCATCAAGTGCTGAACTGCCTGAAAGATGGTACCCGTTGCTGAATTCTGCACATATCCTCTCATAATCTGCATTCATTCCATCTTCTTCATCAACACGGTCATTCCATATGAGAGCAACAATTCCCCTGTCTTTCAGTATTCTCTTAAACTCGACTCTGCTCCTTTCAATGTCGAACCAGTGGAATGCCTGACCGGCTACCACCAAATCGACAGAATCATCTTCCAGGCCCGTATTTTCGGCTGTACCTTCAAGAAGAGTGGCGTTACCGTATTTTGCAAGCTGTACAGACGCCTCTTCCCTCATGTTTCCATTGGGCTCGATGCAGTATACACTGTTTCCATTTTCGAGAAACAGCAGAGACAGTTTTCCTGTTCCTGATCCTATGTCCGCAACTACAGACTCTTTCCGGAGACCATATCTGTCCCTGAGTGATTTGATAATTTCACCAGGGTATGAGGGTCTCGAACGGGAATATACACCTGACCTGCCATCGAATCTGTGTGTATTGTCCATCATTTACCAGATAGCTGAACTCATATTTTCGTTTGCCTTTTTCCTATTTTGCTTCTTGATCAAAGGTCGGAAGGCCCCACGCCGGAACTCATGCGTAAAGCTTTTTTGAGTTGTTTCCATTCTTTTTTCATGCCGGACTGGCATTCACGCAGAAACCAGGTAACTGCCCTAGTTGTAGCTACTCTGATCTGCGGTGCGGGCATGTACGTCTATTTTGATGTGTTAAAACCTGGAAATGCTGTTCCTGCCACTGTCCCTGTGAGTTTCAGCAACTACTCTCTCAAGAATTCCGGACTCATTGTTCAGCTTGCACCCAACACAAACAACTCAACCTCGAATTACCTGCTGCAGCATCCGGCAGACATTGCAGTTGTCGTTTTGAATTACGGCGGCAGCCAGGCCATATTGAGTTCAACCGGAGTATCATCCATCAAAAGGCTTGCAGCAGAACTCGAGAGAAACGGAATCACTGTACTCGGCTACTTCGGATCAGGATATCAGGGAAACGGATCTGCCGCCCTGTATGCAGCAATAGGCTTAAACGGTGTCTTTTTCAATACTCCTTCTCCGGCTGCTGAAAATTATGTGAAACAGGCAGGGGGATTTGTTCTGCAGACTGCCGGGTTCCAGAATGGCGGGGCGGTAACAAAGGGCGCTGACATGTACTCATACAGTTTTGATGGGGAAAGCCTTGCACAGATTGCAGGAAACATTACCAGAGTCCACAATATTTCAGACAGCGTGGCAGACTTCAATTACGTATCTCCTGAATATATACAGAGCGCAACCAACGCAGCCCACTCAACCGGCTTCAAGATATACGGAATGAGTGACGGGCCTTCTGCAATTACAACTTCGTACCTGATAAATGAGATTGTGAGTTATGCAACCGACTTCCAGACCGCTTTGCTTCTCCCCCATTCGTGGGCTGTTTCAACAGGCGCTTCAGGGCATTATTACTCCAATGGTTCAGAATATTTCGTAAACACACTGGAAAACCAGACTACCGGTGAGATAAGCCAGTCATTATACGGATATAATACAACTTATGGATTCCTCGACTTTGAGTACCTGAATTTCACCGCCGACATACCTGTTTACAACTCCACCTCCTTTTATACGGTCTCTGCTTCACTTTATTCAGGAAGTGGAATCCTTTACTTGTCTGATCTGGCGTCTGTGTTTCCGATGGTTTTTGAGGGTAATTTCCACCTTTACCTGATTCTGGCAAGATTCTCGCTGACAAGCCATTCACTTGTCAATATGTCAGTAGAGAACATAGAAAACGGCACCACGCACACCGGGTTTTACAATAGTTGGTCCTTTCCTTTCATGCAACAGAACGGCACCAGTCTGTATTTTTCAAATTCTGAAACCGAAACAAACTTGTCGCTATTCAACTCTAACTCAACGTTGAACGTTTACTTTTTCGGTGTTAACGTTACCAGCGGTTCGGTGGTCTGGAACAAAACTTTCTTTTATCGCAACTTAACCGGAGATACTGTCAACGCAGGCGTTGGTTACTTCATAATGAGTGTGTTCTCTTCATCCCCGAATACCTCATCAGAGCACTATGTAAATTCCACCGTTTTGAGCCAGTCAAACGGGAATACAATGGCCATACTGTCAGGGTATTCAAAACGTATCCCGTCCGCACAGCATAATGTCCTCTATGCCACATCCGCGGTAAACAACACAACTGCAGTCTACAGATTGAACCTTTCTGATGGCAGCAGGACTGAATTGTTTGCAAATCCAGCCTTCGGTTCCGGAAACCTGAGCCTCCTTGCAAACGTATTCATCATAAACAACGCAATGACTTACCGTGCTTTCAGCATGAACGGTAAATCACTCTGGAATGCAACTCTTCCCTACATTTCCGGATCACAGGATCTTCTTTATGAGATTCCACCATCTCAGGTCGAGCCAGGTGTGGTGGCACTCTGGTCTGAGTTCTCAGGATTCTCGGTAGCGGTTCTGCACATGGAGCAGTCTTTTTCATTCCTGTCCCTGAGAAATGGAACTTCTCTGGGGAGTTTTTCACTGGAAATCAATGTGAACATCGTCTACAATAACGGAATTCCGGAAGGCCTTTCCATTGATCAACCTTCCTTCTACTCCTATCTTGGTGCACACAACGGATACATAATGTATACATTCGGGAGCCATGTCTTCTGCTACAGAATTTTGCCGTAGCTGGGTCAGATAGTCATAATTAAATATGACAATATGATTTCGGAGTGAAGGCAAAATCATTCCATTTCCTGAAAGATCTGGCAGGATTTGCCCGGGAAAGCAACCTGTATGGCGGAAATAAAATCTATCGGCCACCTGAGCCTGAAAACACTCCTTTTTCCTGTCTTTGTCGTAGTCTCAATTGCTATCGGCTTGATCCTTGGTTCCGGGTTTAGGGCCGGGAGCACAGGCGTTGCAGCATATGGAATACCTGTGGGCCTGTTTTTCATGATATATCCTGCCATGACAAAAGTCAGGGTCTCTGACATTGGAAAGGGGCTCAGGAATGTGCGTACAATTGGATTGATGGTATTCCTGAACTATGCCATAGCTCCATTCCTTGTTGCTGGCCTGGGTTATCTGTTTTTCAACATAATATACGGGCACTTCAACCTGCTCAGCGGCAACATATCCTCGCAGGTTCTGGTCGGAATAATACTTCTCGGAGTTGCCCCATGCATAGCCATGGTTATGGTGTGGACTGACCTGGCAAGGGGAAACCTCGGCCTCGGAGTTTCCTTTGTCGCCTGGAATTCAGTCATTCAGGTCATAACAACTCCTTTCCTTGTCCTGCTGCTTGCAGGTACATCACTGTTCATCAACCCGATGCTCATCATCCAGAGTGTTCTTCTTTATCTGCTGACCCCTTTTGTTGCAGGCATACTGACGCGTCATTTCCTGAAAGGCAGGAAGCACTTCTCCAAAGTCCTGAATGCATTGGGAAACGTCCAGACCTTTGCGCTCCTGTTCACAATAATTGTTATGTTCTGGAGCGAGGGGTACGGGATAGTGGAACATCCTTCACTGATCTGGATGGTGGGGATAGTAATGCTCTCATTCTACTTCCTGCTGTTTCACGTTGGATATTTCACTTCAAGAAAAACAGGCTACAACTATGCAGATTCAACTGCAATAGGGTTCACTGTTTCAGCGAGGGATTTTGAGGTGAGCATCGCCATAGCGATTGCCGCCTTTTCGGCGTATCCGTATGTTGCAATTACTACTGCCATAGGCCCTCTGCTTGAAATCCCCCTCATGCTGTTCCTTGTGTGGATGCAGCTCGGCAGGGAGAAGAGTATAGGAAACCCCGGAACTTCAACAAAGGTGTTGGCTGATGAGTGAAAAAGAACAACTGTCCTGCGACGTCAAGAATATAGGGAGAATAAATGCTGTCGAATTCGAAGGAGTATCAGAAGTGTTGAGTGCACTCTCAAACAAGTTCAGGCTCTCAATACTGGATAAGATAATGAAATACGGGGAAGTGTGCGCATGTGAGCTTGAATCGGCTTCAGGGCTGGCCCAGCCGACTGTGACATCACATCTTCACAGGCTCTACAATGCAGGCATTATCGTCAAGAGGGAAGCATGGAAATACACATACTTTTCCCTGAACGAGCGTTTCAGGCCGTTCATTGAGGAAATACTTGGATCAGGGAGTAATGGCAGCATTACTCAGCACACTGAGAAATGAAGAGGTTATACGCCACTTGTTCTGACCATAAAGCCAAGAACTACCAGGAGCACCACCGGGATGAAAAAGAAAATAGGATGGGCAATCGCAATTATGGTTGATATCAGAATCATTACAACAAGCGGAAGGTACCTCAAATCAGTAAACACCAGAATGGCCGTGGCAACAAAATAGTTGAAAGCCCCGACGGCTTCCATGGTGGAATGCAGTGCAGTCACTCCTGCTTTTTCTCCTGAGAACCCCTCCGCCAGAACTGATACAGCAACTATATTCTGCTGATGGCAGTACGGGCAGCTGATCCTCACCACTTTGCCTGATTCTTTCAGTTTCCTGTATATGTCCTTATTGTAGGTGTATGTGAACATTTTCCCGCATTCATCACATATGATTGTAGTCTGGGCCATTGTACTCTTACTTCAAATCCAAGTGGTAAGGGAATTTAAATTTTCCCTTCCTCAGGCGTGAAATTACGAAATCCCTGGTTAAGGTAAAAAGTATATCTTCTTTGACCTGCTCCAAAAAGTATGTGCGAATACTGCGTGCTTGGGGAGGACGACCCGCCATGCGAGTGCGTTTGTTCAAGCTACATGGGAAAGAAGTTCTGCAAGAACTGCATGCATAAGATAAGCAAGGCATATTCTCCTAGGCAGTCAGGGTAACCTCCGGCGTGCATTTCTTAACAATTGCGCTATTCGGCAGCAGAGGAATTCAGAGTACAATCTGAATGGAAACAATATATGAAGAGAGGCGATCAGAACCCTGAATTGAAATCTGTGACTTATTCAATGAAAGATTCGAGGCGGCTGACAGTCAGGCTCCAGGAAGAGAAAGACCTTGAAGAATCACTTGGCCTTATCGACAGTGTGGCCAGGGAAGGCCTGTACCTCATGGAGGAGGGAGTTGAGCCAGCAAGATTTGAATGGACAAGAAAGAAGATGGAGAAGAACGGCGACGAAGTCCTTTTCATTGTCGCAGTCTGTGAGTCGAAGATTGTCGGTAATTTGGACCTTGTTAGATATGGTGGGCCAAAGACAGAACACCTCAGGTATCTCGATATGGCGGTTGCAGACGGTTTCAGATCTCTCGGGGTTGGAACATCACTCATGGATTATGCCGTGAAATGGGCAAGGGATAAGGGCCTTTCCAAAATCATACTTGATGTTTTTTCAACGAACGAAAGGGGGATAGGCCTTTACAGGAAGTTCGGTTTTGAAATAGAGGGCGTGAACAGGCAGTCTGTGCTTCTGAAGGGAAAAATGGCGGATATTGTGCACATGGGACTTTTCCTCTGAGTTCCCATCCGGTTGCTGTTATCTGGCCCTTACCTGGATGTTTCTCACTCTGGGTTCAAGAAGTGTCCAGAGCCAGTCAACAAATTCCCTCATGTTCTTTGTCTGGATATATATCTCTCCGGGGCCGGTGATCTGGGTGACGAATCCTTCGCCGCTGAGGATTGTTTCCTTGATTCCACCAAACTTGGTCACTCTGTAGCTGCACGATTCGGTGAATCCGACCAGATGAAAATTATCAACCACCAGTGTTTCCCCTGCATCCAGTGTGTGCCTGTCTATTGCACCGAAAGTGTTGATGAAAAGGTCTCCGTCCCCATGAACACGAAGCATGAATAAACCCTGGCCAAAGAGCCCCTTGGTGAAGCCTTCCCATTTCACGTCAAGGTCAAGGTTTCCCGTTGAGGCAACGTATGCACTCTTCTGAATTATCATTCCAGCCCCGCTGCTCACGTCCAGTTTTTCTATGTCACCCACCGGAGCAGACACGAATGCGATCTTGCCCGGCCCGGAATAATGGTTTACGAAGAAGGACTGGCCTCCGAACAGTGCAATACCAAGTGTGGAGAAGAAACCTTTTTCCCTCATCGTTGTCCTGACTTCAACAGTCGGATCCATGTATGTCATTGATCCCGCTTCAGCAGTTATTGCATCTCCCTGGTCAAGGTCCACGGCAAGCAGCGAATAACTCGGGCGGTACTTGATCTCGTATTTCATGAATGAAACTACACGTGAATGGTATAACAATGTTGATCCTTAGCACAGTGCCCCGGTGATTTCCATGTGCCGGACCGCTGCGGGCAATCCTGTCGCACAGGTATTCCATTGCGTTTCCGGAAACAGTGAAAGAGCAAATGTTACACAGAGACCTCCCGGGAAAACAATTATACCCGGTCATTAATAAAGTGGAATGGGATATACTGTCATCAGGAGCGGTGAAAAGGCAATTCTTGCACTTCCGTCAAAGGAACATCTGGGCTCAATCCAGAAGTTCATCAATGACCAGGAAGTGAACAGATTTCTCAGGTTTCCGTCCGGACTGTATTTTCCCGAGGATGAGAATGAATGGTATGACCATCTTCGTTCAACCAAGTCAACAGACAGGGTACTGATGATAGTGGAAAAGGAAAGTGGAGAGCCTGCAGGAGTGATAGGCATGCATCATTTTGATCCAGTGGGAAGGCACGCGGAACTGGGTTATCTGCTTGGCAAGGAATTCTGGAACAGGGGGATTGGCACGGAAGCTGTGAGGCTGATGCTTGAGTACGGAAAGGATGCGTGGAACCTTAGGAAATCGTACGCTTCTGTAAAGGAAGGAAATGAGGCCTCAAAGCGCCTGCTTGAAAAAAACGGCTTCAAGTACTGTGGCAGGTTCAGCAAGCATGATTACGTGCCCGGAACGGGATTCGTGGACCTGCTCTATTTCGAATATTTCTACTGAAGACAGGACAACCGTTCCAGGACGGTATAAACATATAATTAAAACAGTGCCTGAGTGACAGGTGTATGGAGAAACAATGAGCAGAAATAAAGGCCTTTACCTGAACGGTGAGGAGAAGTTTGGATATTTTACATCAAAGGTCTATTCAGCATTTTCAGGTCTTGCCACCTGGAAGATGTACAGGCAGATTATTCAGGACGTCGTGAGAAATCATCCTTCCAGGCTCCTGGATGTCGGATGCGGACCAGGCGACATACTGGTCAGGATCGCAGGTGAGATCCGGGATGCAAGCATAATGGGGATAGACCCGTCGCCTGACATGGTACGACTCGCATCACGAAAGATAAGGAAAAAGGGCCTTTCCGGCAGAGTTTCTGTTGGCCTCGGGAGCAGCAGGGAGCCCGGAACAGCAGAAAAATTTGACATGATTATGACATCATTCTCCTTTCATCACTGGGCAAACAGGGAACAGAGCCTGTCTGCACTCCTTGAACTGCTTGGGAGCAATGGTGTCTTAACAATATATGACATGAATTCTGCCGGTTTGTATGGCAAGATGCCAATAGTGAGGAAGCACGCACTATCGCCGGATGACATAAAAAAGCTTCAGGTTGAAGGCTTCAGCCAGGAGGTTCGATATTCCTCTGATTCGAGGCTGGTAATGCTCTCATACTCGAAGAAGGGAATCTGAAGCGATTGACCTGTCAAGCAGCATTTACAAACTGTTAATAAAAGATAAGATGATTGAAGAATGAATTTGTGAGATGGCAGCATGGTTGAGAACATTGTAATAATAGGATCAGGTCCGGCCGGACTCACGGCAGCCCTCTATTCGGCAAGAGAAGACTTCAAGCCCCTTGTTATTGGAGGAATGGCCTTCGGCGGGCAGTTGCAGCTTACAACGGTCGTGGAAAACTATCCGGCTTTTCCTGAAGGGATTATGGGCCCTGACCTCATACAGAAGATGAGGGAACAGGCGATCAGGTTCGGAACAAGGTTCATTGATGAAGACGTCACTGAGCTTGACCTGCAATCCAGGCCTTTCAGGGTAAAACTGTCAGGCAGAGAGTTTGAGGCGCATTCTGTCATAATAGCAACAGGAGCATCTGCAAAGTGGCTGGGCCTTCCTTCGGAGCAGCGTCTCGTCGGAAGAGGGGTGAGCAGCTGCGCCACCTGTGACGGGCCGCTGTACAGGAACAGCAACGTAGCTGTTGTTGGGGGAGGGGATACAGCAATGGAGGATTCTCTCTTCCTTACCAAGTTTGTTGAACACGTTACAATCATACACAGAAGAGACGAGTTCAGAGCCAGCAGGATCATGCAGGAAAGGGTCCTTTCAAACCCCAAAATATCAGTGGAATGGGACAGCATAGTCGAAGAAGTGATCGGAGAGAATGAAGCAACGGCGATTAGAGTGAAGAATGTCAAGAACGGCAATGCGAAGGAGATGAAGATTGACGGGCTCTTCGTTGCAATAGGACACAAGCCGAACACGGAATTCCTGAAAGGTCAGGTTGAGCTTGATGAATCAGGCTATGTTGTGGCAAAGAACGAGGTTTTCACCGGAATTAAGGGCGTTTTTGCAGCCGGTGACGTGCTGGACAAAAAATACAGGCAGGCAATAACAGCTGCAGGAAGCGGTGCAAAGGCAGCTCTTGAAGCAAGATCTTACCTGCAGGAAATTCTCTGAAAAAAATGAAAAATGGAATCACTTGAGCAGTGATTCCATGTCTTTGTTTTCTTCCTTCATGTCCTTCATTATTCTGCCCACTGCCTTCAGTGCGCCCATCATGGTGAGGAGTGCGTAGTTTACGTCAGGGTCCCTGATAGCAGAATAAAGCTTGAGCACATTCGGCTTCCCGTTTCCGTCGGCAAAGCTGCCTGCAGAATCAACAATGTAACTCAGGTTGGACGCTATCCCCTTTATTGCATCTGCAGTCTTTTCCTCTGTTGCTGCATGCATGAGCAGCAGCACAAGATTGCCGCCCTTCAGGATTGAGTCCCTCATAGGTTCAGAAGTGAAGAACTCAAACAGGTACTCGAGATCGGACGGAAGCGCTCCGTCAGCTATCTTCTCCACTATACCTGCAAATCCTCCCCTCTGGAGCCTGTCTATGATCTTCATGACTGTATCGAGTGCGCCCGCGTTTTCCTTGACCTTAACAAGAAGGCTTTCTATAGGGTCTTCCGGAGTTTCCTCTTCTTCCTTTTCATGTTCTGTTATCATTTCATATCGCCCCCCTCAGCATTGTTGTGAAGTAAGTATCGCCTGAAGAGAACTTCAGCATGTAATCAATTGCCGAGCTGAAAGAAGCCATTGGCGGCCTCCCGTAGTAGAAGTGAAGTGTCATGCCGCTGTTCTTTCCCGTGACAGTGAAACACGAGACTTCGCCATCATAGTCATCCGGCCTTGGGCCTCCGCTTGTCTCATTCGCTATCTTCATTGAAAGGTATTCTGCCTCGTAGTGTGCAGCAGAACCGGCCTTTGATATAGGCAGGTTTGTCGCGTCCCCTATAACGAACACATTGTCATAATCCGCATATGTTAACCGGTTCCTGTCCACGTCTATGTAACCGTATTCGTTTGCAAGGCCGGAGGAAGTGTTCACTGCCTGTCCCTTGTGCGGCGGTATCAGTACAAGAACATCATAATCAAGTTCTTCCCCTTCAATTGAGACAAGCTTCTTCTTTTCGCTGTCCACATAGTCTGCGTTGAAAAGTGTATGGTACCTGATATCTCGTTCATCAAAGAGCTCCTGTATCTTTCCTGCAACCGTTTCTATGGTGAATACCCTGTTAATCGGGTAAGCGTAGTGTATCTCTGTCTTGTCCCTGATGCCCCTCTGCCTGAGGTATGCATCCAGCAGGAATGTGAACTCGTAAGGCGCAGGCGGGCACTGGATAGGTACGCTTGCCTGCCCGATCACTATCTTGCCTCCATGAAAATTATTGAGCGTTTCCCTCAGGTGGAGCGTTTCCCTGAGATCATAGAAGTGCTCCGCATTTCCGTCATATCCCTGCACATCACCCGGAACAAGCCTGTTTCCGTTTGCTATGATCAGGTAGTCATAATTCAGTATTCTTTCAGAATCCACGGTGACAGTCCTGTTCTTCACGTCCATTGCTGTGACTTCACCCTTCATCCTTTTAACTCTCTGGTTAAGCAGGAACCGGGTCCCCTTTATGCTTGACCTGTAATCCTTCATGTTGAAAGGTATGAAAATTCCGTCCGGCTTGAAATAGTGGGGCTTCATGGGCCCTATGACAGTTATTTCAACCAGATCGGGATCTGTCCTCTCCCTGAGCTTGTTTGCCATGATGATGCCTGCTGCTCCGTCTCCAACAATTATCACTGATGTTCTGTTCATAGAAAGATCCCCTCAACTATCATCCTGACGAAATTGTTAAGGATGTTACCTAAAAAATAAGGATACTAAACCCGAAGATTTTACATAATTAGACCAGGCCGGCGTTTAAAGCCGACACATCATTTCAAATGAAAATGTGAACTGATTTTGGTAAATGTTTATTATGTGACACTAAAATTTCAAACTGGTGAACTCTTTGGCCGTGACAATAGGGATTTTGAAGGAGCTCGAGACGGAAGAGAGAAGAGTGGCGCTTGTTCCGGACGACGTGGCGAAGCTTCGTTCCAGGAATTTCAATGTTATGGTTGAATGCGGTGCCGGTTCAAGATCATATTTCGGAGACTTAGAATACGCGAAATCAGGAGCGGATGTCACAGAAGACAGGAATGTTCTGATCCAGAGATCAGACGTATTGTTCATGCTGCAGAGGCCCTCAACTGAAGACATCAGTCTCATGAGGGAAAACACCGTTGTCGCAGGCTCAATCTACCCTCTCCGTTTTCCCGGCACGGTGGAGAAAATGGCAGCCGGAAAAATTACTGCATACTCACTTGAACTTATGCCAAGAACATCCAGGGCGCAATCCATGGATATCCTGTCTTCACAGTCTTCGGCAGCTGGTTACAGGGCCACCATAACTGGAGCCTTCCATTCACCCAGGTTCATGCCTATGCTGACTACCGCTGCGGGAACGGTCAGGCCGGCATCTGTTCTTGTTATCGGCGCCGGAGTTGCAGGGCTGATGGCAATAGCGACTGCAAAGCGCCTGGGAGCTTCTGTTGCATCCTACGATGTGAGGAAGTCAGCAGGCGAGGATGTAAGGAGCCTTGGTGCCAGATTTCTGGAACTGGGTGTCGATGCGGTTGGAAAGGGAGGCTATGCACGTGAACTCACAGAAGAGGAGAGGTCGGAGGAGAAGCAGATACTTGAGGACGCGATACGGTCATCTGATATCATAATAACAACTGCAGGCGTCCCCGGCAAGAAATCGCCCTTAATTCTTACTTCAGAAATGGTCGCTGGAATGAAGAGGGGGTCAGTCATCGTGGACATAACTGCTGAATCAGGCGGAAACTGTGAGCTTACGGCCCCCGGCAAGCTGGTTGAAACAGACACTGCAACGGTGATAGGCCTCCTCAACGCGCCTGCAGAAGTGCCGGTCAATGCCAGCCAGATGTATTCGAAGAATATCATGAATTTCATTTCAGTCCTCTTTGATTCCTCGGGTAATTTTGCAGAACCGGAAAAGGACGAACTCCTGTCAGCATGCGTTGTCTGCAAAGGCGGAAAAGTGCTATTCCGGCTCAGCAATGGTGGAGGAAACTGAAATGACCGCGGATGTCTGGGCATGGGTATACGTCATCATATTATCGGCCTTCATCGGTTACGAGGTTATCAGGAACGTTCCTGTCGTGCTGCATACTCCGCTCATGTCGGGTTCAAATTTCATACATGGAATCGTGCTTGTCGGTTCCATTATTGCACTTGGCTATGCTTCCAACGACGTTGAACGTATAATAGGGTTTGCCGGCGTTGTGATGGCAACTCTCAACGTTACCGGCGGATACGCGGTAACTGAAAGAATGCTCTCTATGTTCGTCAGGAAGGTGAAGAGAGGGAATGACTGATTTCTCGCAGCCTGTGTACGTAGTTACAGTTGCATTTTTCATAGTCGGTTTACACAGGATGGCAAACCCAAGGACAGCCAGGAGCGGAATCCTCTGGGCGGGTATCGCCATGGCTCTCTCCATTCTAGTTACATTTTTCATTCCCGGCATTTCCAATCTTGTCCTCATAATACCCGCCATTCTGATTGGTGCAGTAATCGGCTGGTACGCGGCCAGAAAGGTTTCCATGGTGAACATGCCGCAAATGGTGGCAATATACAACGGGATGGGAGCAGGGGCCGCATCAGCCATAGCATCAATAGAACTTCTCAGGTTCTCGGCATCCCAGTTCAACCTGGACATTGCACTTGCAGGGGCAATGATTGGAAACGTATCCATTGCGGGAAGCCTGATAGCTTTCCTGAAGCTCCAGGGATGGTTTCCACAGCGGCCCGTTACGTTCAGGTTGCAACAGCCCCTTAATATGGCAGTGCTTCTGCTTTCCGTGTACCTGGGAGTTGCAGCACTTGTGCCCGGCCTGAACCTGCTGCCTTTCGGTGCTCTTGTTCCTTTCTTCATCGCCTCCTCTGTTTACGGCATCATGATGGCACTTCCAATCGGCGGGGCCGATATGCCTGTACTTGTATCGCTCTTCAATGCAATGACAGGAATTGCCGTCGGTCTTGACGGTTTTTCGATTTCGAACTTTGCAATGGTTGTTGCAGGCATACTGGTTGGTGCTGCTGGAACAATTCTCACGATGGCGATGGCAAAGGCAATGAACAGGTCGGTTGGAAACATACTGTTTGGAGCATTTGGAAAGGTCCAGGAAGAGAGCAGGGAACTTAAGGGTTCCCTGAAGCCCATAGGAAATGATGACGTGGCAGTCATGCTTGCCTACGCCGGGAAAGTCGCTATAGTGCCCGGTTTTGGAATGGCGGCTGCACAGGCTCAGTTCAGAGTCAGGGAACTGCTCGATATACTGCAGGAAAAAGGGATCAGCGTGTTCTTCGCAATCCATCCGGTTGCCGGAAGAATGCCCGGCCATATGAACGTACTCCTTGCCGAAGCTGGAGTGCCATACGAGCTCATGGTTGATCTTGACGATGCCAACAGGGATTTTCAGGCTGTTGACGTATCCCTCGTTATCGGCGCAAACGATGTTGTCAACCCGGCTGCAAGAGTCAGAGGAACGGTGCTCTATGGAATGCCCATCCTTGATGTTGACAAATCAGCCAGCATAATTGTGCTGAAGAGAGGGAGGGGAAAGGGATTTGCCGGCATTGAAAATGATCTTTTCTATCTGGACAAAACCAGAATGCTTTACGGAGATGCCCAGGATACTGTTTCAAAGCTGATACAGGAACTCAAGAAGTTGTGAATAAAAACTGCAATTTACCTAACATATCAACCTATTCTGTTATTAATTCTGCTGAGATTATTTTTTTATGGACGGGCAGTCAGATTCCTGTAAAAACATCTGTGTAACGCTTATGTTATTGCAGGACACAGATGTGGCCAATGGAAGGATTGCCAGACGCTACCCAGTTGCCATGACAGGTCCTGATTTCTCTGGAATCAGCAGCCATTTGAACGGGGGATGGTGATCATCTTTGCCGTCAGGAAGTGTGGACGTTTGCCTTGTTCATGCGCCGAGCATCTATGATTTCAGGAAGAAAAACCTGAAGCCGGGTCCCATCAGCGATGTTGTTCCGTCAACGCCTGTTTTCGAAATGTACCCCATAGGTTTTGTCAGCATGCTGGCATATCTTATCAGGCATGGATTCAGGGCCAGGATTGCCAACCTGGCTGTCCTTATGCTGTCTGACAGCAGGTTTGACCCTGAGAAATACATCAGGGAACTAGATGCAAAGGTATACGGAATAGATTTCCACTGGCTCCCGCACGTCCATGGCGTCAATCATGTTTCAAAAATGATCAAGGACATTCACCCGGATGCAAAGGTTGTGCTTGGCGGATTTTCCTCTTCATACTTCAAGGAGGAAATCATGAAGGAGTGGCCATGGATTGACTATGTTCTCTATGGCGATTTTCAGGAGGAACCCCTCAGACTGCTCACAGAAGCTGTCGAAAAGGGAGGGGATGTTTCCACTGTGCCGAATCTGGTCTACAGGGATTCCAGCGGGAACATAAAGACAACCATGCCACAGAACAGTTTTGAAGCCATGAGCAGGGTGTTCATTGACTACAAGGCGCTTGCAAACAACACAATCAAGTACCACGACATAAAGGGGCACCTGCCATATTATTCATGGATAAACAACCCTGAAGGATTCACAATCATAGAGCACGGATGCCAGTTCAACTGTGGATTCTGCGGTGGCTCGAACTTTGCATACAAGCCGAGATACGGTTCAATTTCACCCATATTCAGGGACCCGGACATAGTCGCACAGGAGATCGAGCTGGTCGATGAAACAATAGGTGCTCCTGTCTTTGTTGCGGGAGACCTAAATGCTGCCGGGGAAAAATATTACAGCGCATTTTTCAGGTCGATAAAGGAACGCGGAATAGACCTTCCTCTCCTCTCTGAATACTTCCTTCCTCCAGACAGGGAATACCTGACCAGGCTTTCCAGGACTTTCAGCGGATTCACAGCAGAAATATCGCCTGAATCATCCGTGGAGAGAATCAGGAAGAAGGTCGGGAAAAACTTCTCAAACGCTGCACTGGAAAAGAGCATAGAAACCGCGAGGGATCTGGGATGCAAGAAGTTCGACGTGTATTTCTCCATTGGTCTGCCGACCCAAACCAGAGAGGATGTGTTCGCTGATGCCGAATATTCCTCAAGGATAATGGAGAAGTACAATGGCAATGGTATGGACATATACTCGTTCATATCGCCGCTTACACCCTTCCTGGACCCCGGGTCCCTCATTTTCGAAATGCCGGAGAGGTACGGCTACAAGATCCATGGAAGGCACCTGATGGAATTTTACAATGCACTGGAAACAGGAAACGGCTGGGAAGACTACCTGAACTATGAAACGGATGCCATGAACAGGAAGGAGATGATTGAAACGACGTACCTGGTTGGAATCAAGATGATTGAGCTCTCCAAGAAGATGAAGCTGATCGACGGCCTCACGTCGAACCACCTGATCAGCAACATACACGATTATCTGAGCGGGAACCCGTACATAGAGAACAGGGAGCCGAGCAAGCACCTTGCCTATGTGAACAAGCAGATAGAATGGTCGAGGAAACACAGGCTCACATTCACATCATTCTGTGTTCTCGTTTACAAGTACTATAATGCAACCCTCAAACTGTTCAGAATCTGAAAAACTTATTAAAAAAATTAAATTTGAAAGACGACAATTACTTCGTCTTTCTCATTCTTATTTCAAAATATCCTTCTCTGTCGTAGACGCCAATGAGTTCATTTCCTGACTTGTTCACCCATGCAGGCGCATCCTTCTTGGTTCCGCTGTCTGTCGAATATACAGCTATTATGTCACCGACCTTGGCCTGCTTGTAGGCTTTGATCATCTCCATCAGCGGGCCTGGGCAGAATGCCCCCCTTGCATCCACGACCTTTGCAGGTTTCTCTTCGTGCAGCATTTATTTCATCTCCCTTTACATGAACAGTATCTGGCCGTCTTTTGCCATTGATACGAATTCCCCAACACCGACAATGTCATCGACTATCGGATCCAGGTCTTCCTTCTTTATTCCGAGCAGGTCTGCAGTCATTGCGCATGCATACACCTTGACGTTTCCGATTTCCTTGGCGTTCCTGAGCATGTCTAGCCAGGAAGGGACATTCTTTTCCTTCATGATCTGCATCATCTGGCCAGCCATTGGGCCTGCTTCATAGCTCATTGTGGGTGGAAGGCCGCCTGATTTCCTGAGGTTTATGAGGCCCCAGAAGCTGAAGAATACATTGACTTCCAGGTCATTGGCCACTGCGCCGGATGTGATTATGGCTCCGGCCATCATCTTGTCCAGGGTTCCTGATACAAACAATACTGACATTTTGTCGGTCATGATACCACAACAATAGCATTTCAAGACTTCATAATATAGGGATACCTTACTAGTTAGGGTAATAAACAGAAAATTACACTAAAATTGTTATAATCAAAACCCTGCTCCTCAAATGAGAGTGTTTTCTGATAGCTTGATTAGGCATTATGGCATGTTTGCCAGGGATGGTTGAGCTAAGAGGAGTTTCTGTCACATTATCGGATGACCTGGACCTGAAGTTTGCCGGAACTGTGGCAGAGCTGGCAAACGATCCCGAGATAAGAAGAAACATAGGTGCGCACTCCTTCCCATATCCATACAGGCTTTCAGATGCA
Source organism: Thermoplasmataceae archaeon (assembly GCA_046703525.1). Classification (GTDB taxonomy): domain Archaea; phylum Thermoplasmatota; class Thermoplasmata; order Thermoplasmatales; family Thermoplasmataceae; genus WAQW01. Next base: position 28,490 of record JBJKSW010000011.1, read on the forward strand.
GAGAACTTTCTGTCAACCAACAGGTCATACGGCTCAGAAATATTCATGGAGGATTTCCTGGTTTTCTCCGGCGGATTCCTAGTCGGAGTTGTTGGCCTATCTGACATAAACACGATTGACAGAAGTGCACATGTAGGATACTGGATCGGAAAGAAATACAGAAACAAAGGATATGCAACTGATGCACTCAACACAATATGCGACTATGCCTTCAATGTGAGAAAACTGGTAAGGATCCACACAAAAGTGATTGAATACAATCTGGCATCCCTCAGGGTACTTCTGAAGGGAGGATTCACGGTTGAAGGATTTGAACGCAGTTCATTCCTCTACGAAGGCACATACCACAGCATGTTCTCACTTGCAAAGGTACGTTCTTTGCGGGAATATTAAGTAATAATACTCCAGTGCAAGGGTTAAAAGCCAACATCAGATATGGTTTCTGATGTCTTCTGCAAACATAGACCAGTTCGAGGATTACATACTCGAAATGAGGCGTTATTTTCATATGAACCCTGAACTGAGCTTCAGGGAGAGCAACACGCTTGATGTGATTGAGAAAGAGCTGAAGGGAATGGGGCTTAACCCCGTGAGAGTTGAAAACGGCGGCATATATGCTGACATAGTCGGAGGAAAGCCCGGAAAAACTGTTGCCGTAAGGGCAGACATGGATGGCCTTCCGGTGACTGAGGAGAATGAGGTCCCTTACGTTTCAAAAAATAAAGGCGTCATGCACGCATGCGGCCATGACTGCCACACCGCAATGCTTCTTGGATTCGCAAAACTTGTGCTCGCCAACAGGGACGGGCTTGCCGGAAGGGTAAGGCTGCTTTTCCAGCAGGCGGAGGAGCAGCCTCCGGGAGGTGCTGTTTCTTTCATCAGGAACGGCGTACTGAAAGACGTTGACTTCGTAATCGGTCAGCACGTGCAGACAAGGTTTGACGCGGGCAAGATAGGAATAGAATACGGCGTTGCCATGGCAAATGCAGACGAATTCAGGATCAGGATACACGGAAAGGGAGGACACGGATCAGCGCCGGAATCCGCCATTGACGCCCTTATTGTGGCGACAACATACATAAATGCGGCTCAGTCCATCATTTCAAGGAGTGTTTCCCCCCACAAGACTGCGGTAGTGACGTTCGGAACAATCCACTCTGGCTACAGGTACAACATAATAGCAGCACACGCGGAAATGACAGGTACTGTCAGAACGTTTGACGCCGAAGTCCAGAGCCTGATCATAAGGAGACTGGAGGAAGTCCTCAAAGGAATCTGCTCCTCCTTCGGTGCAACGTACGAGTTCGAATACATCAAGGGTTATCCTGTACTCATCAATGATGAAAAGGTGGCCCGCGTAGTGGAATCGGCTGCTGAAGATGTGCTTGGAAAGGGTTGTGCAGTCCACTCCGGGCCGGAATCGGGAGGGGAGGATTTCGCGTATTACCTTCAGGAAGTGCCTGGTGCATTCTACTTCCTTGGTGTAAGGAATGAGAAGAAGGGGTTGACAAGCCCGCAGCACAGCCCCACCTATGACGTGGAGGAAAAAGCACTAAAGAGCGGCTCTGAGATTCTCTACAGGTCTGTATTGAAACTTCTTTCGTAAATAATATAAGTTTACTTTTTTTATATATATAAATTGTATTTTTATAAATTAACGTGTTACTAATTATCACGGGCTACATAAAAATACGGAAAAAAGCGGCTCGGGAGAAGAATCAAGCTTTTCACTTCTATAGTGAACAAAACACAAACGTTTAATACATATCTCAATGTCGATGAAATCAGAGGATCATAATGGAAAGGAATACCGAGTCAGCTTCTAATAAGAGGTGCCCGGAATGCAATTCTGAGCAACTCGTAAGGGATTATGAGCGCGGGGAACTTATTTGTAATGGCTGTGGTGTTGTGATTGAGGACTCTTTTATTGACCAGGGGCCTGAATGGAGGGCTTTCGACAGTGACCAGGATGACAGGAGGGCGAGAACCGGATCTCCAATGACATTCCTGAGCCACGACAAAGGGCTCGCAACAGAAATATCATGGTCAAACAAGGATTACTATGGAAAGAGAATACCACACAAGAACCGTGCGCAGATATACCGTGTAAGGAAATGGCACCAGAGGATAAGGGTCAGCAACGCGGCAGAGAGGAATCTTTCACTCGCTCTTCAGATGCTTAACGACAATGGCGCCAAGCTTGGAATTCCAAAAGACATAAAGGAAACTGCGGCGCTTGTTTACAGAAGGGCCGTGGAGAAGAACCTTATCAGGGGGAGAAGCATTGAGAGCATCGTTTGTGCTTCGATCTACGCTGCCTGCAGAATGGTCAACCTTCCAAGAACACTTGATGAGATATCAAAGGCGTCTGAAGTCAACAAGAAGAAGATAGGAAAAGCCTACAGGCACCTTGCAAAAGAACTCACACTCAACATAAGGCCAACAACACCTTACTCGTATGTGGCACAGTTCTGCAACAAGCTGGATCTCGACAAGCAGGCAATTCTCATGAGTGAGGACATTGTCAGAAGATCGACAGAGCTCGGAATATCTTCGGGGAAAGGACCGACCGGGGTGGCTGCTGCTTCCATTTACATTGCGTCTGTCCTGCTGAAAAAACCGAGAACACAGAAAGAAATTGCAAGAATTTCCGGAGTGACAGAGGTTACAATCAGGAACAGGTACAAGGAGATAAGCAAATCTCTCGGAATTGAAGGCCTAGACTGAACACAATGAAGATAAACGTTGTGGACAACGGTGGCCAGTGGACCCACAGGGAATGGAGGGTCCTCAAGTCACTGGGCGTTGAATCGGAGATAGTCCCGAACACTACAGAATCGCCGAGACTTGACGGCCTTGACGGCCTGGTCTTCTCGGGCGGGGCTCCCAGCATTGTTGACGAACTCGATAAGCTCGGGAATATCAGGGCCATAATTGCAGACCACACTTATCCGATTCTCGGCATATGTGTCGGTGCACAGTTCATTGCTCTTAATTTCGGAGGGAAGGTTGGGCCAGGTTCAGTTCCAGAGTACGGCAGAACTGAGATAACATTCCACAACAACGATTCAATATTTTCAGGAATGGGCGAGAAGATTATAGCATGGGAGAACCACAATGATGAAATCAAGGAACTCACTGACGATTTCGTCGTTTCGGCTTCGTCCAGGAACTGCAGGATACAGGCATTCTACCACAGGGAGAGGCCGCTTTATGGTGTCCAGTTCCATCCTGAGGTTGAAAATACAGAAAAGGGGCGCGAACTGTTCAGCAATTTCATCTCGGCCTGCAGGAAATGAAAATGCGGGCGGGGAAACGCATTTTTTTAACACATAAGAAACATTATTAACCGCCTGGTTCATGTTTATGGCAGGGGGCAACAGCATCCGGTGCGCTGCCCGGAAAAAATAATAAATGCTCTTTCGCTCCCGAAACAGGATGTCCTTATGCTCGCCAAGGTAACAAAACTGGAAACCCTGAAGGTCTACACAGACAAGGGCCTATATGTCGGTGTTGTGGACGACGTCATTATAGATTTTGAGAAAGGGAGCATATACGGACTTTATGTCGAAAACACCAATACAGAGCTGGTTGAGGCGGGAGCGTCCATATCTATTCCATACAGGCTGGTTAAGACAATAGGGCACGTAATCATTCTGAAAGGGTTTCCTGAATTTGTTAAAATAAATGATATGAAGTGATCTCTACCTGTGGAGAAAATACCCGGTTGAACTGCCTTTGTACACTCTGACATATCCGAACCTTTCGAACTGGGAAACACCGTCGTAACTTCTGCCAAGAGGTTCCAGCAGCCCGCTCACGCTAGAGCCGTCCGGCATGACCACTTCATACACTTCAGAACCTTCCGGGGCCCACTGCAATATGCGCATTCCCTTCTTTGTGTGGTCATCGCCTGCATACTCCGGTTTCCCGTTGCTTATCCTGAAATTGCAGAGGTCCTTCAACCTGAATTCCTCCCCTTCCTCTATTCTGCCCAGGTCGCCTTCAGGCACGAATATCTGAGTGTTGCCCTCGAATGAATAATCTCTTGAACCCAGTTCAGGAATTCCAGGGTGGTATGGTATGGAAGCGCTTGTTTTCCTTTCAAAATCTATTCGAAGTCCGATCGGGTCAGGCACAAAGAAAAGCCTCTTTGCATCCCTGTCTATAAGTTCCCTGTTCATGGAATTGAATATGTCCCAGGAAAATTCTGCGTCTATTTCACGCATTCCTGATTCTATCCAGTATCTTCTGAATGTGGCAGGCAGGTAGCCACGTTTCCTCAGCGCCCTGAGCGTACCAAGCCTGACATCGTCCCATCCGGTGTATTTCCCGGACTTTATGCCCTCCTTCATCTCTGATGCGTGAAGGACTGTATCGGGTATGTTAACAAGGCCAAAGTGGTAATAAACAGGAAGTTTCCATGAATTGTATTCGAAGATGTACTTCTGTTTCTCTGTGTTGTTTATATGGTCCTTGCCACGCATAACGTGTGTCAGCCCAAGAAGGTGATCATCGACGGCGACTGAGAAATTCATTAGCGGGTACATCCAGTACCTGTCGCCCTGCCTCGGATGAGGCTCATCCACAAACCTGAAAGCGATCCAGTCCCTGACCGACGGGTTTGGATGCCTGAGATCTGTCTTGATGACCACAGACTTTCCGAGGGCGATGCTTCTGTCGGAAAGCATTTTCCTGAATAGTCCGGCACTTTCCGTTGGATCAGTGTTTCTGTGCGGGCAAGCCTCAGAATTTGATCTCAGTTTTCTGAACGCTTCAGGGTCGCAGCTGCAGACATAGGCAAATCCATTTTCCAGCAGTGTTAATGCCTGCTCATAGTAGATCTCCATTCTGTCGCTCTGTATGATGACCTGTGTTACGTTTACTCCAAGCCAGCTGAGGTCCTCGGGAATCATTTCATAAGCATCCGGATCGATGTTCCTAGGATTCGTGTCCTCAATCCTCAGGATCAGGTCTCCTCCGTATCTCTTAACGTATTCGTCATTGAGTATTGCCATCCTGGAGTGGCCTATGTGAAGCGGCCCGGAAGGAGATGGCGCTATTCTCATGGTTACATTTCCGTTCACATCCCTGAGGTCGGGCAATACGTGCTCCTGTGTCCTTTTTTCTCTCACCAGCAGTTCCGGATATTCCTTTTCCACAAGCCTGGAAAAATCATCTGTACCCAGGCTGTTTATCTTGTCTATGATCTCCCTTATCAGGGGGACTGCTTCCCTGCTGTTGGACCTTGCCTCTGGAAATGCACCCATGACCTTGTTCATTACCGCTTTGGTGTCAGCTTTTCCCTCGTGAAGAAATGCATTCCTGACAACTATTTCATGTATCTTCTTCCTGTCAAGATTCAAATCAAACCACCAGCGAATGTTTCATCATTGCTTTCAGGAGCTCGTCAATTCCGCTTCCGGTGAGTGATGAAACAACAATGTCCTCCTTCGGGTCTGATATATCGCCTTTGGACTGCACTCTGATCATGGGCCTGTGAAATGTCTCTTCTATCTCCCTGAAAAGCCTTTCCTGCGATTCAAGAGGCAGATGGGCCTCATTGCTGTGGTCAAACAGGTATATGATGACAGAACTGATATTTTTCAGTGCCAGAATAGACTTCTTCTCCATGTCGTTGCGCTTCTCAATTGGCCTGTCAAGGATTCCCGGAGTATCGATCACCTGGATCCTGTTTCCATCCATTTCAAAGAAACCTATGTGTATCGTCTGTGTGGTGAACGGATATACTGCAACTGCAGTTCTTGCATTTGTCAGCTTTGTGACCAGCAAGGATTTTCCAACGTTTGGAATGCCGGCTATTATGAAAGTGGGAAGCGAAGCATCCAGTGTTGGCATTCTCTTCATGTCATCCCTGCACCTGCCCAGGAACAGGAGGTCGCCTGCAATGTCCTTGATAAGTGACGAGGTTCTGCCATAGAATCCCTTGAGGTAAGAATTCATGTGCTTGACCTGACTGGCCCTTTTGACGGCACTAATCCCCGCTGTTGCAAGCTGTGAAATCTTGTCCGATGTCTTCTGCAGCTTGGAAAGCGATATCTTATACTGGTCAACGGAGAACATCAGGTCAAGTATATCCCTGTAAAATGGATGTATTTCATCGGTTGACGGAAACTTCCTGACAATCTTGACCAGGTAGGATGTCTCTATGGATTCAACAGTGGAAATTTTGTCTATGACTTCTTTTCTGACGGTCTCTTCGAAAGACCCCTTCCAGGGTTCCTCAATCCTTGCAGCTCTTGAGAATGCCTTGTCAAGGAGTTCCTGTGAATTGAGAACTGTTGGAATGCGGTGAAAATTAGTGCCTGTCACTTCGATCTCTACTGTTTTTCCTTAATGACTGCCTCAACTTCCTTCAGCTGAGAATCGCTCATCTCAAAAATGTTGTGTGCATACTTTGCATGAATTTTGATTCTTGGAATCAGATCCTTTTTCTCCTGGGCCTCGTATTCAAAACTGCAGTCGTTTCCGAGATCTCGGCACTTAAATGTGAAAGACATTGCCACAAATATGGCAAATGGATATAAAAAGTAACACGTTTGGTGCGGCTTTGCACCTAATGTCAGTTTTGCACTTAAGAGACGAGAGTTGCACCCAAAATATAGGTAAATTTCCACTTTAGGTGCACAGCCTGCTCGGCTCATTAGATTTAAATATAAATATAAATTATTTCTTTTAATTGGCAATTCTACGCAACAGGAAGATTGCAATAACAACAATCATTGCAGTTGTTGCACTATTGATTATTCTTGTTTTTCCTGTTTTCCACGTATACAGGGATTTCTTGGAACTCCGGGATAAGTGTAAGTAATCACCAGTCATCCATGCGTTTGACTGGTAATCTATCAAGAGTTGGATACGAGGCCTTTAATTCAACAAACTCTTCATCCTCAATCTACGAGAATGCCTATCTTGACTCAAGTTTCAATATTACATCGTCTGCCCATACATTGTTTGATTCTGGAGTCAGCAGTATTGATGGCTGCATGATTGTTCTGTCAATAATTGTCTCCATTTCTGGAAATCTAGCTCCCAACTTAGATCCTTCAGGTATGACACTGTTAGTGAACGCTTCAGGTCCTCCGTCGATGGATCATCTGACCTATGACCGACTACTTTCAGGTAAAACTTCTGACGTCAATATCTCACAAAAAAGAGTTCTTGCCTTTAATGGGTATGGGAACTCTTCCACGTCTTTTCAATTCCTAAATGAGCACCCGGTATCCATAATTGGAAGTTACCCGCACAGTTTTTATGAATTCATTTTCAAGACAGAATTTCTTGTGACTATCGGTAGCTACATAGGTACACATTATTTCGGTGTTTTAGCATCGTTAACTGGATTAAGGCAGGCTTCATCTGTTGGATTCATCGTAAACCTTACTGACACAGGGATGCGATAAATGAATGGCAAGATTCGTGTTAAGAGGGCGTTCTTGGCAGTAATATTGCTG